>NZ_JBHWGA010000010.1:0-216575 GCF_042733315.1 Streptomyces sp. NPDC059718
CTTCCCCGACGCTCCGGAGGCCGGAGGTCCGGTGCCGGTGGCGCTGCCCGAGTCGGCCGCGAAGGCCCTCGGCGTGACGCCGGGGGACGTGATCACGCTCGCCGACCGGCGGAACGGGCCGTCGCTGCGCGTCCGGTTGACCGGCCTGTACCGGCCCGCCGATGCGTCCGCACTGTACTGGCGGCTCGACCCGCTCGAGGGACGCGGCGTGCGGACGCTGTCGTTCACCACCTACGGCCCGATGCTCGTGGACCCGAAGGCGTTCACGGCGGGCGCGGTCCCGGCCTCCGAGGTCCAGTGGACGGCGGGGGCCGACTTCTCGGCCGTGACCACCGCCCGCCTCGACCGCGTCGGCCAGGACGTCCGGCGCACGGTGGGGCAGTTGGACGACAGGGGCAGGAACGGCGAGACGACGGCGAGCAGCGAGCTGCCCGCCCTGGCGGCCGACCTGAACCGCAATCTGCTGGTGAGCCGTTCGACGCTGCTCATCAGCGCGTTGCAGCTGATCGTCCTCGCGGGCCTGGCGCTGATGCTCGTCGCCGGCCTGCTCGCCAGCGAACGCGCCGAGGAGACCGCCCAGCTGCGGGCCCGCGGCGGCTCCCGCTCCCGGGTCGCGGGCCTGGCGGCCGCCGAGGCACTGCTGCTGGCGCTGCCCGCCGCCGTGCTGGCGCCGCTGCTGGCCGGGCCGCTGGTACGGCTGCTCGCCGGGCACGGGGCCCTGGCGCGAGCGGACGTCCGCCTGGAGGTACCGACCGCCACGGCCTGGTGGGCGGGCGTGCTGGCCGCGCTCGCCTGCGCCGTCGCGGTGGCCTCACCGGCGCTGCGCCGCACCGGCACCTACGCAGTCGAACGGCAGGCACGGACCCGCAAGGGCGCGCTGCCGGGTGCCGTGCAGGCGGGCACCGACCTGGCGTTGCTGCTCGTGGCAGGCCTGGGCTACTGGCAGCTGTCCCGGCGCGACGGCGGGACGGGCGCGCTGTCCACCGACACCACGGGGAAGCTCGGACTCGATCCGGTGCTCATCGTGGCCCCCGCGATCTGCCTGCTGGCGGGAGCCGTGCTCGCGCTGCGTCTGCTGCCGCTGGCCGCCCGCCTCGGGGAGCGGCTGGCGGCCGGTTCCCGCGGCCTGCCGACCGCGCTGGCCGGATGGCAGCTGTCCCGGCGGAGCGGCCGCGGCGCCGGCCCGGCCTTGCTGCTGGTCCTCGCGGTGTCGATCAGCATGTTCGCGATCGGCGAGAACGCGAGCTGGGAGCGGTCCCAGCGCGACCAGGCCGACTTCATGACGGGCGCGGACGTCCGCGTCGCCGGTACCTCCACCCTGCCCTTCGGACAAGGCGGCGTCTACGACCACGTCCCCGGGATCGCCGCGGTGACCCCGGCGAACCGCAGCACGGTGCCGCTGCCCCGGGGCCGCGAGGCGACGGTGCTGGCGATGGACACCACCACGGCCTCCCGCGTGACCGGGCTGCGCGACGACCTCACCGACCGGCCGTTCCCGGACCTGCTGCGCTCCCTGCGTCCCACGGAGGACGCCGCCTCGCAGGACGCCGGGTTCACGCTGCCGGACGATGCGGCACGGCTCCGCCTGACCGTCCGCCTGCAGGCCCGGGACGCCCGCGGCCGCGCGAGGGCGAGCGAGATCGGCGACCGGCTGTCGGCGACCTTCACCGACCGCTACGGCGTCCTCTACGCCATCGCCCTGGGCGAGGTCCCCGCCGACGGCCGACCCCACGTCCTGGAGGCGGACTTCGCCACCGAGGCGGGCCGGGCGCCCGGTGCCGGCCCGGCCGGGCCGCTGCGCCTCACCGGGATCAAGGCCGGCTTCTCCGTGCCCCGGTCGTCCGAACACCACCGCCTGTCCGTCACAGCCCTGCAGGCGGTGGCCGCCGACGGCGCCACGCATGCCGTACCCGTACCGGCCCGCTCCGCCTGGCAGGCCCACGCCCTCATGGGCAACCGGGACTTCACCGAGGACCCCGATCGCGGCTTCGTCTCCACACGGGCCGGCAGTCCGCGCTCCGGCGGGGGCACACCGCTGACCGTCGAGTACGACACCGGTCAGATGCTCCTCGAGGGGTACGTGCCGAGCGGCTTCGACCAGGCGACCGTGATCGTGACCTCGGGACCGAAGGCCCCGGCCGCGCTGACAGGGGTCGCCACCGACTCCTTCCTGCGGGCGGTCGGCGCGAAGGTGGGCGACCCGGTGCGGATCCAGTTGGCCGGCGCGACGGTGCCGGTCCGCGTCACCGCCGCCGTCCGCGCCCTGCCCACCGCCGCATCCAAGGACAAGGACACCGACGGCGGGGCGCTACTGCTGGACCTGCGCTCCGTCAACACTCTGCTGAACGGGACCGACCAGGGCTCCCTGGCACCCGGCGAATGGTGGCTGGCGGCCGAGCCCGGCGCGACCGCCCGCGTCGCCTCGGCGCTGCGGGCCCGCGGCGACATCACCTCGCTCCTGGTCCGCGACGAGCAGCGGGCCGAGCTGCAACGCGATCCGCTCGGCGCCGGGCCGGTGTCCGCGCTGCCCGCCGCCGTGGTGACCGCCGCGGTGCTTGCCGCGGTCGGCTACGTCGTCGCGGCGGCCGGAGCGCTGCGCGAACGCTCCCAGGAGTTCGCGATGCTGCGGGCGCTGGGCACCCCGCGCCGCTGGCTCGCCCGGGTGATCGCCGCCGAACAGGGCCTGCTGGTCCTGGTCGCGGTGGGTGTGGGCGCCGTACTCGGCGGACTGCTGACCCGGCAGGTCGTCCCCCTGATCGTCCTGACGGCCCGCGCGCAGAGCCCGGTCCCCGAGGTCCGGGTGGAACTGCCGTCCGGCCCGCTGGCCGTGCTGCTGATCGCCGTCACGGTGCTGCCCCTGCTCGGCGTCATGCTCACCGCGTGGCGGTCCGCCGACCCGGCCCAGGCGCTGCGGCGCCAAGGAGGTGAATGACGTGGCCGAGCCCCGTTCCCGACGGAGCGGTGACGTCTCCTGGATCCGCGCCCGGCTGCGCGCCGCCCCCGGCGGGACGCTGGCCCTGGCCGCGCTGGTGTTCGTCACCGCGTTCCTGGCGGCCGCCCTGCCGCGGGCCGTCGAGGGCTACGAGGACACCGCGCTGCGTGACACCGTGTCACACGCCTCGATGCCGAACCGCAGCGTCACCATGTCGCTCCAGGTCTCCCAGCTGTCCGTCCCCTTCGGCCCCGAGGCGCTGCTCACCCCGCGGTCGCTGAAGGCGACGGAGGCGCAGTTCCAGCGTCTCGTGCGGCCTCCGCTGGCGCTGGACGCCGAACGGACCGTGTACGGCGTGCGTTCCATGGAAACGGTCGCCAACGACCCCGGACTGACCCGGTTCCCCGCGGTGGACCCGCTCCCCCCGAAGAGCACCTTGGTGGCCCAGCCCGACCTCGCGGCGAACACCCGGCTCCTCGAAGGACGTCTGCCCCGGCCCGCCGCCGACGCCCACAACGTCGAAGCGGTGATCACCGACCGCACCGCCGAGACCATGAAACTGCGCAACGGCTCGGCCTTCCACCTCCAGGACGCGGTCGGATCCGTCATGACCGTGCGGGTCACCGGGATCGTCACGCCCCGGACACCCGGCGCCGCCTGGTGGAACGCGGAGTCCGATCTGCGCAGGCCCAGCCTGCGCTCGCTGCCCAGCCCGGGCGACGATCCCGTACGCTACTGGCACTTCACCGCGCTCATCGACCAGAACACCACCAAGGCCCTGCTGAGTCTGCAGGACGGCGCGCTGGCCTACTGGCACCACCCCGCGGACGTCGACGCGCTCACCGCGCAGGACGTCCCCGCGCTGCGCGACCGGCTGTCCGCGCTGACGGCCGGCCCTGCCGCGGCGCAGTTGCAGACCCGGCAGCGCGGCCTGCGGGTCGAGGAGCAGGGACTCGCCGAACTCCTCGGGCCCTTCGTCGCCGAGCGCACCGCCGCGCAGCCGCTGGTCCTGGTCGCCGCCGTCGGCGTGGGTACCGTCGGCGCCGTCGTGCTGCTTATGGCGGCGGGCCTGTCGGCGGCCCGGCGCAGGGCCGAGTTCACCCTGCTGCGGGCCCGCGGGATCAGCCTGCCGGTGCTGACCGGCCGACTGCTGGCGGAGAGCGCCGTGGTGGCGGTGCCCTCCGCGGCGGCCGGCCTGGCCGTGGCGCTGCTCCTGCTGCCTGCGGAACGCGCCGCGCTCGCCGTGTGGTCGGCCACCGCCGTGGCCGTCCTGGCCACGGTGAGCCTGCCGCTGCGGGCGGCGGCGACGGCCCGCCGGCCGCGCCCCGAGCAGCGCGAGGACATCGTCGCGGCACGACCGTCGCGGCGCCGCACGGTGACCGAGCTGGCGGTCGTGGTCGTCGTCGCCGGTGCCGTGGTGGCGCTGCGGCAGCGCGGCACGGCCGACGGCGGCGCGGACGTGCTGACCGCCGCGGCGCCGGTGCTGCTCGCGATGGTCGCCGCGCTGGTGCTGCTGCGGCTGTACCCCTGGCCGGTCCGACTGCTGGCACGGCCCTTCGCACGGCTCAACGGAGCCGTGCTGCACCTGGGCCTGGCCCGCGCCGGACGCGCCACCTCCACCACGGCGCTGCCGCTGCTGGCCGTCCTGGTGGCACTCACGGTCACCTCCTTCGGCGGATCGGTGCTCGCCGGCGTCGAGTCGGGACGCGACCACGCCGCGGTGACCGCGGTCGGCGCGGACGCCCGCGTGCAGAGCTACGGCGCCCTGCCGCAGGGCCTGACCGCACAGATCCGCAAGGTCACGGGGGTGCGGGAGGTCACCGGCGTCCGGATCGAATCCGGGCAGAAACTGATCAACGACAGGGACCGGTTCGACCTGGTGGTCGTCGATCCGGCGCCGTATGCCCGGCTCGTGGCGGCCACCGGCCTGGGCGCCTCGTTCCCCGTCGGCAAGCTCGACTCGGGCGCGAAGGAGCCCATTCCCGCCATCGCCTCCCCGGCGGTCGCGCGGAAGTTCGGGAATGGCGTCGGCGACCCCGAGAGCGTCAGGTCCTCGGTCGGGCGGGTCATGGTGCGTGTCGTGGGCACGCAGGACGCCACACCGGCGGCCCCCAACCACGAGTTCCTGATCGTGTCGCGGGCCGCCCTGGCGAAGGTGGCACCCGGCACGAAGGAACCGGCGCACGGGCCCTCAACGCTCTATGCGATGGGCACCGGCATCGACGCGCAGGCGCTGCGCGCCCTGGTCACCAAGGCCGCGCCCAAGGCGCAGGTCACGCTGCGGACCGAGCAGCGCGCCTCGTACGGGACGACGTCGGCGTTGCAGTCGGGCGCACGGCACGTGTACCTGGCGGCGGTCGCGGCGGGCGCCGGCTACAGCGTGCTGGCGTTGCTGCTGTCGTTGCTGCACAACGCGCCGCAGCGCAAGGCGTTGCTGGCGCGGCTGCGGACGATGGGCATGACCGGGCGTCAGCGGCAGTGGCTGGCGGTGCTGGAGATGCTGCCGCACGTCCTGCTGGGCGCCCTGGGTGGTGTCCTGGTGAGCGTGGCCACCGTGCCGCTGGTACGTCCGGGCGTGGACCTGGTGGCGCTCGCCTTCACCGTCCGCACGCCCGCCACCGACCTGTCGGGCGCCGTGCTGCGCACGGACGCGGCGTCGCTGCTGGTGCCCGCGGCCGCACTCGTCGTGCTGGCGTGTGTGGTGCTGGCCGTGCAGGCCTGGCTGACAGGGCGACGGGGAGAAGGAACCGAACTCCGGATGGGGGAACGATCATGACTCAGAACACGTCCGGCACCGCCGAGCGCGGCAACGTCACGCTGGCGGACCTGGAACGGCGCGTCACCGAGAGCCGGGAGCAGCCCGCCTACGGGCACGACGCGTTGATCGTCTGCGACCGGCTGGTGCGGATCTTCACCGCCCAGGGCGTGGAGGTGCAGGCGCTGCAGGGACTGGACCTGCTGGTGCAGCAGGGCGAACTGATGGCCCTGGTCGGCGCCTCGGGCAGCGGCAAGTCCACCCTGCTGAACATCCTTGCCGGGCTGGACACCCCCACCGCCGGCGCCGCCTCGGTCGCCGGCTTCGACCTGCTCGCGCTCGACGCGGGCGCCCGCCTGCGCTACCAGCGCGAGGTCGTCGGCTTTGTGTGGCAGCAGACCTCACGCAACCTGCTGCCCTACCTGACCGCCCTGCAGAACGTCGTGCTGCCCATGCGGCTTTCCGGCCGGGTCAAGGGCCGCAAGGCCCGCGCCGACCGCGCCACCGAACTGCTCGAGATGATGGGCGTCGGCTACTGCGCCGACCGGCGGCCGCAGCAGATGTCCGGTGGTGAGCAGCAGCGCACCGCCATCGCCGTCGCCTTGGCCAACCACCCCTCCCTGGTGCTGGCCGACGAACCCACCGGCCAGCTGGACTCCGCCACCGGCGAGCAGGTCTTCGCAGCGTTCCGCACCGCCAACGAACAGCTCGGCACGACCATCGTCGTCGTCACCCACGACCAGGCCGTGGCCACCGCGGTCGACCGCACCGTCGCCATCCGCGACGGCCGCACCGCCTCCGAAGTCGTCCGCCGCACCAGCGTCGACGACGAAGGCCGCACCACCGTCCACGCCAGCGAATACGCCACCGTCGACCGCTCCGGCCGCCTCCAACTCCCCCGCGACTACACCCACGCCCTCGACATCCGCAACCGCGTCATGCTCGAACTCGAACCCGACCACATCGCCGTCCGCCCCGACCGCCCCGAAGAGGACTGACCGGCCGGGGCGCCTACGCGTCCGGCGCCGCGTAGACCCGCTGACCGCCCACGAAGGTCTGCAGCACCCGCGTCGCGGCGATCTCCGCGGGCGGCCCGGCGAAGGGGTCGCGGTCGAGGACGACGAGGTCGGCCAGCTTGCCCGGGGTGACCGTGCCGGTGTCGTCGAGGTGGTTCACGTACGCGCTCCCCGCGGTGTAGGCGGCGATGGCGGCGGCCAGGTCGACGCGCTGCTCCGGCAGGAAGACGGGCGTGCCGTCCGGGGCGTCCGGGGTGCGGCGGTTGACCGCGACGTGCAGGGCCTGGAACGGGTCGGGGCTGCTGACCGGCCAGTCGCTGCCGGCGGCGAGCGTCGCGCCGGAGCGGAGCAGATCGCCGAACGGGTACTGCCAGGCGGCCCGTTCGGGGCCGAGGAACGGCAGGGTGAGCTCGTCCATCTGGGGCTCGTGGGCGGCCCACAGCGCCTGGACGTTCGCTGTGGCGCCCAGAGCCCGGAAGCGGGCGACGTCGTCCGGATGGACGACCTGCAGATGGGCGAGGTGGTGCCGGGTGTCACGGAGGCCGTTGGCCGAACGGGCCGCCGCCACCGCGTCCAGCGCCTCACGGACGGCGCGGTCGCCGAGGGCGTGGAAGTGCACCTGGAAACCGAGCGCGTCCAGCTCGGTGACGTGCTTCGCCAGCGCCGCAGGGTCCACGAAGCTGATGCCGCTGTTGGCGGAGGCGCAACCGCAGGCGGTGAGGTAGGGGCCGAGCAGCGCCGCCGTCCCGTTCTCCGCGATGCCGTCCTGCATGATCTTGACGCTGGTGGCGCGGAAGCGGCCCCGGCTCACGGCGGCCCGCCGTTCGACGAGTTCGGGGATCTGCTCGGCGCCGCGGGCCCGGTCCCACCACAGGGCACCGACGACGCGCGCGGTGAGCAGCCCGTCGGCGATCAGGGCATGGTAGGCGGACACCGGGTCGGTCATGTTCGCGTAATCGCCGACGATGGCGTCCTGCCAGGCGGTGACGCCCAGGGAGTGCAGCACGCGCTGGGCACGCAGCAGCGCGGCGGTCCGCTCGCCCGGGGTGACCGGCGGCAGGAGCCGGCCGACGAGGTGGAGGGCGCCCTCCTGGAGCATCCCGGTGGGGTTGCCGTCGGCGTCGCGCTCGATGCGGCCGTCCGCGGGGTCGGGGGTGTCCCGGGTGATCCCGGCGAGTTCCAGGGCGCGGGAGTTGACCCAGGCCCCGTGGTGGTCCCGGTTGGGCAGGAAGACCGGACGGTCGGCGACGACGCCGTCCAGGAGCGCGGCGGTCGGGGTGCCGCCCGGGAAGGCGTCCAGCGACCAGCCACCGCCGGTGATCCACTCGGCGCCGGGATGCCCGTCCGCGTACGCGCGGACGAGCCGCAGGTACTCCCGCGCCTCGTGGGCCTCCGCGAGATGGCACTGGCCCAGCTCGATGCCGGCGCCGAGCGGGTGGACGTGGGCGTCCTGGAAACCGGGCAACAGCATCTTCCCGGCCAGGTCCACGACCTCGGTGCCGGGCCCGATCAGCTCCCGTACCTCGTCGTGGCCGACGGCGGCGATGCGGCCGTCGCGCACGGCCACCGAGGTGGCCCGGCCGAGGACGGGGTCGACGGTGTGCACCGGGCCGCCGGTGAGGACGAGGTCGGCGTGCGGGTGGGACATGGCGTGCGCTCCAGGGGCAGGGGTCGCGGGGCTTCGGGCTTCGGGCTTCGGGCAGTGCGTCAGACGCTCGTACGGTCCACCGGCAGGGTCAGGGCGTCCGCGTCCGTGCCGCGGCCGGTGGCGAAGTAGGGAGAGCGTCGCAGGTACTTGGCGCAGGCGGCCATCACCAGGCCTGCCAGGACGATCCCGCCGGGCAGCGCGAGCATGAACCAGCCGTTGCCGGGGCTGAGTTCGAAGTGGTCGCTCATCGTGGCGTACGAATGGCCGAGGTAGCAGCCGGCGCCCAGGAGCACCGCGCCGGACAGGCCGGGCACCACCACGGACAGCAGTGCCTCGCGGGGCCCGGCCCGCAGCGCGCCACGGAAACGGACGGCGCAGGCGACCGCGGTCAGTCCGTAGTAGAGGGCCACCAGCAGCCCTACGGAGTTGACGGCCGCCAGCAGCATGTCGTTGAGCCGCGGGATGGCCATCGCCAGCAGGGCGATGACGGCGGCGACGGCCATGACCAGGACGGTGCCCACGGCGGGCGTGCCGAAGCGCGGGTGGATCCGGGTCCAGACGGGCCCCATCGTGCGGTCCCGTCCCATGGCCAGCATGCCGCGGGCGGTGGGGATCACCGAGGACTGCACGGAGGCCACGGCCGAGAACATCAGCGCGAGCAGCGGCAGGCTCGCCCACGGCTCGTCGGCGAGCTTCGCACCGAGGTGGGGCAGCGCCTGCGGGCCGTTCTCGATCAGCTCCGCCAGGCTCATCTCACGCTGGAAGGCCACGGAGGCGAAGAGGAACATGCCGAGCATCGCGACCAGCGCGATCGTGCCGCCGCGCGCGGAGTCACCGACGTCACGGGTCTCCTCGTTGACGCTGAACGCCGCGTCCCAGCCCCAGAAGAAGAACACCGCGAGCACCAGGCCCTGGGCGAAGGCCGTGCCGTCGTGGACGGCGAACGGGTCGAACCAGGACGCCCGCACCGCGTGACCGCCGCGCAGGAACGCCAGGCCGCAGAAGACGAGGAGGACGGCGTACTCGAAGACCAGCAACCCGGCCTGCAGCCGGGTCGCGCCCCGCACCCCCGTGACGGCCAGGACGGTGACACCGGTGAGGACCACCAGGCCCAGCACGGTGCTCACCGCGGTCGACCCCGGGTCCAGGGCGAGCCCCGCGACCTCGGTGAGCCCCGCCTTGTTCGCGAACGCCAGGATCACCGAGCCGGTGATGGCGCTGGTGTACGCCATGAAGACCACGGAACCGGCGAGGGTCACCCAGCCGGTCAGGAAACCGGGCCACGGTCCCAGGGTCGCGCCGACCCACGTGTAGCCGTTGCCGCAGTTCGGCTCGGAGCGGTTGAGCCGGGCGTACGCGGTCGCGATGCCGAGCACGGGCAGGAACGCCAGCAGCAGCACGACCGGCGCCTGCAGGCCGACGGTCGCGGCGAGCGCGCCCATACCGACGCCGATGCTGGTGGTGGCCGCGGTGCTGGAGGCGGCGATGGCGACGCCGTCGACCACACCCAGCGAACGGCGCAGCTGGGCGGGCGATCTGGCGGGTCCGGGGGCGGAGGCGGGTCCGGTGGTCGGCATCTGGGGCTCCTCTGAAGGAGGACGGACGGGGAAGAGCCGCGCGGGGTTGTGATGAAACAGGCCATGTTCATCTACCGTCAATGGTGTTGACATAAGGCGTCCGGGCGCCTTCACTGTGCCCGACGCCGAGAGAAGGGCCCACCCATGACCGCCGCCACCGGCGACCGCGTCCCCCGGGAACGCAAGCGCCGCCGCCCCACCCGCTCGGGCGTCCTGCTGTCCGCCCCGCTCATCGTCGACACCGCCCTGCGCCTCATCGGCGAACACGGCCCCGAGGCACTGAGCGTCCGCCGCCTCGGCGCGGCCCTCGGCTGCGACCCCAGCGCGGTCTACCGCTACTTCCACAACACCGACGACCTGCTGCTCGCCGTCGCCGACCGCATCATCGGCGACGCCATGGACGGCTTCACCCCCGGCGACGACTGGCAGACCTCCCTGCGCGACATGGCCGTCCGGGTCCGCGACGGATACCTCGCGCACCCGCGCGCCGCCGCCATGGCCTCGTACCGGATCACCCGCCGCGAACACGAGTTCCGCGCCGTGGAGGCGGGCATCGGCATCCTGCTGCGGGCGGGCTTCGCACCGGACAGCGCCGTCCCCCTCTACCTGGCGTTCATCGACACCGTCCTCGGCCACGCCGCCCTCGACGCCGCCCACCTCGCGCTGCCGCACGCCCAGCGCGAGGCCGACCGGCGCGCCTGGACCCAGGAATACCGCTCCGCGACGGTCGATCCACAGGCCTTCCCCGCACTGTCCGCCGTCCGCGGCCACCTGCACCTGATGGCCGGCAGCTCCTTCGACACCGCCGTCGACCTCATGCTCACCGCCCTCGCCGCACGATTGCGCCCACAGCGTGATCGCTGACGTCCGGCCGCACCGCGGGGCACAGTGGCCGGTATGAAGCTGCTGACCCTGGGTGGAACCGAATTCGTGGGACGCGCCGTCGTCGAGGACGCGCTCGAGCGGGGCTGGGAGGTCACGGTGTTCCACCGCGGCCGGCACCAAGCGCCGCCCGGCGCCACCGTGCTGCTCGGGGAACGCGGCACCGAAGGCGGCCTCGCCGCCCTCGCACACGGCGAGTGGGACGCTGTCGTCGACACCTGGTCCGGAGCACCGGCCACCGTACGGGACACCGCCCGCCTCCTGGCCGGGCGCGCCCGGACGTACGCCTACGTCTCCAGCCGCTCCGTCTACACCTACCCCGCCCCCGCCGGACTCGACGAGGACGGACCCGTCGTGGACGCCTCCCCCGGCGACGGACCCGACGTCGACTACGCCCGCGCCAAGCGCGGCGGCGAACTCGCCGCGACCGAGTCCTTCGGCGACCACGCCCTGCTGGCCCGCGCCGGCCTCATCCTCGGCCCCTACGAGAACATCGGCCGCCTCCCCTGGTGGCTCACCCGCATCGCCCGCGGCGGCCCCGTCCTCGCCCCCGGCCCCCGCGACCTCCCCCTGCAGTACGTCGACGCCCGCGACCTCGCCGCATGGGTCCTGGACGCCGCGGAATCCGGCCTCGGCGGCGCCTACAACCTCGTCAGCCCGCCCGGGCACACCACCACCGGCGAACTCCTCGAAGCCTGCGCCGCGGTGACCGGCTCCGACGCCGAACTGCGCTGGACGGACCCGGAAACGGTCCTGGCCGCGGGCATCGAGCCCTGGACCGAACTGCCGGTCTGGCTCCCCCCGGGCGAGCTCTACGACACGCTCCACACCGCCGACGTCTCCCGCGCCCTCGCCACCGGACTGCGCTGCCGTCCCGTCACCGAGACCGTCGCCGACACCTGGGAGTGGCTGCGCTCGCTGGGCGGCACGGCACCCCAGCGCCCCGACCGGCCCACGGTGGGCCTCGCCCCGGAGAAGGAGGCCAAGGCACTGGGCGGTTGAGACCCACCGCCCGGCGCCGGCACCGGCACCCGCGTGGAGCCCTGCGTCACACCTGCCCCGCGCCAGGGCGGCGGCCCGGCGCGGACAACGCTGCGGTGAAGTCGCCCAGGGCCGCCAGGTCGTGGGCGCTGACGATGGCGTCGCAGTACGGCAGCGCCGCGGCCATGCCGCCCACGAGCGGACGGTAACGGGGGCTGGTGGTACGGGGGTTGACCCACACGACACGGAAGGCCACCCGGGCGAGCGCCGCCATGTGCCGGGCGAGGACGGCGGGGTCGCCGGTGTCCCAGCCGTCCGAGACGATCACCACGACGGCGCCGCGGGCCATGCCACGGCGTCCGTACCGTTCGTTGAACTCCCCGAGGCACGCGGCGATCCGCGTGCCCCCCGACCAGTCCGGCGCCGTACGCCCGGCGCGCGCCAGCGCGTCGGAGGGCAGGCCGGGCCGCCGCAGGACGGGGGTCAGCCGGGTGAGCCGGGTGGCGAACGTGAAGACCTCGGCCCGCGCGCCGCGCGACGCGCAGTAGAGCAACTGCAGCATCGCCCGGGCGTACGGCTCCATCGACCCCGAGATGTCGCAGAGGACGACCAGGCCGCGGCGGCGGGGCCGCGGCACGAAGCGGCGCAGCCGCAGCGGGTACCCGCCCGTGCGGCGCCCGGCGGCGAGGGTGCGGCGCAGGTCGATGCGGTCTCCGTGGTGGGCGGGTCGGCGCCTGCGGGACGGACGGAGCGGGGTGTTGAGCACGATCGCGCGCATCGCCCGTGCCAGGAGGGCGAGCTCGTCCTCGGTCAGCTCCGCGAAGTCCCGGGTGGCGAGGCGGTCGGCGGGGCTGGCGGTGGTCGGTGCCTCGACCTCGCCCGCCCGCCCCGGGGTGTCCTCCGCGGGCCGCCCGGCACCACGCCGCGGGGCGGCACGTCCGGCCCCGGCGGACGACCGCGGCGGGTCGCCCCGCTGCCCCCGCGCGACCGCGTGCCCGGGACCTTCACCGCCGAACACCTCCCGGAACACGGCGTCGAACGCCGGGATCTGCTCCGGGTCCGCCACCAGCGTGGCCAGCGCGCAGTGCCGCAACTGCGGCGTCGTCACCGGAGCCAGCACGGTCACCGCCCGCGCGCACCGTGCCGCCCTGTCCGGACCCACCGGTATCCCCGCCCGCCGCAGGGCCTCGCCGAGCGTGGCCACCACCTCCGCCAGCCCTGGTGCCGGAGCCGTCTCGACCCTCGCATTACTTGCGTCACTCCCGGCCTCATGCATCGCTGTCCACCAGGTGCGCGAGACCCTCGGCGCGGACCGCGGCGAGGTCCTCGGCGTACTTGAGGACCGCGCCGAGGGTGCGGTCGGCCGCGTCCGCGTCGAACGAGGTGAGGCCCAGCGCACGCAGCGCGCCCGCCCAGTTGACGGCCTCGGCGATGCCGGGCGGCTTGGTGAGCCGGTGGTCGGCGCGCAGCCGGTCCACCGCGCCGGCCACGCGGGACGCCAGCCACTCCCCCGCGTCCGGGACGCGGCGCCGGATGACGGCGGCGACGCGCTCCGTGTCCGGGTACTCGATCCAGTGGTAGAGGCAGCGCCGCTTCAGCGCGTCGTGCAGGTCACGGGTGCGGTTGGAGGTCAGGACGGCGACGGGCGGCACCGCGGCGGTGCGCGTGCCGAGTTCGGGGACGGTGACGGCGGCGTCGGCGAGCAGCTCCAGCAGGAAGGCCTCGAACTCGTCGTCGGCGCGGTCCACCTCGTCGATGAGCAGGACCGCCGGCCGGGGCCCCGGATGGGTGATGGCGGCGAGCAGGGGCCGCGGCATCAGGAAGTCCTCGGTGAACAGGTCGGCGTCGCGCAGGGGTTCGCCGCGGGACTCGGCGAGCCGGATCGCGAGCAGCTGGCGCGGGTAGTTCCACTCGTAGCGGCGGACAGCCCCTCGTAGCACTGGAGGCGGATCAGCGGGGTGTCCAGCACGGTGGCGAGGGCGCGGGCCGCCTCGGTCTTGCCGACGCCCGGTTCGCCCTCGAGCAGGATCGGCTGGCGCATGCGGACGGCGAGCAGCAGGGCCGTCGCGAGCGCGTCGTCGGCGAGGTAGTCGGCGGCGTCGAGCCGGGCGCGCAGGGCGGGGACGTCGGGGACGAGGGCGTCGGGGTCAGGAGGCATGCGCGTAGCGGGTGGGGTCGTCGGTGTAGGCGTGCCGGCAGCCGGGTCCGCAGAAGTAGACGGCGCCGCCGCCCTGCCCCGTCAGCGCGACGGTGCCGGGGGTGACGGCGACGCTCATGCCGCACACCGGGTCCACGGCCTCCGCGACGGGCCGCGGGGACGCCGCGGGCTCGCTCCCGCCGGGGCGGCCGCCAGGGCGGGCGGCGGGGCGCGGCCGCACCGCGATGACCTCGGCGTACACCGACACGGCGATCTCCGCCGGGGTCCGGGCCCCGATGTCCAGCCCCGCCGGGGTGTGGACGCGGGCCCGCTCCTGCGGCGTCAGCCCGAGCCCGGCGAGGACGGCGGTGCCGCGCCGGGGGCTGGCGACGAGCCCGACGTACGGGACTCCCGCGCGCACCGCCGCGGCCAGCGAGGCCTCCTCGTCACGGCCGTGCGAGGCGATCACGACGGCGTCCAGGTCGTCGGGCAGCGGGGTCCCGGGTGCCGCGGGCCTGGCGTCGTAGCCGAGGGCCCGGCCGACGTCGAGCAGGGCGCGGGCGATCGGCGCGTGGCCGAGCACGTGCACCAGCAGGGGAGGCAGATGGGCCTCCAGGAAGATGTCGAGGGTCCCCCCGGACTGGCACGGGTTGGCGACGGTGACCAGGCCCTCGCCGTCCGCCCCGCGCCCGGCCGCCCCCTCCGCGCCGCCGGGGGTGATCCGCAGCAGCACCGACTCCCCGGTCTCCAGCAGGCGCAGCCCCTGCAGTTGCACGGTCGACTCGGCGCAGACGCCGCCGACGAAGCCCTCCACGCTGCCGTCGGGCAGCACCAGCGCGCTGTCGCCGGGCTTGGCGCTGGTGGGGCGCTGCGCGCGGACGACCGTGGCGAGGACGAACGGGGTGCGGCCCTGCCGCAGTTGGTCCGCGCGGTCCAGCAGTTCCGTGCTCGTCATCGGGGGCCTCAGGTGATCGCCAGGTCGCTGCGGAACGGCCGTCCCCGTGCGGCCCGCCAGACCGCCGCCGGGGTCAGGGGCATGTCGATGTGGCGTACCCCCAGCGGTCGCAGGGCGTCGACGACGGCGTTGACGACGGCGGCGGGCGAGCCCACGGTGGCGGACTCGCCGACGCCCTTGGCGCCGATCGGGTGGTGCGGCGACGGGGTGACGGTCTCGCCGAGCTCCCAGGAGGGGCATTCGACGGAGGTGGGCAGCAGGTAGTCCATGAAGGACCCGCCGAGGCAGTTGCCGTCCTCGTCGAAGGCGATCACCTGCATGAGCGCCATGCCGAGCCGTGCACCTGCCCCTCGACGATCATGGGGTTGATGCGCGTCCCGCAGTCGTCCACCGCGATGAAGCGCCGCACCTTGACCTGCCCGGTGCCGGCGTCGACGTCCGCGACGCAGATGTAGGCGCCGAAGGGGAAGGTGAGGTTGGGCGGGTTGTAGACGCAGGTCGCGTCGAGGTGCCCCTCCACGCCCTCGGGCAGTTCGAGGCTGGAGTGCGCGGCGAGCGCGATCTCGGCCATCGTGCGGCCCTGGTCGGGGTCGCCCCTGACGGACCAGCGGCCCTTGGTCCACTCCAGGTCGTCCGGGCTCACCTCGAGCATCGCCGAGGCGACCAGCCGGGCCCGTTCGCGGACCTTGCGGGCCACCAGTGCGGCGGCCGCGCCGGACACGGGGGTGGAGCGCGAGCCGTAGGTGCCGAGCCCGAAGGGCGTCTGGTCGGTGTCGCCGTGCACCACGTCGACGTCCTCGGGCGGGATGCCCAGTTCCTCGGCGACGATCTGCGCGAACGTCGTCTCGTGGCCCTGCCCCTGGGTCTGCACGGAGATCCGCAGCACGGCCTTGCCGGTGGGGTGGACGCGCAGTTCCGCGCCGTCGGCCATGCCCAGGCCCATGATGTCCATGTGCCTGCGGGGGCCCGCGCCGACGGCCTCGGTGAAGAAGCTGACGCCGATGCCCATGAGTTCGCCGCGCCCGCGCTTGTCCGCCTGCTCGCGGCGCAGCTCGTCGTATTGCGCGAGGTCCATCGCGAGCCGCAGGGCCCGCGGGTAGTCACCGGAGTCGTACTCCCAGCCGGTCTTGTTCCGGTACGGGAACTGCTCGGGCCGCAGCAGGTTGCGCATCCGCAGTTCGGCGGGGTCGGTGCCGAGTTCGGCGGCGAGCACGTCGACCATGCGCTCCACGAGGTAGACGGCCTCGGTGACGCGGAAGGAGCAGGCGTAGGCGACGCCGCCCGGCGCCTTGTTGGTGTAGACGCCGGTGACCTCGCAGTGCGCCGCCTCGATGTCGTACGAGCCGGTGAAGACGCCGAAGAAGCCTGCGGGGAAGTGGGTGGGCTGGGCGGTGGCGTTGAAGGCGCCGTGGTCGGCGACGACCTTCACGCGCAGGCCCAGGATCCGCCCGTCCGCGGTCGCCGCCATCTCCCCGTGCATGTGGTAGTCGCGGGCGAAGGAGGTGCTCATCAGGTTCTCCGAGCGGTCCTCCATCCACTTGACCGGCTTTCCGGTGACGATGGAGCCGACGACCGCGCACACGTACCCGGGGTAGATGCCGACCTTGTTGCCGAAGCCGCCCCCGATGTCCGGGGAGATGATGCGGATCTTGTGCTCCGGGATGCCGGACACCATGGCGTACAGCGTGCGGTGCGCGTGCGGGGCCTGGGTGGTGGACCACACGGTGAGCTTGCCGGTGACGGCGTCCATGTCGGCGACGGTGCCGCAGGTCTCCAGCGGGGCGGGATGCACCCGGGGGTACAGCATGTCCTGCGTGACGACGAGGTCGGCGCGGGCGAACACCTCGTCGGTGCGCTCCTTGTCCCCCGCGGACCAGTCGAAGACGCGGTTGCCGGTCTGGCCCTCCTTGTCGTCGCGGATGAGCGGCGCGTCGGCGTCGAGCGCCCTGCGGGCGTCGACGACGGGCGGCAGCGGGTCGTACTCCACGTCGATCAGTTCGAGGGCGTCGCGGGCCGCGTAGCGGTCCTCGGCGACGACGAAGGCGACCTCCTGCCCCTGGAAGCGCACCTTGTCGGTGGCGAGCACCGCCTGGGTGTCGTACGAAAGGGTCGGCATCCAGGCAAGTCCCAGCCCGGCGAGGGTCTGTCCGGTGATCACGGCCTTGACCTTCGGGTGCGCCTCGGCGGCGGAGGTGTCGACGGACACGATCCGCGCGTGCGCCAGCGGGCTGCGCAGCACCGCGCCGTAGAGCATCCCGGGCAGCCGCACGTCGTCGACGTAGGTGCCGTGGCCGCGGACGAAGCGGGCGTCCTCCTTGCGGGTCATCCGCCCGAATCCGACCGGCCGTTCCCCGGTGGTGGTCATGTCCGCACCTCCTCACGGCCGGAGGCCTCCTGCGCCGTCCCTCCGGCGGGTCGCGCGGCGCGGCCCTGCTCGGCGGCCCACCGGATGGAGCGCACGATGTTCTCGTAGCCGGTGCAGCGGCACACCTGGCCGGAGATGGCCTCCCGGATGTCCTCCTCGGAGGGGTCGGGGTCGTGGTCGAGCAGCCAGCGGGCGGTCATCATCATGCCGGGGGTGCAGAAGCCGCACTGCAGTCCGTGGCAGGCGACGAACCCCTGCTGGACGGGGTCGAGTTCCGCCCCCTCGGCCAGGCCCTCGACGGTGCGGACCTCGTGGCCGTCGGCCATCACCGCCAGCACCGTGCAGGACTTGACGGGCGCGCCGTCCAGCCAGACGGCGCAGACCCCGCAGTTGGAGGTGTCGCAGCCCCAGTGGGTGCCGGTGAGGCCCAGCTCGTCGCGGAGGAAGTGCACGAGCAGCAGCCGGGGTTCGACGTCCCGGGTGTACCGCTCGCCGTTCACGGTGACCGTGATCTGCATGTCAGGCCTCCTGCCCGTGGGCACGGGCGGCCGCGGCGCGCAGCGCCCGCACGGTGAGCTCGGCGGCGAGGTGCCGCTTGTAGTCGACGGGGCCGCGCTGGTCGGCGGAGGGCCGGCACTCCTCCCCCGCGATCCGGCCCGCCTCGGCGAACTGCTCCTCGCCCGGCGGTCCCCCGCGCAGGTAACGCTCGGCCTCCTCGGCGACGAACCGGGGCGCGCCGACAGCGGTCAGCCCGATGCCCGCCTCGGTGACCACGCCCGCCGACAGTTCCAGGACCGCGGCCGCGGCGGCGACCGCCCAGTCACCGGCACGGCGCTCCACCTTGCGGTAGGCGCTGGCGTGCGAGCGGATCGGCACCCTGATCTCCAGCAGCAGCTCCGCCTCGCCGAGCACGGTCTCGTACGGGCCGAGGAAGAACTCCCGCACCGGCACGGCCCGCCGGCCGTCCGGCCCCTGGGCGACGAGGGTCGCGCGCAGCGCGCAGAACGCGGCGGACAGGTCCTCGGACGGATCGGCCTGGCACAGCGAGCCGCCGACCGTGCCGCGGTTGCGCACGAGCGGGTCGGCGATCATCCGCTCCGCGTCGCGGAGGACGGGGAAGTGCTCGCCGACCACGGCCGAGCCCAGCAGGTCGGCGTGGCGGACCATGGCGCCGACGGCCAGTTCACCGCCGTCCACCCGGATGCGGGTCAGCTCGTCGAGGCCGTTGATGTCGATCAGCGCCTCCGGCTGGGCGAGCCGCAGCTTCATCATCGGCAGCAGGCTGTGCCCGCCCGCCACCACGCGGGCCTCGGGCCCGTACCGGGTGAGCAGCTCGATGGCGTGGTCGACGCCGGTCGCCCGCGCGTACTGGAACGTGGCCGGAACCTGCATGGCGCCCTCCTGGATCCGGGCGTTCCCCCTGTGCGGTGATGCTGCGCCTCGCCAAGGCGCCGGTGCAACGGGCCGATAAGGCTTCACTTATCGGGCGGAAGGGGGGAAAATGGAAGGGTGACCGTGACGCAGCTCAGCACCTTCGTGCTGGTGGCCCGGCTCGGTTCTGTCACCGCCGCGGCGCGGACGCTGAACGTGAGCGAGTCCGCCGTGTCGCAGTCGCTCAGCGCGCTGCGCGCGCACTTCGGCGACCCCTTGATCCGGCGCGCGCCGGGCGGCGGGATGCGGCTCACCCCGGCGGGCGCGCGGCTGCTCCCGGTCGCCTCGCGCATGGTCGCGCTGAGCGCGGACGCGGAGGCCGCGGTGCGGGCGGCGCAGGGAGGGCCCGACGAGCTGCGTGTGGTGGCCGCGGGCACGCTCGCGGAATTCGTGCTGCCCTCACTGACGGAGGCCTTCGCCGAACGGACGGGCCGCCGCATCGACACGTCCTTCGGCGTCGCCACGACAAGTGAGATGCGGGCGCTGGTGGAGCACCGCCTGGCCGACGTGGCGCTCGGCCCGGACCTGGGTGCGGTGCGCGGCGGGGGGCTGATCGGCGAGCCCGTCTTCCGCGCCCTGCTGGTCGCGGTGACCGGACCCCGGGCACCCCGGCCTGCGGGACCGCCGTCGCGCTGGACGTGGCTGGTCGACGCCTCCGGCACCGACCCCGGCGCCGACACGGGACGTTTGCTGCGCAGGCTGCGGGTGCCGGAACCCCGCGTCCGGGTCTTCCCGCACCAGACCGCGGCCTGGGACGCCGCCGCGGAGGGCGCGGGCGTGGCGCCCGCGGTGGCGCACCTGGTCACCCCCCGTCTGCGGCGCGACGAGCTGCGCCTCCTCGACACCCCGGCCACCCCGGCGGACGCCACCTGGTACGCCACCGTCCTGCCCCCCGGCCTCCGCTCCCCCGCGACCGACGTCTTCCTGCACTTCCTCCACACCGCCGCCGCCACCCGCGTCATGGGCGCCCCCGGCGCCGGCATCACTCCCTCCCGCTTCCGCCCGCCGTCCACGTCACGCTCTGGCCCACCGCCTGACCCCGCCCCGGCATGCGGCGCGGACTCCCCGGCCCGGCCCTCCAGGGCGTCAAGGACGCCCTGGAGGAGCACCTCACGGGCGACACCCGCTTCACCTTCCTCGGCAAGGCGGCGCACCCGGCCTTCCCGCGGGCCTCCTGACGGCGCGCACACCGACGAGAGCGCCGGACGGCCGCCCGGGTCGCGGGGCCGGTGACCCATGGGAGGTGCCTTTCGGTGGCGGTACGCTCCTGCCATGTCCCGATCAGCCGATGCCGGCCTCTCACGGTCACCCGTCACCGCGGATGACCTCGACCTCGCCGTGCAGCTCGCGGTGGCAGTCCTCCGAGAGGCGCCCCCGGCTGCTTGGGAGGGCAAGGCCGGTTCGCTGGAATGGGACTGCTGGGAAACCGTCGAGCATCTCAGCGACGACCTCTTCGCCTACGCGGCACAACTGGGCCCCAAGACACCGCCTTTGGACGGCGAAGTGCCCTTCGTATGGGAGAGCCGGCGGCCCGGCGGCCCGGCGAACGCCATTCACGCGAACCGCGCGGCGGGGCCCGCCGGTCTGCTGCAGGTCCTGGAAGCGAGCGGGGCGCTGCTGGTCGCCATGGTGCGCACGACGCCACCGCAGACCCGCGCTCACCACGCCTTCGGCGTCTCGGACCCCGAGGGATTCGCCGCGATGGGGATCGTGGAGACGCTTGTGCACACGCATGACCTGGCACAGGGGCTCGATCTCGTATGGAGCCCGCCTGCCGATCTGTGCTCCCGGGTGCTCGCCCGGTTGTTTCCGCACGCGCCGTCGTCCACGGATTCCTGGTCCACCCTTTTGTGGGCCACCGGGCGCGCCGACCTGCCCGGACACCCTCGTCCCACGTCGTGGCGCTGGGACGGCACGCCCCGGGCGTAGGCCGTGCCCGAGGGCACGACCGCGCTCGGCCCCGGCGACGCGTTCGCCGCCGTCGGCCCAGGCCGCGGCACCCGGAACCGGGGCGCGCCCGCACGAACGGCAGCGGTCAGTGCGGGGCCGGGGTGACCAGGACTTCCTTCAGACGGGTGAGTTCCGCCGCCGTCAGGCCGCGGTCGCGCAGCCAGGAGCCCGCACCGCCGTGGCCGGTGTGGAGGACGTCCAGGAAGCGGTGCATGACGCGCGGTTCCGAGGCCATGAAGGCGTGCTCCACGGCGGGCAGGTCGCGGTAGGACGGGAAGCGGGCCAGGCGGGCGCGGATGCGGACGACGCGCTGTGCGGTGAGCGCGTAGTCGGCGGCGATGGCGGGGGCGGGCACGCCCACCGCGTCGAGCAGGAGGGCCGCGAGGACACCGGTGCGGTCCTTGCCGACGGCGCAGTGGAAGACGACGGCGTGCTGGTCGGTGTCGGCGACGACGCGCGCCGCGGCAACCAGCGACTCGCCGCTGCCGTCGAGCAGTCCGAGGTAGAAGCCGGTCGCGTCGCCGTCGTCCGCGGTCGTCGCCGGGACGGTGTCGGTGACCAGCGCCCGTACCCGGCTGACCGGCAGGTTCATCCGGCGCACCGCGGCGTCCGCCAGCAGGCCGTGCCCCTCGCGGGCCGCCTCGTCCGGGCCGCGCAGGTCGAGGACGGTACGCAGCCCGTACCGGCCGAGCAGCAGTTCGACGTCGTCCGCCGTGGCCTCCTGGAGGGTGCTGGCCCGGAACACCACACCGCGCCGGGTCGTGCCCCCGCCCCGCACCGGCAGACCGCCGAGGTCGCGGATGTTGTCCACCTCCGCCAGCTCGAGCCAGCGCGGCGTCTCACCGGTCGATCCGTCCCGCGTCGTCTCCAAGGCACCCTCCTCGTGAAGCCCCTGGCCATCGTGCCGTGCGCGGCCGCCCCGGTCCACCGGCGACCGCCGCCACGGGGATATCGTCGGCTGATCCCGGGGACCCCCCGCCGACCACCGACCGGAGGTGCCCGCCATGGCCCAGCCCGACCCGCCCGTGGAGCCGTTGGTGCGGACGGAGCGGCACGGCCGCGTCCTGGTGATCCGGATGTGCCGTGCGCACAAGCGCAACGCCGTGGACCGGCACCTGGCCGAGGCGCTCGACGCGGCGTTCAACACCCTGGAGGACGACCCGGAGCTGTGGGCCGGGGTGCTCACCGGCTCCGGCGGGGTCTTCAGCGCGGGCAGCGATCTCAACGCCATCGGCGACTACGTCACCGAGCGCGGCGGCGAGTACGGGCTGATCCGCCGTCACCGGCGCAAACCGCTGGTCGCCGCCGTCGAGGGCGCCGCCCTGGGCGGCGGGATGGAACTGGTCCTCGCCTGCGACCTGGTGGTGGCCGCGGCGACCGCCCGTTTCGGACTGCCGGAGGTCCGGCTCGGCCTGGTGCCCACGTGTGCGGGGCTGTTCCGCGGCCCGCGCGCGCTGCCCGTCAACCTGGCCAGGGAGATGGTGCTGACCGGCGACCCCGTCGACGCCGCTCGGGCGCACGCCGCCGGGCTGGTCAACCGGGTCACGGGTGAGGGCGGGGCGCTCGCGGGCGCGCTCGAACTCGCCGCGCGCGTCTGCGAGAACGCCCCGGTCGCGGTCCAGGCGAGCCTGGTGGCGATGGACGCGTGGCTCTCCGGCTCCGACGGACTCGGCTGGCGGGCCACGGAGGAGGCCACCCGCACCGTGATGGCCTCCGAGGACCGGCACGAGGGCGTCGCCGCGTTCCTGGACCGGCGCCCGCCCCGCTGGACCGGCCGCTGACGCCCCGGTAACCGGCGGATACACGCACGCGGGTGACTCCGGCGTGCGCCACGCCGGGGACCGGGCTTATCTGGAAGCCGTGACCGGTGTCGTCCGAACGCGGTCCGCCGCGCAGGAGGCGCCCCCGAGCGAGGAGCTTCCTTTTGGCACGCAGGATTCCGCCGACCACCGCGGTCGCCGTGGTGTTCGTCGCCGCGCTGTTCATGGCGATCATGGACACCACCATCGTCAACGTCGCCGTACCGGCCATCGGCGAGGACTTCGGCGTGCCGGCGTCCGGGCTGGGCGGCGTCAACATCGGTTACCTGGTCAGCCTGGCGGTCTTCATCCCCGTCGCCGGCTGGCTGTCCGACCGGTACGGCACCCGCAGGGTGTTCCTCGCCGCGCTGGTCGCCTTCACCGCGGCGTCGGCGCTGTGCGCGATGTCGACCAGTCTCGAACAGCTCACCCTGTACCGGATCCTGCAGGGCGCCGGCGGCGGTCTGCTGGTCCCGGTCGGCCAGACCATGCTGTTCCGGGCGTACCCGCCGGCGGAACGGATCAAGGCGCAGCGCGCGCTGATGGTGCCGACCGCGATCGCCCCGGCCGTCGGCCCGGTGCTGGGCGGCTGGCTGTGCGACGCCGTGTCCTGGCACTGGGTCTTCCTGGTCAACCTGCCGGTCGGCGCCGCGGCCGTGGTCTTCGGGCTGCTCTTCCTGCCGGACTACCGGCTGGAGCGCCCCGGGCGCTTCGACCTCGTCGGCTTCCTCCTGGCCGGCGGCGGGCTGTCGCTGACGCTGTACGCGCTGACCAACGGCGCCAAGGACGGCTGGGGCACCGCGGGCATCCTCGTGCCGCTGTTCGTGGGGCTCGCGGCGCTCGGCGCGATGGTGCTGGTGGAACGGCGGATCACGATGCCGATGCTGGACCTGGAGCTCTTCCGGGACCGGCTGTTCCGCGCGAACACCGTCGTGATGTTCCCGCTCAGCGCGGTCTTCCTCGGCACGGTGTGGCTCTACCCGATGTTCCTGCAGGAGGCGCTGGGCTTCAACGCCTTCGAGAGCGGCCTGGCCACCTGGCCGGAGGCCGTGGGCGTGATGGCCGCCGCGCAGATCGCCCCGCGGCTGTACCGGCGGATCGGGCCGCGGTGGCTCATGGTGGGCGGTTCGGCCGGCATGGGCGTGTGCGTGGCGGTGATGACCGGGTTCACGACGGCCACCTCGCCGTGGGTGCTGCGCGGGGTGCTGTTCGTCCTGGGCTACTGCATCGGGCACGTGATGATGTCGGCGCAGAACGCCGCCTTCGCCACGATCCCCCCTCCCTCGACGGGGCGGGCGGCGACCGTGTTCAACATGCAGCGGCAGCTGGGCGGTGCCTTCGGGACCGCGCTCATCGCCACGCTCCTCACCGCGGTCGGGACCACCACCGTGACGGCGGGCGGCACCACGACGGCCAACCTGGGCGCCTACCACGCCGGCTTCGTGCTCTGCACGGGCCTGGCCCTGATCTCGGCGGTCGCGGCGCTCTTCGTCTCCGACAAGGACGCCCTGCGCGTCGAGAGCCCCCGTCCGGGCCGCCACGCCCGCCCCGACGCCGCCGCCTCGCCGGCCACCTGACCGCGTGCCGCGGGTGCCCCGAGGGCTGCCGCCGTGTCGGCGCGGTACGGGACCGTCGCGCGGCGCACCGGCGGCGGCGCCTGACCGCCGATCAGGCCCGGGGCACCGGTCAGGAAGACGTCCGGGCGCCACCTCCCGCGCCCGCCCCTGCGGGCCGCCGCCGGGTGCGGGCCCGTCACAGCTCGCGCCGGGCCGTGCCACCGGCCCGGCCATGCGGCCCTGGGGCACCAGGCCCTCCTCGACGAGCACGTGCGCTGTCCGGCAGCGAGGGGCCTGGACCGAGCCGTGGACGAACACGTCCTCCGCATGCGGGCCCAGCCCGTGCCGCTCCGGCCGCCGCAGCGGCCGGGGCCGGGGCCGCGCGCAGCCTTCCGGGGTGCGCGAGCACGGCAACCAGCAGCCGACGCGGAGGCTGCCGGGCGGTTCTGTTTCTCCGCTGGGAGGTGCCCGGGCGCACCCCCGGCCGAAGGAGACTGTGCGACAGGGCTTGGCGGCACCGGCAGAGCGGCGGCCGACGCCGGGTGCTCTCACATGCCGCCGCCGCGTCAGGCCCTAGCATCGACCCATGCCTCGCCTGGAACGTCTCCGTGCCGACCACGCCACCGCGCTCCTGGAGTTCGAGCGGGCGAACCGCGCGTACTTCGCCGCGTCGATACCGGACCGGGGCGACGACTACTTCGCGTACTTCGACGCGCGGCACCAGGCGCTGCTCGCCGAGCAGGACGCCGGGTTCTGCCACTTCCACGTGCTGGTCGGCGCGGACGACGAAGTGCTGGGCCGGGTCAACGTCGTGGACGTGACGGACGGGGCGGCGGAGCTGGGGTACCGGATCGCCGAGAGCGCGGCCGGGCGGGGGCTCGCCACGGCCGCGGTTCACGAGGTGTGCGCCCTGGCGGCCGGGGAGTACGGGCTGACGACGCTGTGGGCGGTCACCACGCTGGACAACGCGGGCTCCCGCACGGTGCTGACCCGTACGGGGTTCGTGTCGGCCGGCACGGTCGAGCTGGAAGGCCGCCCCGGGCTCCGGTTCGTCCGCGCCCTGGCGGACGGCACGGCGCCGTCCTCCGCAGGCTGAACGCGGGCGGCGAGCGCGCGCAGGCCGGGGAGGGCGAGCACGGCGATCCCGGGGAGGCTGGAGACGAGGGTGAGCACCCCGTACACGACGGCGGTCGCGAGGCCCTGCGTGGCGCCCAGCCCGGCCGCGCCGAAGGCGAGCGTCGCGGCGGCCTCACGCGGGCCCCAGCCGCCGATGTTGACGGGCAGTCCCATCACGAGCAGGGCCAGGACGAGCGGCGGCACGAGCGTGGTGACCGGTGCCGACGAGCCCGCGACGCGGGCCGCGACCACGAACAGGGCGATGTGACCGGCGAGTCCCGCCGCGGACAGCGCGACCACGCCCGGCCAGGTGCCGCGGGCGAGCAGTCCGCTGCGGACGTCGGCCAGCCCGGTGGCCAGGGCCTGCCGGCCCTTGGCGCCGCGTCGCCACAGCAGCCACCCGCCGAGCACCACGACGGCCAGGAGGACCCCGGCCGTGACCTCCGCGGCGGCCCGGCCCGGCACGAGGTCCCCGGCGATGGCCGTGACCAGGGCGGGTC
This sequence comes from Streptomyces sp. NPDC059718, assembly GCF_042733315.1. Lineage (NCBI taxonomy): Bacteria > Bacillati > Actinomycetota > Actinomycetes > Kitasatosporales > Streptomycetaceae > Streptomyces > Streptomyces sp. NPDC059718. Next base: position 25,601 of record NZ_JBHWGA010000010.1, read on the forward strand.
GGGTGAGCAGGACGGCCCCGCCGAGCGCGAGGACGACGACCTGCCCGCCGACCCGTTCCAGGACGACGGCGCGCACGCCGCGGCCGACGTCGCCGGAGTGCTTGCCGTGGCGGACCGCCCGGTCGACGTCGCCGAGGACGCCGGCCGGGAGCACCGCGTTGAGCAGCAGCGCCCGGTAGTAGTCGGACACGGCCCGGGCCATCGGGAGCCGCAGGCCGAGCCGGCGGGCGACCAGGCACCAGCGCCAGGCGCTCGTCACGGTGGTGAACAGGCCGATCGCGAGGGCGGCGAGGACGGCGGGGCCGTCGACGACCCGCAGGCCGTCGACGAACGCGCCGGTGCCGAGCCGCCACACGAGGGCGGCGAGGATGCCCGCGCCGATCAGCAGCCGCAGCCAGGCCCACAGTCGTTGCCTCACCGGGCGTCACCTCCGGGCAGGGCGAGCAGGTCGCCGTGGCCGACGACGGCGGTCAGCCGCCCGGCCGCGCAGTCTTCGAGCCGTCGGCGCAGATAGGGCTCCGCAAGGGCGGCCAGGCCGGGTTCCTGCTCGACGGCGGCGCCCACCCAGCCGCGCAGCCACTCGGCGGTGAGCGCGGACCGGTCCGCGCCGAGCCGCCAGGGGCTGGGCCGGGTCGTGACGGTGGCGCCGTACCGGGTGAACGCCCTGCCGGCGGCATCGAGGGCGTCGGGGCCCAGTAGTGCGCGGCCGCCGGCCGTGCGCCGCTGGTGGGCGTTGAAGGCGGCGGTGATCTCCGCGTCGAGCGGGTCGGCGGGCCCGAGTTCGACCTCGCCGACCACCGAGAGACCGAAGAGCACGGGCACTGCGGCGGCGTTGCAGGTGGCGGCGAGGGCGTCGATCTCGGCGGCGGTGAGCAGGTCCAGCAGCGCCGAGGCGGTGACGAGCGAGGTCCCGGCGAGGTCGGCGGCGGTGAGCCGGGTGAGGTCGCCCTCGCGGGTCTCGGCGGTGACGGGGCCGCCGCCCGCGGTGAGGCCGGTCAGGCTCGCCGCGGCCAGGTCGAGCAGGGCGGGGTCGTGGTCGTGGAGGATCCAGTGCTGCGGTCCGAGCAGTCGTCCGCTGAGCCAGCGGCCCATCGAGCCGGTGCCGCAGCCGAGGTCGCGGACGACGAGCGGGCCGGTGCCGCGGGCCGCTCCCGCGAGGTGCTCGCGGAGGGGGCCGAGCAGGTCCGCGGCGCGGGCCGCGGCGTCGGCGTCCTCGCGCAGCGCGAGCCAGTGCGGTGTGAAGGGGGCGGTGTCGGACGTGGTCATCGGGTTCCCTCCCGCAGCAGTTCCAGTACCGCGTCCATGTGCCGCGCGGCGTGCTCCCAGCCGTGCAGCGTCTCGCGCCGCCGGCGGGCCGCCGTGCGCAGCCGGCCGCGCAGGTCGGCGTCGTCGAGCCAGCGGCGGAGCGCCGCGGCGAGTTCGGTGGTGTCGTCCGGGGGGACGAGGAGGCCGGGCGGTGTGCCGTCCGGTGCCTGGCCGAGGGCGTCGGGCACTCCCCCGGCGGCGGTGGCCAGTACGGGTGTGCCGCGCATCAGGGCCTCGGTGACGACCATGCCGAAGGTCTCGGCGCGGGACGGCAGGACGAGCAGGTCGGCGGCGGCGTACTCGGCCGCGAGGGGTTCGCCGGTGAGCGGGCCGGTGAGGTGCACGCGGTCGTCGAGGCCGTGCCGGCCGATCAGCGCGCGTACGCGTGCGAGGTGTTCGGGGTCGCGGCCGAGCGGGCCCACGCAGCGGCAGGTCCAGGTCAGGTCGGCGACGGCGGCGAGCGCCCCGGCGAGCAGGTCGTGGCCCTTGCGCGGGGTCAGCGAGGCGACGCACAGCAGCCGGGTGCCGGCTTGCGTGCCGGGTGCGAGCGGCGCGGGGTCGGTGCCGGGGGTGACGACGTGGACCCGGCCGGCGGTCAGCGCGTGCCGCTCGGCGATGCGCCGGGCGGCCCAGGGGCTGGTGGCGACGACCGCGGCGGCGGCCCGCAGGGTCTCGCGCTCCAGGGCGTCGAGTTCGCGGGCCGCGGCGGGGTCGAGTCCGGTCTCGTCGGCCAGGGGCAGGTGCACCAGGACGGCGGTGCGCAGCCGGCGGGTCTGCGGGACGACGATCTCGGGGACGCCGCAGGCCACGAGTCCGTCGAGCAGGACGACGGCGCCGTCCGGCACCGATGCGAGCGCCCCGGCCAGGGCCTGGCGGGCGGCGGTGTCCGGACGGGGCCACGTGCCCCGCACGGGGAGTTCCCGCAGCGGACGGGCCGCCGCCGCGAGCGTCTGGCTCAGACGGCGGTCGTAGACGTTGCCGCCGCTGGGCGCGGTGGCGTCGTCGACGTCGCCCGGGAGGACGACGTACGCGGGGCCCGCCCCCGCCGGAGCGGGGGCGGCCGTGCGGGCGGCCGTCCTCACAGAGAACGCTCGTAGCTCGCCCAGGCGACGTGCGACTCGTGCAGCGTGACGGAGATGCCGGTCAGGCCGTGGGCGCCCTCGCCGAGCTTGCCCGCGGCCACGCGGTCGGCGAGCCGGTCGGCGATGACCTTCGCCAGGAACTCGGTCGAGGTGTTGGTCCCGGCGAACTCCGGCTCGTCATCGAGGTTGCGGTAGTTGAGCGCGGCGAGCACCGCGCCGAGTTCCTGGGTCGCCAGTCCGATGTCGACGACGATGTTGTCGGCGTCGAGCTCCTGGCGGCGGAACGTCGCATCCACCAGGAACGTGGCGCCGTGCAACCGCTGCGCGGGTCCGAAGACCTCGCCGCGGAAGCTGTGGGCGACCATGACGTGGTCGCGGACGGTGATACTGAACACGCGAGGACAACCTTCCCCAAAGGCCTAACCGGGACGGTAGGCAATACGGTGACAGAGCACGGAACGTTCACCGCCTGCGATCTCCTTCATCAGCAGGGGCAGCTCCTCGAAGTCGCTCTCGCCGGTGACGAGGGCGTCGTAGACCGGGTCGGCGAGCAGGCGCAGGGCCAGTGCCATCCGGTCCGCATAGGTGCGCCGGGTGCGGCGCGAGGGTGAGACGGTGCCGACCTGGCTGCTGCGCACGACCAGGCGGCGGGAGTGGAAGGCCTCGCCCAGCGGCAGGCTGACCCGCCGGTCGCCGTACCAGCTCAGCTCGACGACGGTGCCCTCCGGCTCCAGCAGCTCCAGGGCGCGGCCGAGCCCCGCCTCGGTGGCGCTGGCGTGGACGACCAGGTCGCAGCCGCCCTCCGCCGCGTCGGGGTGGGCGAAACCGACGCCGAGCGCCTCGGCGACGGCGGCGCGGGAGGGGTCGACGTCGACCAGCTGCACCCGCGCGCCCGGGACGCCGGCGAGGACAGCGGCGACGCTGGAGCCGACCATGCCGGCGCCGACCACGGCGATCCGGTCCCCGATCTGCGGGCCCGCGTCCCAGACCGCGTTGACCGCGGTCTCGACGGTGCCCGCCAGCACCGCGCGTCCCGCGGGGACGTCGTCGGGCACGGGCGTCACGGCGGTGGCCGGGACGACGTACCGGGTCTGGTGCGGGTAGAGGCAGAAGACGGTGCGGCCGAGCAGCTCGGGCGGCCCCAGTTCGACCACGCCCACGTTGAGGTAGCCGTACTTCACCGGCCCCGGGAACTCGCCGTCCTGGAACGGCGCCCGCATCGCCTGGTGCTGGCTCACGGGCACCCCGCCCCGGAAGACCAGGGTCTCGGTACCGCGGCTCACGCCGGAGTACAGGGAGCGCACCAGCACCTCCCCCGGACCGGGTTCCGCCAGGGGGACCTCTTTGACCTCGCCCTCGCCGGGTTCTCGAAGCCAGAACGCACGCGCCGAACGCTCCACCGATTTCCTCCGTACTCCATGGCGGGCAACAGGCACCCGCCATCCGGGTGGTGCCGGGCCCGTACCGTACGCGGCTGTGCCGCACAGGCGACAAGCGGGGACGTCTCATGACCGTGATGACCGTTGGATCCGAGTTCCGTGGGGGCACCGCGGGGCGCGAGCAGGCCGGGGCGGCAGCAGCCCAGCTGGCGCTGCTCGCCGCGCTGTGGGCCACCGTGGGCCTGGACACCGTGGGCTGGCTGACCGGGACCGTCTACGCGGCGGGCACCTGGGCGCTGCTCGCCGCGGGCCTGCGGCGGGCGGGACGCCGCTCACTGGGCCCGGCCGACCACGTGACCCTGGCCCGGGCGGTGCTCGTCGGCGGCGTGACGGCGATGGTGGCGGGCGGCGTCGCGCACGGCGCGCCGCTGCTGACCGGGCTGACCGCGGTGGCGCTGGCGCTCGACGCGGTGGACGGGAAGGTCGCGCGGCGCACGGGCACGGCGTCCGCCCTGGGCGCGCGCTTCGACATGGAGGTCGACGCCTTCCTGATCCTGGTGCTGAGCACGCGGCTCGCCCTCACGCTGGGCCCGTGGGTGCTGGTGATCGGCGCCATGCGCTACGCCTTCGTGGCGGCGGCGTGGGTGCTGCCGTGGCTCAACGCGCCGCTCCCGCCGAGCTTCGCGCGCAAGACGGTGGCGGCACTGCAGGGCGTCGTCCTGCTCCTGGCCTGTTCGGGGCTGGTCCCGCTGGAGGTCTCCGCGGCCCTGACCTTGCTCGCGCTGGGCTCGCTGGTCTGGTCGTTCGGCCGTGACGTGCTGTGGCTGTGGCGGCACCGGCCGGCACCGCGGTCCGCTGCGGGCTTCGCGGGGGCCGAGGGGATGGTGGCGGAGACCCGCACGCTGGTGTCCGCGGGCGGCCGGGCCTCCTGACCCGGCCCGTTCGAGGCCCCGGCGGCGCTTTCCGCTGCCGGGGCCTCTGGCTTGTCGCACGGCGCCCCTGACGCCGGGCCCGCGAGTGCTTCCGTCACGCGGCACGGGGTCGCGGGGCGTCACCCAGGCGTCGCGGGTTCGCGGGTTGCTTGCCCTGGGCTCGCCGCTGTGGCCGTTCGGCCGCGACGTGCTGTGGCCGGGGCGGGCCGGCGCGGCAGGGCACGGCCCCGCCGGTGGCTTGGTCAGGCGTCCTGACGCGGCAGGTAGCGCAGCAGCACCACGTCGCCGATCTGCCGGGTCTCCGCGAGCGTCATCCGGTGCTGGGGGCCCTGCGGGAAGACCGCGGGGTGCACCATGCGCGGGGCATCGGCCTGGCCGACGAAGAACGGCGCGTACACGAGGTGCAGTTCGTCGACGAGCCCGGCGCTGAGGAACATGGTGTGGACGACTCCCCCGCCCTCCACCATGAGCCGTTCGACGCCGCGCCCGGCGAGGTCGGCGAGCAGGAGCCGGACGTCCAGCGGGTCGCCGGCGTCGACGACGGAGCAGACGTCACCCAGGCGTTCGCGGAGGCAGTCGCTCGCGCAGGACGTCGTGTAGACGACCTTCTCGCACTCCCCGGTGGTGAAGAACCGGGCGCCGGCGTCCAGTTTCCCGCTCTCCGTGACGGTGACCTTCAGCGGGGTCGGCGGGAGCCCGGCACGGACGCGCCGTTCGCGGCGTTCGGCGGAGCACACCAGCAGCCGCGGGTCGTCGGACCGTATGGTGTTGGCCCCGACGAGGATGGCGTCCACCCCGGAGCGGACCTCGTCGATCCGGTCGAAGTCCTCCTCGTTGGAGAGCAGCAGCCGGGTCGTGCTCGTGTCGTCCAGGCATCCGTCCAGCGAGGAGGCCACGGACATCAGTACGTACGGGCGCGATCTCATGAGGACACATTGCCGCACGGCGGCGTTCGCGGATGTGAAGCTTCGTGAAGTTAGGTGCCGGGGGCCGGATGGATGTAAGGTCCGCCGATCATCGTGCGGGCCTGGTCAGGACCCGGCGGCCCGTCAGTCCCGCACCCCGGCCAGCACGTCGAGGGCGAGGGTGTCGTCGGCGTCGGCGTCGGAGTCGGAGTCGTGGGAGAGGGAGACGGTGACGCGTGTGCACAGGCCCGCGTAGCGGTCGCGCACGGCCCGGCCGACCTCCCGCGGTTCACCGTGGAGGGCGAAGGCGTCCAGGACCTCGTCGTCGACCAGCCGGCCCATCTCGGCCCAGCGGCCGCGCACGGACAGCCGGTGCAGCTCGTCGTGGAGTTCGCCCCAGCCGTGGAGGTCGAGCACGGCGCGGTAGGCGGGCGTCGAGGCGTAGAACGCGATCCTCTCGCGGGTGGCGGTGAGGGCCGCCGCGTACTCCTCCTGCGTACGGCCGGTCGCGATCAGGGCGTTGCCCACCACGTCGAAGGGCTGCCCCGCGTGCTCGGAGGACTCCCTGGCCTTGTGCACGGCGGGGAGGGTCACCTGCCGCAGGTAGTCCGCGGAGGTGAGGGCGTGGCAGATCAGCCCGTCGGCGACCTCGCCCGCGACGGCGGTCATCAGGGGGCCGACGCCGGCGAGCCAGATGCGGGGCGGCCCGGACGGCAGGGGGCCCGGGTCGAACATCGGCGTCATCAGCGTGTGGGTGTAGAACTCGCCGCGGAAGCGGAGCCGTTCGCCGGTCTGCCAGCTGTGCCAGATGGCGCGCAGCGCGCCCGCGAACTCCTTCATACGGGCGGCGGGCCGCGACCAGGGCATGCCGTAGCGGTGCGTGATGTGCGGCTTGACCTGGGAGCCGAGGCCGACGGTCATCCGCCCGCCGGAGAGCCGCTGGACGTCGTACGCGGCCGTGGCCACCGTCATCGGGTTGCGGGCGAAGGCGATCGCCACGCCGCTGACCAGGTCGGCCCGCCGGGTGGCGCCCGCGGCGAGGGCCAGCTGGAGGAAGGCGTCGTGCCGCATCTCGTTGACCAGCACGCCGTCCGCCCCGTGCGCCTCGGCGCGGGCGGCCTCGGTGGCGGTCCGCTCGATCCGGCCGGTGAAGGTGAAGTCGGCCTTGAGCGGCGGGGTCGGGTCCGGAGGCGGGGTCGGGGTCGTCGGGGGCGTCACGCGCCGGCTCCCGCGGGCGGGCCCGCCGTCTCGGTGAGCCGCGGCGGCGCGGCCTGCCGCCAGGAGTCGGCGACGATGTCCCGGAGCTCGTCGACGTCGTCCAGGGCGGCGAGCCGCACCCGCACCCAGTTCGATCCGGCCTCGTGCGGCGGCACCCAGAACTTCCCCGGCTCGGCCGCGATCAGCTCGCCCCGCTCGTGCATGGGGCAGCGCACGGCGAAGGAGGTCTCGTCGTCGGGCAGCGTGAGGTACATCTTCCCGGCGACCCGGAACGTGGGCATGCTCCAGGCCTCCTTCTCCACCGTCTCCGGGAGCGAGAGGGCGATGCGGCGGACGTCTTCGGAATCGGGCATGCGACCACCGTAGCCATCGCCTCCGACAACGGCCGTGACGCGTCCCCCGGCCGCTCCGGGCCCCTCCCGGGGCTGAGTAGCAGGAGGAAACCTAGGTGTACACTGTCCTTCCGCCGCATCGGGCAGGAGGTGAGCCGCGGTGACGACCGGACGGCACGTGTCGGGCCCCCAGGAGGACCAGCCGGCCTGCTCCATCGAGCGGAGCCTGCAGATCCTCGGTGAGCGCTGGTCCCTGCTGGTGCTGCGCGAGGTCTTCGCCGGGCGGCACCGCTTCGCCGAGATCCAGTCCTCGCTCGGGATCGCGCCCAACCTCCTCAGCGCCCGCCTCAAGCTGCTCGTCGAGGCCGGGGTGCTGTGCACCCGCGCGTACCAGGAGCCGGGCAGCCGGCAGCGGCAGAGCTACCACCTGACCGAGGCCGGGCGGGAACTCGACCTCGTCATGGCCTCACTGCAGCAGTGGGGCGACCGCCACCGGCCGCGCCCGTCCGGCCCCTCCGCGCGCCGGCGGACGCGCTCGACCGGCCACGCCGTCCACGTCGGCTTCCTCACCGACGACGGCCGTGAGGTGCCCGGCACCGATGTGTCCATCGCGGTGACGCAGCCCACCGGGACGGCCTGACCGACCGGGCGACCGGACGACCGGGTTCAGTGCAGGTCGGCCCGTTCGGCGGTGTCGTCCAGGAAGCCTCCGGACTGGTGCTGCCACAGCTTGGCGTAGGCGCCCTCCTCCGTGAGCAGTTCCTGGTGGGTGCCCTGCTCGATGATGCGCCCGCGGTCCAGGACGATCAGCCGGTCCATGCCGGCGACCGTGCTCAGCCGGTGCGCCACCACCAGCGCCGTCCGCCCGTCCATCAGCCGCCACAGCGCCTCCTGGACGAGGACCTCGCTCTCCGAGTCCAGGGCGCTGGTCGCCTCGTCCAGCAGCAGGATCGGCGCGTCGCGCAGGATCGCCCGGGCGAGCGCGACCCGCTGCCGCTGTCCGCCGGAGAGCTTGATCCCGCGCTCGCCGACCATCGTGTCGAAGCCGCCGGGCAGCGCGTCGGCGAACTCCGTGACGTGGGCCGCCATGGCCGCGCGGCGGATCTCGCCCTCGGTGGCGTCCGGCCGGGCGAAGGCGATGTTGTCCCGCAGCGAGCGGTGGAACATCGCCGGGTCCTGCGGCACGTAGGAGATCAGGCTGCGCAGGTCGGCCTGGCGCAGCCGGCTGATGTCCTGCCCGCCGATGAGGATCCGGCCGCCGTCGATGTCGTTCATCCGCAGCAGCAACCGGGTGAGCGTGGTCTTGCCGCCGCCGGACCGGCCGACGAGACCGACCCTGGCACCGCTGGGCACGGCCAGGTCGAGCCCCTCGAAGAGCGGCTCCGCGCCCCCGTGGGCGAAGGTCACGTGCTCGAAGCGGACGTCGGCGCCCCGGGACCGCAGCGGTTCCGGCGCGGGCGGGTCGAGCACGGTGGGCGGCTTCAGCAGCAGTTCGGTGAACTGCGCCGCCTCCGTCATCGAGCTCTCCAGGCGGCGGTAGATCTGGTTGAACTCGAACATGATCCGCGTCGCGTTGGAGTAGTACGTGAAGGCCACCACGACCGCCTCCACGCCGTGCGTGCCCGCGCCGAGCGTGACCGCGAGCAGCAGGCCGAGCGCGTTGGTCAGCACGGACAGCGGTGCGACCAGGGTGTCGATGCGCAGGTTGCCGTAGTCCCACGACTTGAGCGTGAGCCTTCGCGACTCCGCGACACGGGAGCGGTGCTCGGCGGCCTCGCGTTCCTCCGCGGCGAACGCCCGGACCGTGTCCATGTTCATCAGGCTGTCGGCGACGTGCCCGGACACCCGGGCGATCGCCTCCTCGCGCCGGCGGACGAGCGCCTGGCGACGGCGGATGAGGGGCGTCACGCACAGCGCCGTCACCGCGATCATCGCCAAGAGGCCGATCACCAGCAGCGGTTCGTAGGCCCACAGCACCACCGACCCGAACAGCAGCGGTACGAAGCTGCCCAGGACGCTGAAGGTCAGCGTGTCGACGAACTCCTCGAAGCGCGAGGCGAAGCTCAGCACGCGCTTGGTGAGGGACCCCGCGAAGTTGTCGTGGAAGAACGACGCGTCCTTGGCGAACAGCTCGTCCATGCCGACCACGTACAGGTGCTCGATGCCGCGGGCGTCGAGGCGGTTCAGGCAGTGCAGGCCGATGCGCCACAGCATCTCCGCGAGCAGCAGCACGCCGGCGAAGGCCAGGACGTAGGGGAGGGTCGAGCCGATGCCGGGAGCGGTGCCGTCGACGAAGCCGCCGACGAGCTTCGCGACGATCAGCGGTGCGACGTAGTTGATGCCGATGTTGCCGAGGGCCGGCGACAGCATCGCCGGAAGCGTCAGCCAGCGGAACCGGGCCAACTCCCCTCCGTAGTAACGGAGTGCCAGGAGCACCGGGCCCCTGGCCGGCCGGAACCTGCGTGATTCAGGCGATCCCATCTCCACCCTGTGGTGTCGTGCGGCGTGCTGCCGCGAGCTTCTCCGGGAGCCGCTGCCGCCGTGGCGGTGCGGCGGCGCCGAGGTGCGCATGAGTGGGCGGTCCGGAAGTGGCAGTGTCCCGCGACCGCCCACGTGGAGTCCAAGTGTTTTCCGGCCCGGTGGCACGGCGCACGGAGGCGTCCCGGCGCACGCGCGCGGCCCTCGGCGGCCGGGGGCGGCACGGCTCCGCCGGGGGGGGGCGGCCGGCCGGGGTCGTACCGCTCCGGCCGCGCCTCATGTGCCGCAAACGCAACCAGCGGGTTTGTCATGAATGACAAACCCGCTGGTCGACACCGTCGGGACGACAGGATTTGAACCTGCGACCCCTTGACCCCCAGTCAAGTGCGCTACCAAGCTGCGCCACGTCCCGGTGTCGCTTTCGTCCCGGGCTTCCCGCCCGGCCGACCGCGCACGAGAACAATACCGCACGTCGTCGGGTGCTCGCTCGCACCATTCCCGCCGCACGCCGGGCGCCGCCGCGACGGGGTACCCGGCCCGGGATGAGTAGCCGTACTCATGTGGCGCGGGCCACGACGGCCGATGCTTCAATCATGGCCAATCCGATCCAGCAGCAGACGACCGCGGCCTTCTCGGCGCAGGCCGCGATCTCGTTCGCCGTCGCCCTCGGGGCGATGGTCGTGGGCATCGCCTATCTGCCGGTCGGCCCGTGGGTGCGGGCCTTCCTGGCGGTGGGGCTGCTCTACGTGGTGACCTCGGCGTTCACGCTCGCCAAGGTCGTCCGCGACCGGCAGGAGGCCGGCCAGGTCACGAGCCGGGTGGACCAGGCCCGGCTGGACAAGCTGCTGGCCGAGCACGACCCGTTCAAGGTCGACGGGGTGTAGCCGACTCGTCGCCCAGCAGGTAGCGCGCGCCGGGGCCCTTGGCGGCGGCGGTGTCGTCGGGGTTGTACAGGGCGCATTTGCGCAGGGACAGGCAGCCGCAGCCGATGCAGCCGGTGAGGTTGCCCTTGAGCCGTTCGAGCTCCGCGATCTGCTCGTCGATGCGGCGGGTCCAGGTGCGGGCGACGGTGTTCCATTCGGCTGCGCTGGGGGCGCGGTCCTCGGGGAGCCGGGCGAGGGCCGCGCCGGCCTCCTCCAACGACAGGCCGACGCGCTGGGCGGCCCGGATGAAGGCGACACGGCGGAGCGTGGCGCGGGCGTAGCGGCGCTGCCCGCCGGCGGTGCGCACGGAGCGGATGAGGCCGAGCTCCTCGTAGTAGCGCAGGGCCGAGGTGGCCAGGCCGCTGCGGGCGGCGAGCTCACCGATGGCCAGGCGGTCGCGGCGCGGTGCGGGGTCGCTCATGGGTCCGAGGATAGCGCTTGACCTCAAGCCGACTTGAAGTTGCACCCTCTCCATATGACTCCGACCAGCACGGACACCGCGTACGGTTACGACGACCTGCGGCGGCTGATGTCGCTCATGACCGGCGACGAGAAGCACGGGCCCGCCGCCACCTCCACCCTCGACGTGTTGTGGGTGCTCTACGACCGCGTGCTGCGGGTGACCCCGGGGACCGCGGAGGACGCCGGCCGGGACCGCTTCCTGCTCTCCAAGGGCCACGGCCCGATGGCGTACTACGCGGTCCTCACCGCCAAGGGCTTCGTCCCGGAGGAGTGGCTGCCGCGCTTCGGCTCCTTCGGGTCGCCGCTCGGTCACCATCCGGACCGTGTGCTCGTGCCGGGCGCCGAGATCGGCTCCGGCTCGCTCGGCCACGGGCTGCCGATCGCCGTGGGCAGTGCCCTGGGGCTGCGGGCGCAGGGCCTGACCGACGCCGCGGTGTGGGTGCTGGTCGGCGACGCCGAACTGGACGAGGGCAGCAACCACGAGGCCGTCGCCCTCGCCGGCGCCGTCGGCCTGGAGGGCCTGCACGTCGTCGCGGTCGACAACACCTCCGCCACCTACCGGCGCCCCGGCGGTCCCGCCTCGCTCTTCGCCGCCGAGGGCTGGTCCGTGGCCACCGTCGACGGCCGTGACCACGAAGCCCTGTACGAGGCGTTCACCATGCCGCACCCCGGACGGCCGCACGCCGTCGTCGCCCGTGTCGAGTCCAAGCGCTGACCGCCGCCCCGAGCCGAGGAGACCTTCCCGTGGACACCATGCGTGAACGCTTCACCACCGTCGCCGGACGCCTGCTGGACGACGACCCCCGGCTGGCCGTCGTGCTGGCGGTCATCTCCGGGGACCGCTTCACCGACGCCGCCCGCGCCCACCCCGACCGGGTGATCGACGTCGGCATCCGCGAGCAGTTGCTGGTCAGCGTCGCGGGCGGGCTGGCGCTGACCGGGCTGCGGCCGGTCGTCCACACCTTCGGCAGCTTCCTGGTGGAACGCCCCTTCGAGCAGGTCAAGCTCGACCTGGGGCATCAGGGCGCGGGCGCGGTGCTGGTCAGCGCGGGCGCCTCGTACGACATCGCCGCGGGCGGCCGCACCCACCAGGCCCCCGGTGACGTCGCCCTGCTGGACACCCTCGACGGCTGGACCGTGCATGTGCCCGGCCACCCCGACGAGGCCGAGGCCCTGGTCCGGCACGCGGCGGCCGACGACGACAACCGGGTCTACGTGCGGCTCAGCGAGCAGTCCAACCGCACCGCGCGGCCGGTCTCGCCGGGCCGGTTCCGGGTGCTGCGCGAGGGCCGGGCGGGCGTGGTCGTCGCCGTGGGCCCGCTCCTGGACGCCACGCTGGCGGCGGTCGCGGACCTGGACGTGACCGTGCTGTACGCCTCCACGGTGCGCCCCTTCGACGCGGCCGGGCTGCGGGCGGCCGTCGCGGGCGCGGACGCGGCGGACGTGGTGCTGGTCGAGCCCTACCTTGCGGGCACCTCGGCGCCCTTCGCCGCGGAGGCCCTGCTCGACCTGCCCCACCGCGTCCTGGCGCTGGGCACCGCCCGCGCGGAGTTGCGCCGCTACGGCACCTGGCAGGAACACGTGGCGGCGCACGGCCTGGACGCCGCCGGGCTGCGGGCACGCATCGGGGGCTTCCTGGCGGGCTCCCGCCACCCGGCGGGCCTCGCGGGCTCGGGCGTCCGCTAGATCCAGGGGAGCTCCGCGCGGTGCCGCCAGTACGCCGGGGCCGGTTCGGCCAGGGCGGCGAGCCGGGCCAGGTGCTCCGCGTCGAGGCCGACGGAGGCGGCCCGGGCGTTGGCGGTGACCTGGCCGGTCGTCGCGGCGCCGGAGAGCACGACACCGGCCCAGGGGCGGCGCAGTACCGCGGCGAGGGCGACGGCGTCGGGCGTGGCACCGGTCCGGGCGGCCACCTCGGCGAGGGGGGAGTCGGGTTCGGCCGTGGCCAGGCGGCCGTTGGCCATCGCCTCCTTGACGATCACGGTCAGTCCCGCGTCGTGCGCCTCGGCCAGGGCGGGCCCGGCGGAGGGCTCCAGCAGGTTGTAGGTGGCCTGCACGACGGAGAACAGGCGCCGCCCGTCCACCGTCACCTTCAGCGCCGCGCGGATCGCCTCGGCCTGCAGCGGACCGCTGGTGGACAGGCCGACGGCCACCCCGTCGGCCGCCAGGCGGGCGAGGCGTTCGTGGAGGTCGCGGTCGGACAGGGCCGGGCTGTCCGGGGTGACGGAGTGGATCTGGTAGAGGTCGAGGCGGTCGCCGAGCAGGGCGCGGGTCTCGGCGATCTGCCGGTCGTAGGTGGCGGTGCCGTGGTCCTTGACCTCGTGCACCTCGGCGTCGGCCCGCCAGCCGGCGGTGTAGGTGTAGCCCCACTTGCTGCCGATCACGACGTCGGTGGCCTCGGGGTGGGCGTCCAGCCAGCCGGCCAGGAACTCCTCCGCCCGGCCGTAGGAGCGGGCGGCGTCGAAGTAGCGGATGCCGAGCGCGTAGGCGGTGTCGAGGACCGCGTGGGCGCGGTCCCGCATCGCCTCGACGGTGCGGTCGGCGGGCAGGTCGGCGGTGCGGCCGAGGTCGATGTAGGCGGGACGGCCGACGGCGGCGAGGCCGAGACCCAGCCGGGGCAGGGGGGCGGTGACGAGTCGTTCGAGGGGCACGGTCGCCACCGTACTCCCGGTGCAGTACGCCGATCCGGTGCCTGAGGCGGACGTCGCGGGTGATCACCGGAATGCATAGTGGGAGCGTCACACTCGTCGTACCCGTCCGAGGATCACGCATGCGATTCGCCCTGCCCAGGACCTGGCGCACCCGGCGGCGGCTGGCGGCAGGCGCCGCCGCCCTCGCCCTGCTCGCCGGAGGCGGCGCCGTCACCCTCGCGACGGCCGACGCCCCCGCGCCCGTGCGCCGCCAGGACCGGGTCTTCTCGCTGCCCGAGGCCCCGGGCAGCGCCGCGAAGGTGCGGATCGACACCTCCTACTTCACCTCCGGCGGGTCGGCGCCGCGCCCGGCGGTGCTGCTCGCGCACGGTTTCGGCGGCACCAAGGACGACGTGCGGGCCGAAGCCGAGTCCCTCGCCCGCAGCGGCTACGCCGTACTGACCTGGTCCGCGCGGGGATTCGGCGCCTCGGACGGGCGGATCGGGCTCAACTCCCCCGACGCCGAGGTCGCCGACGTCTCACGGCTCATCGACTGGCTGGGCCGGCGGCCCGAGGTGCTGCGCGACGGCCGTGACGACCCGCGGGTCGGCGTCGCGGGGGCCTCGTACGGCGGAGCCATCTCCCTGCTGGCCGCCGGGTACGACCGGCGGGTGGACGCCATCGCGCCCGCGATCACCTGGTGGGACCTGGGCGAAGCGCTGTTCCCGCAGGGCGTGTTCAAGAAGCTGTGGGCGGGGATCTTCTTCTCCACCGGCTCGCGCGGCGCCGCCTGCGGCTTCACCGCCGAACTGTGCGCGATGTACGACCGGTCGGCCGTCGCCGGCCGCCCGGACGCCGCGACGCTGCGGCTGCTGACGCGCTCCAGCCCCTCCTCGGTGGCCGCGCGCATCAAGGTGCCGACCCTGGTGGTGCAGGGCCAGAACGACTCCCTCTTCCCGCTCGACCAGGGCGACGCCATCGCGCGTGCCGTCGCCGCGAACGGCGCGCCCGTGGCCGTCGACTGGTTCTCCGGCGGGCACGACGGGGGCGACCAGGAGACCTCGCGGATCGAGGCGCGCACCACGGCCTGGTTCGACCGCTGGCTGAAGAAGGACCAGGGCACCGACACCGGGCCCGCGTTCCGGGTCACCCGGACCGGAGGCGTCGACACCACCGACGGCAGGGCCGTGCGGCGCGGCGCGGACGCCGACGCGTACCCGGGGCTGGAGGGCACGCGGACCCGGACGGTCCCCCTCGGCGGCCGCGCGCAGACGGTGGCCAACCCCGCCGGCGGCAGCCCGCCCGCGATCTCGGCGGTGCCCGGTGTGGGCGCCCTCTCCCAGCTCTCCGACCTCGGCCAGGGGCTGTCGCTGTCGCTGGACTTCCCCGGTCAGCGCGCCGCGTTCGACTCGGCGCCGCTGACCTCGTCGCTGCGCCTGACGGGCGCGGCGACGACACGGGTCACCGTCGACACGGACGCGCCCGCCGGTGCGGTGCTCTTCGCGAAGCTGTACGACGTGGGCCCGGGCGGCAACGAGACCCTGCCGCACCAACTGGTCGCGCCGCTGCGGGTCGCCGGCGCCGGCACGGTGCAGGTGCGGCTGCCCGCCGTGGACCACGAGTTCGCCGCAGGACACCGGCTGCGGCTGGTGCTGTCCACCACCGACCTCGGCTACGCCTCCCCCGTAACGGCCGCCACGTACCGGGTGTCCCTGCCCGGGGGCGCCGCGCTGACGGTCCCGACGGACCCGGAACTGGCCACCGCCCAGGGCACGCTGCCCGCCTGGGTGTGGCTGCTGCCGGTCGCCGCGCTCGCGCTGGCGGCGGCGCTGCTGCTGACCGGCCGCCGCCGGGCGGGCGCGGTGCGGCAGGCGCCGGACCCGGCCCTGACGGACGTCCCCCTGGAGATCTCCGGGCTGTCCAAGCGCTACCACGGCGCGGCGGACCGCTACGCCGTGCGGGAGTTGTCCTTCCGGGTGGAGCGGGGCCAGGTACTGGGGCTGCTCGGCCCCAACGGCGCGGGCAAGACGACGACGATGCGCATGATGATGGGCCTCATCCGGCCCGACGCCGGAACCATCCGCGTGTTCGGCCACGCGATCCGGCCGGGCGCGCCCGTGCTGTCCCGGGTCGGGGCCTTCGTGGAAGGCGCGGGCTTCCTGCCGCACCTGACGGGGCGGGCCAACCTGGAGCTGTACTGGCGGGCCACGGGCCGGCCGGCGGCCGACGCCCACGTCGAGGAGGCCCTGGAGATCGCCGGCCTCGGCGAGGCCCTGGAGCGCGCGGTGCGCACCTACTCGCAGGGCATGCGTCAGCGGCTCGCCATCGCGCAGGCCATGCTGGGCCTGCCCGACCTGCTCATCCTCGACGAACCGACCAACGGGCTCGACCCGCCGCAGATCCGCGAGATGCGCGACGTGGTGCGGCGCTACGCGGCGGCCGGCCGTACCGTCCTCGTCTCCAGCCACCTGCTCTCGGAGGTCGAGCAGAGCTGCACGCACCTGGTCGTCATGGACAAGGGGCGGCTCGTCGCCGCCGGCCCGGTCGGCGAGATCGCCGGGAGCGGGCAGACGCTCTTCGTCGGCGCGCCGGGCATGGGCGACGAGGAGCGCGAGGCGGTCGCCGCGAAGCTGTCGGCGCTGCCCGGCGTCGAGACGGCCGAGTCCGCGGACGACGGGCTGCTGGTCCGGCCGGGCACCATGACCGTGCCGGAGCTGCTGTCCGAACTCCTCAGGCTCGACGTGCCGGTGGAGCGCGTCGGCCCGCACCGCCGCCTGGAGGACGCGTTCCTGACCCTGATCGGAGGTCCCGCGTGACCGAGACCCTGGAACTGGCCGCGGGGTACCGTCCGGGCCGCACCCTCCCGCTGCGGGTGGAGGCGGTGCGTCAGCTGCTGCGGCGCCGCACGCTCGTCGCGTTCGCCGTCGTCCTCGGGCTGCCCGTGATCGTGTGGGCGGCCTTCGCGATCGGCGGCACCCCGCGGGGGCGGGACTCCGGCCCGACGATGATGGACGTGGCCACCGCCTCCGGCGTCAACTTCTCGCTGGCGGTCCTCTTCGTCTCCTCCGGCTTCCTGCTGACGATCCCGGTCGCCCTCTTCTTCGGCGACACGATCGCCTCGGAGGCCAACTGGTCCTCCCTGCGCTACCTGCTGGCCGCCCCGGTGCCCCGGGCCCGGCTGCTGGGCTCCAAGGCGCTGGTGTCCCTGGTCTTCAGCGCCGCCGCCGTGCTGGCGCTGCCGACGGTGGCGCTCGGCGTCGGCACGCTCGCCTACGGCTGGGGCGACCTGGAGCTCACCACGGCCGGCTCGCTGCCCCCGGGCACCGCCACGGGCCGGCTCGCGATCGCCGCCCTCTACGTCTTCGTCGGCCAACTGGCCGTCGCGGGCTTCGCCTTCTGGCTCTCCACGCTCACCGACGCGCCCCTGGGGGCGGTCGGCGGGGCCGTGGGCGTCGCGATCCTCTCCAACATCCTGGACGCGATCACGGCCCTGGGCTCGCTGCGGGACGTCCTGCCGACGCACTGGCAGTACGCCTGGATCGACGCGCTCCAGCCCCGCCTGGAATGGTCGGGCATGCTCAAGGGCACCTCGGTGTCGCTGTCCTTCGCGGTGGTGTTCTTCGCGCTGGCCTTCCGCGGCTTCCGGGGGAAGGACATCGTGTCCTGAGGGGCACGGACGCGGAGGCGCGGAGGCGGACCGTGGAGGAGCCGGGGTCCAGCGTGCTACTGACCGCGGCCGGGGCGCGGACCGGAAGCCGGACGTCGGCCGGTCGCTCCGGTCCGCGACGGGGCTGAGCGCACGGCGGAGCAGGCGACTGCTGGACGCCGTGCCGCTCGTGGTCGTGGAGCAGACCTGGCTGGAGGCGGCCGAGGACGCCGCGCGGCTGCTCGAGGCGGCGGGCGCCGGTGCCCGGGTGCGCTGCACCTGGAGCGGGTGCGTCTTCGCCCCCGGCTCCGGGCCCGGCGACGAGCAGCCGTGCACACCTCCCGCCCGGTCGGCGTCAGGCTGCACGCCGGCACACCGCTTCCTCCGCGGCTGAACCGCTACACCGGGCTGCCCGCCACCCTGCCGGACAGCAGCGGCGCGTCGGTGGAGGGATCGGCTGACGGATCGGCGCCCCAGGCGGCGGCGCACAGGGCGCGGGAGAGTTCGTCGGCGTAGACGGCGGCGGCGAGCCAGGCGAGGGCGAAGCGGTCGGTGTCGGCGGGCAGAAGGCGGCCGAAGGGGTCGCGGCCGCGGTCGGACGCGGCGCGGTGGAGGTCTTCGAGGAGGTCCGCGGCGGTCGGGAGGGCGGCGCGGCGCAGGCGCCGGGCGTCGGGGGCGGAGCTCGTGGGGAGGGCGAGGACGCGGCGGCCGCCGGAGGCGGCCTGGTGGACGCGACGGAGCAGGAGGTGGACGGGGGCCTCGTCGGGCGCCGCGGACGGCGGGAGCGGGAGCGGGACCGGGGGTTCGGCGGCGGGGAGGTCGGCGGCGGGGAGGTCGGCGCGCTGCAGGCGGTCGAGGCCGGTGTCCACGCGGGCCTCGGGGTCGGCCGGATGGCTGGTGGCCAGCAGCAGCGCGCGCGGGTGCGGGGCCGGGTCGAGCCGGGCGATGACGCGCAGAGGGGTGCCCGGCGCGCCCGCGAGCAGCCGCAGGTTGTCGCGGTGGGGCAGCGCGGGATGGTCGTGCGCGGCGGCGAGCCGGAGCGTCAGGCCGTCGCATGCGGCGAGCAGGCAGTCGCCGCCGGCCTCGCGGACGGTGCCGATGAGGGTGACGTCGAGGAAGAGCAGGCCGTCGCCGGTGCTGAGGGCGCGCACGGCCTGTTCGGCGACGGGCACCCGCCACAGGCGGTCCAGGGGTTCGGCCGTCCAGGCGGCGCCGGGGGCCCGTACGGCGCGGACGGCGGCTCCCGCGCCGAGTCTGCCGGTGGGCGAGACCGTGGCACCGGACACGGCGAGGCCCGCGCGGGACAGTTCGCGGTGGCTGAGGGCGGTGTCGCCGATGCGCACGGCCCGGTCGGCGGCGCCCGTGGCGCGCCCGGGGCCGCCGGGCGCGACGTCGGAGACGGTGTAGAGGCGGCCGTCGGCGTCCGCCGTCCAGGTGACGGCGCCCGCGTAGCCGCTCGCGGTGAGGACGGGCTCGGAGAACAGCCCGTACAGCCGCAGCGAGCCGTCCGGGGTGTACGGCTGTCGCGCGGTGCCGCGCACCGCGGCCAGTTCGGGGCCGGTGGCGTACGGGACCCGGTGGGCGGTGCCGAGGAGTTCGCGGAGCGCGGCGGCCAGGTCGGCGAGGCGGTGCCCGGGGTCGGCGGCGCGGGCGGCGCGCAGCCGGGTGACGACGGAGACCGCCGCGGCGGCGGCGCGGGGCAGCCCGCTCAGCCGGGCGGAGTGCCCGGCCCGCAGCAGTTCGGCCTGGACGACGGCGCCGGAGCCGTCGATGCCCGCGTCGAGGACGGCGGCGCCCGCGGCGCGCAGGGCGTCGGCGGCGGCGTGTTGCTGCCGGGTGGCGGTCTCGGGCTCGGCTCCGGGCTCGGCTCCGGGCGCGGCTCCGGGCGCCGTTCCCCCGGCGGCTTGCGGCGGGGCTCCCTCGGCTGCCCGCCCGGGAGCCTCGGCGACGGGTGCGGCCGAGGCGGCGGCGGCGCGGTGCAGGCAGTCGGGCGCGAGCAGGCAGCCGCAGCGGACGTCCTCCGCCCGGGCCACCGTGCCGCCGGGAGCGTGCAGTTCGAGGTCGGTGTCGTCGTCCACGGCGATCCGCACGGTGTCGCCGTCGACGACGACCGGGCGGGCCGCGAGCTTGGCGACACCGGCGTCGAGGCGCTTGCGCAGCCGGGGCGAAAGCGCCCCGACGAGTTCCGCGGTCACGGCCGGTGCGACCGGGGGGAGTTGCTGGCTCATGTGATCTTCTCCCCTACCCAGCGGGCGAGTTCGAGGGGGCTGAGGGCGGCGACGGGCATACCGGCGGCGACGAGCTGCCCGGCGACGCCCGTGGAGTAACGGGGGCGCCCGGCGTCGTCCAGGCTGGCGCAGCCCAGGACGTGGCAGCCTGCCCCGACCAGGGCGCGGACCTCGGCCAGGAGGCCGCCGAGCGGATACCCCTCCTCGAAGTCGCTGACGACCACGACGAGGGTGCGCGAGGGCACGGTCACCAGTTCGCGGGCGTGCCGGAGCCCGGCGGCGATGTGGGTGCCGCCGCCTACGCTCACCTCCAGGAGGAGGGAGAGCGGGTCCGCCACGTGGTCGGTGAGGTCGATGACCTCGGTGGAGAACGCCAGGAAGTGCGTGGACAGGGTGGGCACCCCGGCCAGGACGGAGGCGGTGAGCGCGGCCCAGATCGTGGAGGCCTCCATGGACCCCGACACGTCGGTCACCAGGATCAGCCTCCAGTCCGCGGCCCGCTGGGCCCGGGCGCGGAACACCGGCCGCTCCGGGATCACCTGGACGGTGCCGTCGGGACCGCGGCGTGCGGTGGCCAGGTTGGCGCGCAGCGTGCGGGCCAGGTCGAGGCCGCCCCCGGGGCGCCGGCTGGGGCGCGGGAGCGCGGTGCCGTGCAGCGCCGGGCGCAGCCGTGTGGCGAGTTGGCGGGTGAGGGCCTCGACCAGGCGCCGTACGAGGGGGCGCAGCGTGGCCAGCCGGGCCTCCGGCAGCCCGCCCGCGTGCCGCAGGACGGTGCGCAGCAGGTCGACGGAGGGGCGCACGCTGTCGGGGTCGAGTTCGGCCACCACGTCCTTGCGGCCGGACGCGGCGGCGGCCGCCAGCACCTCCTCGCGGATGCCGGGCCCGAACAGGGCCGCCAGTTCCTCGGACCACTCGCGCACCCCGGGGTAGGGCGCCTCGCGGCCACCCCGGTCGCCGCCGGCCCTGCCGTGCCCGCCGAGGTCGCCGCGGCTGCCCTCGCCCCGGCCGTTGCCGTACAGCTCGTCCAGCGCGGTGGCCAGGGCCCCGGCGGAAGGCGGCAGCCGGTCACCTCGCCGGCCCAGCACGAGGCGCCACCGGTCGGCGGGCGCGAGGGTGCGGGCCGCGGCAGCGGGGGCTTCGCCCGGTGCGCCGGGGCTGGTGGCGGGCCGCGGCGTGCCCGGCGACGCCGGGCCGGTGAGGCCCGCACCGTCGGCTGCCGCGTCTGCGGGTCCACCCTCGCGGGTGGCCGCGTCGCCGCGAACGGCCGCGCCGGGGGTGGTGGCACCGTGCGGTGGACCCGGCGACGCCGTGGCGGCGGGCCCGGCCTCGCGGACAGCCGCATCGGGGGCCTGTTCGTGCGTGGCGCCCGGCTCCGCGGGGAGTGCCGCTGCCGTGGCGGCCGTTGCTGCTGCCTCGGGCGTCTCGTGCGAGAGCAGGCCGAGCCGGTCCAGGGTCGCGCGGGCGGCGAGGTCGGCGCGGGTCCAGGTGGCGAGGGCGACGGGGTCGACGCCCGCGGTGTCGGCGATGCCGTCGGCGTCCAGACGTTCCTCGACGGCCGAAAGGAGACGGTCGCGGGCGGCCGGGCTGAGGGTGTCGAAGCCGCCGCGCAGGGCCGGGAGCCGTGACAAAAAGGCCTGGTCGGGAAGGTCGCGGACGCGGTCGAGCAGCGGTTCCAGGGCGGGGGCGGCCGCCTCGAGCAGCGGGCCGGCCGCCGTCAGCAGCCCGGTCAGCCGGGCGGTGAGGGCGGCACGGGAGTCGGGGTCGCCGGCGGCGTCGACCCAGGAGGCGACGCGGGCGCCGAGGCTCTCGGGTGCCTCGTGGCCGAGGAGGACCCGGACGGCACCCGCCGCCCCGCGCATCAGCGGGGAGCCGTCCGCGGCGAGCCGCGCGAGGGCGTCGGTGAGCCGCACGCCGCCCAGCAGGTCTGCGCGGTGGGCGAGTTCGAGCAGCGCGTGTGCGTCGGCGGGGTCCTCGGACCCGGTCAGGCCGTCGACCTGACGGACCGCCGCCGCGGTGAGCAGCACGGCGACGGCGGTGGCGCGGGCGGTGCGGGCCTCGTCGGCGCCGAGGCCGGCGATGTGGCCGGCCCGGACGCGGTCCAGCAGGGCGAGTCCCGCGAGGAGTTCGGGGAGGGTGCCGGAGGCGGGGAGCACGTCGGCGGTCTCGGCCAGGCGTTCCCCGGCGAGCCCGGGCAGCCCGCACTCCGCGGCCCGGGCCAGTCCGGCGAGGGTCTGCGCCGCGGTGGGACCGCCCTCGTCCGTCTCCTGGCGGCGGCGTTCGCGCAGCACGCCTTCGGCGGCCTGGGCGGCGGTGACGCCACGGACCGCGGCCGCCGTGAGCATGGCCGCGGTGGCGGGTGTCCAGCGGACCTCCCAGCGGGTGGTGAGGCCCTCGGTGCCGGCCGCTCCCGTGACGTCCTTCGGCTCGGCGTAGGGCACGCCGCACACCGACAGTCTGCGCAGCAGGAGTTCGCGGCGGCGGTCGAGATCGGAGCGGAGCGGATCCAGGCGCAGGTCCCGTGCCTCGGCCGGGGCGCCGGAGTCCGGGCCGGGTGCGGGCAGACCCAGTGCGGCCAGTTCCGCCTCGACTGCGGGGGCCAGGCCGCTGCGGGGCGCGTGCGGTGCGGGGCGTCCGCCGCGGGTGCCGACCAGCACCCGTTCCATCGCGCGCGCCACGGCCCGTCCGCGGCCGTACGGCTCGCCCTGGGCCAGCACAGTCTGCACCGCCTCCACGAGTTCCCCGCGGCCGGCCGCGGGCAGCCCGCGCAGCCGGGCGAGGTCACCGGCGAGCCGGCTGATCTCGCGCGCGTCGGCCGGGCCCGACGGGTGGCCCTGGGCGCGCAGTTCGGCGCAGATGCGGACGGCGGCGCGGGTGAGCGCCTCGTCGAGGGCGGCGGGGTCGCCGGCCGCCTCCAGCACCATGTGCTGCCACTCGGGGTCGCGGATGCCCGCCGGGTAGCCGGAGCGTTCGTCCAGCAGCGGGTACGCGTACGGGATCAGGGAGGTCGTCCACATCGTGCCGCCCTCGGGTACCGGCGGTGCGTCCGGGCCTTCCACGGGGGCGGTGCCCGCCGGCCACGCGTCGGCCGGGACCAGGGCGGGTGCGTGGAAGGCGCCGACGACGACGGCCGCGCGGCGGCCGTCCGCGGTGGCCTCGGCGATGCGGGCCCGCATCCACTGCTCGCGGCGCAGGTCGAGTACGGGGACGCCCGCGCCCTCGGCGGCGTCCCGGCGCAGGGCCCATCCCGTCAGGAGGGCGGCTCGGCGGAGCGCTTCAGGTGGTGAGCCCGGGGCGGAGGCCTCGACGAGGCGGTCCCACAGGTCGTCGCCGGGGCGGCCGGTGAGCCGGGCGCGCAGGGCCCCCTGCAGCCCGGGGCCGGAGTCGCCCGGCGCGGCCGTCGTACGTCCGGCGTCCCAGGCGCGGTCGGCGAGCGGCAGGTCGCAGGCGACGACGGGGACGCCGCTGCGCGCCGCCCAGCGGACGGCGGCGAGTTCGGGCGAGAAGTCGGCGAAGGGGTAGAAGGCGGGACCGCCGCCCCCGTGGCCAGGGGCGGCGGCGAGGGCGACGGGAGCCCGGGTGTCCTCGTGGGCGAGCCAGGGCAGCCACTCCTGCATCTCGCCGGGGAGTTCGACGAGCAGCACGTCGGGCTTGGCCCCGTCGAGCAGGGCGGGCAGCGCGGCCGCCAGCGACGGGGCGTGGTGCCGTACGCCGACGAGGTAGGGCGCCGCCGGGTCGGTGAGGACCGTGACGGCCTCGTCCGGGGTGAGGGACACGGGCTCAGCCTTCCAGGACGGCGCGCAGCTCCCACAGGGTGCGCCAGGTCGGGGAGCCCTGCTCGGCGCGGCGCCGCACCGGGCCGTCCCAGTAGCCGAGCAGCCGGGCGGCGTCGGCCGGGTCGTCCTTGCGCACGACGCCGAGGAGGTGGCCGGGCAGCAGGCCGAGCACGTCCCGGTCGCCGGGGAAGTACGCCGCGGCCAGGCCCAGCGCGCCGGCGACCGCGACGGCCTCCGCGGTGCTCATGACCGTGGAGGGCCGTTCGACCTCCCAGCCTTCGGCGGAGCGGCCCTCGCGCAGGTCGCGGAAGGCGGTGACGAGGGCTTCCAGGACGGCGTCGTCGACCTCGTAGGGGGCGCCGGCCCGTTCGACGGCGGCGCGGGACTGGCTGCGCACGAGCGCCGTCTCGGCGTCGAGGTCGCCGATGGGTCCGACGGTCTCGAAGTTGAAGCGCCGCTTGAGGGCGGCGGACATCTCGGAGACGCCCTTGTCGCGGAGGTTGGCGGTGGCGATCAGGTTGAAGCCGGGCGCCGCGTGCGCCAGGGCGTCGTCGCCGCCCGCGAGTTCGGGGACGGCGATGCGGCGTTCGGAGAGCAGGGAGACCAGGGCGTCCTGCACCTCGGGCAGGCAGCGGGTGACCTCCTCGACGCGGGCGATGGCGCCGCGCGACATGGCGGTGAGCACGGGTGAGGGGACGAGCGCCTGCCGGCTCGGGCCCTGGGCGAGCAGCAGGGCGTAGTTCCAGCCGTACTTGAGCTGGTCCTCGGTGGTGCCGGCGGTGCCCTGGACGACGAGCCCGCTGGTGCCGCAGATCGCGGCCGACAGCAGCTCGGAGAGCATCGACTTGGCGGTGCCGGGCTCGCCGACGAGGAGCAGGCCGCGTTCCCCGGCGAGGGTGACGACGCACCGCTCCACCAGGGCGCGGTCGCCGACGAACTTCCCCTCGACGACGAGGCGGCGCGGTACGTCCTCGGGGACCTCGGCGTCGTCGGGCAGGCGCAGGGCCCGGCCGCCGCTGCCCATCACGAAGGTGACGACGGCACGTGGGGTGAGCCGCCAGGCGGGCGGACGTGGTCCGCCGTCGTGGGCGGCGAGGAAGGCGAGTTCGGTGGCGTACCGGTCCTCGGGCGGGGTGATCTGCCGCGCGACGGGGGCGGGGGCGGTGGTGGTCATCGGCGGCGGCCCTTCCGGGTGGCACGGGTGGTGAGTTCTTCGAAGCCGGGGGCGTCGCCTGCGCGGACGCGTTCCCAGGCGCGGGCGAACAGCTCGGGCACGGGCAGCAGCGGCACGACGCGGGCGTGGTCGCGGACCGGGTAGAGGCCTTCCTTCCAGGTCTCCACGGGAAGGGCGGGCGCCTTGAGGTCGCGCCAGCCGCAGGGCAGGAAGAGGGTGCGGCCGGCTCGGGGGCGCTTGGCCTCGACGACGAGGCCGGTCGCGGCCAGTTCGGCGCGGGCCTTCTTCATTCGGGCGGGCTTCCAGTCCGTCCAGCGGGCGCAGTTGCGGTCCGTGGGGTCGGGCAGGGCGAGCAGCTGGAGGTAGAGCGCGGCGGCGTCCTCGCCCAGGCCGTGGGCCGCGGCGACCTCGGTGACCAGGGCGGGCACGGAGACCGTGGGGTCCTGGGCGTGACCGGCGGGTGCGCCGGGTTCACCGCCCGCCGCGACGGCGCGGGCGAGTTCGCCGCCGAGCACGGCGCGCAGCGCCTGGATGCCGCCGCCCCGGATGCCGACGAGGCCCTCGACGAGACCGAGGACGGGGTCCTCGGACCCGGTCAGCCCGGCCGGGCGGACGAGGACCGTCTCGGTGTCGCCGTACCAGGGTCGGAGCACGAGCGCGTCGCCCGCGTGGGTCAGGCCGTGCGCGTCGGCGCCGCCGGCGGCGGGCAGCCCGTACGCCGTGCGGATCTGGACGGCGGTGGGGCCGCCCTTCTCCGTCCAGGCGATGTCGAGGTCGACCAGCAGGCCCGGGTCGGCGAACCGGCGCCGCAGCGCCGCCAGGCCCTCGGGGAGGGCGGCGCGCAGCGGATGTCCGTACGGCAGTCCGTAGGCGAGCCCGGCGAGCACGGCGACGGCACCGGTGATGTCGTGCCGTCCGGGCAGGGCCGCGGGGTCGGCGGGGACGAGGTTGCCGTCCTTGTCGGGGCGTTGCACGGTGGTGCGGCTCAGCCAGGGCGTCAGCGCGGGGTTGAGCACGGCCTCGGCGGACGCGGTGGTGACTCCGGCGAGTTCGGCGGCGACGTCCTCCGGCAGGCGGACGACGGCGCCGAGGCGCTGCCCCCACACCCGGCCGGCGGCGGCGGTGTCGGGGCCGCTGCCCCACAGGTCGGCGGGGTCGTCGGGCAGCAGGGCCCCGAGGACGGCCGCGTGATCGCCCTCGGAGAGGGAGCTGAGCAGGCCCTCGCCGAGGCCCTTCTGGCGTGCCTTCAGGTCGATGCGGGCGAGGGCTTCGGCGTCCGGGTCCTGCGGCCGCCCGGCGAGCAGCAGGGTCGCCTGGACGGGGCCGAGGCCGCCGCCGGTCGCCGCAGCGAGCGCGGCGGGGGCGTCGGGGCGCCAGGGCGCGGGGCCCTTGTCGCGGATGAGGCGGGTGACGGCGGTGAGCCGCTCGGCGGGGAAGACCGGCGTACGGTCCGTCTCGTCCTCCAGGGTGAAGTGGGCGACGGCGCCGAACACCCCGGTGGGGTCGTGGTCGAGGGCGAGCCAGTGGACGCGGTCGCGGTCGCCGTCGACGCTCTGGCAGCCGAGGATCACGACGGTGCGGCCGTCCTTGCGCAGGACCTGGCCCGCGCGCCGCTGCTTCCCGTGCTTCTCCACGAGGACGATCTCGCGGAGTCCGCTCCCTGGCACCGCCAGCGGGCCCTCGGTGATCGCGTCGAAGAGCAGCAGGAGGGCCTCGCGTGCGGCCTGCGTGACGGCGGGCGACGCCGCCCGGTAGGCGAGCGGCCGCAGCACGGACAGGGCGGGCAGCCACCCCAGACCCATGCCGGGGACGGTGTGTTCGTCGCTGTGCCAGCCGTCACCCGGGTCGCCCAGTTCCGCCCGGTCCGGCAGCGGCTTGCCCTCGGCCTCCTTGCCGGACAGGACGTGGTTGACCGCCCGGATCTGCTGCAGGGCGCTCCACTGGGGGGTGCCGCTCCACCAGTGGCCACGTCGGCCCGCGATGCCGTCCAGGGCGGTGCGCAGGGTGCCGTCGTCACCGTGCAGCGGCTTGTGGTCGGCGAACATGTCCTGGGTGCGCCGCAGCGACTGCCGCGGCTTGTCGGTGGGCGGGACGACGAAGGAGGCGACGGACTCGGCGTGGCGCAGCGTGCCCCGGACGAGGGCGGTGACGCCGATGAGCAGCCGCTCGTCCGTGAGGGCCGGAAGGGCGGCGGCGACGGCGGACCTCGCGACGGTCTCCGCGGACGGACCGGTGTACTTCTTCGTCCTGTTCACCTCGGCCTGGTGCTCCGCCAGGGCGTGGGCGGCGACGCGCAGCGTTTCGGCGGCCTGCTCGTCGGTGAGGGCGCGGAGCACCGCGGAGGCCCCTTCGTCACGGGGGCGCAGGGCGTGCCAGTACGCGAGCGGCGGTACGTAGCGGGTGCCGGCGGCGAACTCGCCGCCCTGCTCGGTGAACGCCACGCTGCCCAGTTCGTCGTCGCAGGTGACGTCGCCCGCCGCGTACAGCGACACCTTCTGGTGGGTGAGCGCGACGACGGGCTCGGCCCCGCCGGGGAGCCGCAGCGCGCCGAGCGGTACGCGGCGTGCCCACCCCTGCTTACGGGTGGGGAGGGCGACGGTGCGGCCGTCCGGGGTGCCGGCGACGGTGCGGGACCCGCCGCCCTCGCCCTCGACGCGGACCCAGCGGCCGAGGACGGTGCCGTCGGTGCCGAAGGGGCTCCGCTCGAGCCCGGGTTGCAGCGGCAGGACCTCGCAGTCCTCCTGGCTGAGCCGTGCGCCGTCGAGGATGCCGGAGCGGAGGAAGGCGGGCAGCGAGGCGCGTCCGTGGGTGCCGGAGGCCGGGTCGTACTCCATCCACACCTCGTGGCGGCCCTGCTTGCCCTGGCGCCAGAGCGCGGTGCCGTCGCCGAGTACGGGGCGGCCGGCCGGCAGCACGGTGTCTCCGGCGTGCAGGGTGCGGCCTCCGGTGGCGCGGCCGCCGCCGGGCAGCGGGATCGACGGGGCGGCGACGTGGCCGTGCCACCAGTGCGGGAGCTGTTCGCCGCCGAGGGTGAACACCTCGGCGGGCCGGGCGGACCAGTAGCCGAGCTGCTTGTCGTCCTGCCGCCACATGACGAGGAGTTCGCCGTCGGCCCAGCGGAAGTGGGGGCGGTGCCAGCGGTCGAGTTCGACGGGGATGCGCAGGTCGTGGTCGAGCAGCACCTTGTCGGGCCCGACGACGACGGCCTTGTCCCCGCGGGCGAGGATCAGTGCGGGCCAGGCCTCGGCGACGGCCAGGGTGTGGTCCTTGTTCTTGGCGACCGCGGCGTCGAGCAGGCGCAGGCCCTCGTCGAGGGCGGGCCACCCCAGTTCGTCGAGGATGCCCTCGCGCAGCGTGCGGCCGAGCAGCGGCGCGATCTCCTGCGCGGCGACCCGGCCCACGGCCTGCGGGTTGACCCGGGCCGCGACGGAACGGAACGGGCGCAGCCGGCTGATCGCGCTGCGGGCGGCGGGCAGGCCCGCGGCACGGGTGAACTGCGCGGCGGCCTCCTCCAGCCATGCGCGCAGGACGTCGCCGAGCACCGGGTGGCCGGCCAGGGCCTCCAGCACGCCGGACAGTCCGCGGTCCTCGCCGAGGCTGCCGACGGCCTTGTGCAGCAGGCGGCGCAGGCGCGGGTCGGCACCGGTGGCGACGAGGTCGCGGCGTGCCGGGTCGGCGGTCTCCAGCCAGCGGTGGAGCGGCAGGTGCACGGTCACGTCCTCGGCGGGGACGGTCAGCGGCACGCGCTCGGCGGCGCACAGGTCGAGCAGGTCGAGCTCGGCGCCGTGGTGCCAGCGGCCGGTGAAGAGGTCGACGGGCCTGCCGTCGGCCCGCAGCCGGGGCGCCATGCGGCTGACGAGGTCGAGGGTGGCCGCGGAGCGTTCGGGGGCGCCGGAGCCGTGCTTGCGGTGGCTCGCCCAGCGGCTGAGCCAGTCGGCCGCGTCGACGGCCCGCGAGGCCTCCCCCGCCTCGCCGGTGAGCAGGGTGTCGGCACCGGTCTCGACGAGCAGGGCGAGCCAGAACTCGTCGCCCTCGGCGTCGCGGCCGAGTCCGGCCGGCATGATCTCCAGCAGCCGTGCCCGGACGGCGGGTTCGCGCTCGGCGAGGACGGCGAGGGTGGCGCGGTAGGCGGTCCAGAAGGAGCCGGGCGCACGGACGACGGCGGGCGAGGCGACGAGGTCCGCGACGAGGGCGCACTCCTCGGTGACCCGGTTGAGGCCCGCTGCCTTGATCAGGCTGCGGGCGTCCTGCGGCAGGGACGCGTACGGGGGCATCCCGGCGGCGCAGCGCTCCACCGTCAGCTGCCGGAACTGCCGCCAGGCCTCGCCTGGGTCCAGGCGCCGTGCGAGGTCCTTGACGTGCTCCTTGAGGGCCTTGACGGTGAGGGCGCCGGCGAAGGCGAACTCCAGGAAGACGGCGCGCTGGCGGTCCTCGTCGACGGCGAGGCCGTGGACGCGCTCGGCGGCACGGGCCTTGCCGAAGAAGGCGGCGGCGTACGTGGTGTTCTCGTGCTGGAGGAAGACGCGCGCCGCCTGCTCGTGGAAGGTGGGCAGGAAGTGCGGTACCGCGCGGCCCAGACGCTCGGCGAGCGCGTCGAAACCGTCCTTGGCCGCGCCGGCGCGGGACTTGGCCATCCGGGCGAGCCGCTCGACGTCCTTGACCAGGGCGAGCGCGTGGTGGCCGTTGGCCGGGTCGTTGACCAGGGCCCAGGCGGGGAACCCGAGGGTCTCCCGGCGGACCTGGCCGACCTCGGGGGCCTCGTCCTCACGGCTCAGACCGAGGAAGTCCAGGGCCAGGTCCTCGGCCTCACCGAGGGTGCCGGGCACGAGCCGGACGACGCGCCGGTCGTCCAGCACGGGGTGGGTGTAGGTGCGGACGGTGAGGATGTCGGCGTCCTCGCGCGTGCTGGTGCCGGGCGGCAGCACGGCGCCCGCGTCGAGCAGCGCGGCCGTGGTGGTGGGGTCGTACGTGCTCATGCCGCCTGCTCCTCGTCCTCGATGTCGCGTCCCGCGTAGAGCGCGGCCGCCATGCGCATGCCCTCCGACCAGGCGACGGCGCCGACCTGGGAGAACGTCAGGGTCTTCCCGGCGGTGTCGGTCCAGGACAGGGACCCGGTCTCGGTCTCGCTCCAGCCGTCGTAGTCGCCGATCCAGATGCGGGCCTCGACGGCGCGGCCGTCCTCCAGAACGGGGCAGACGGAGTGCCCGCCGCGCACGCGGTAGCCGAGGGAGGTGGCGCGGCCGTGCAGGAAGCGCAGCTCCTTGAAGGTGCCGCCCGCGTACTCCTCGACGAGCGTGCCCTCGGGGTCGAGCCCGGCGGGCCGCTGCCACACCTCGCGGAAGAGCTGCTGCGCCTTCTGCTCCACGCCCAGCTCGACGGCGAACTCCCGCAGCTCCTCCAGGTCGTCGAGGAGCACGGGGTGCGGGATGCGGACCATGTCCGGGGCGATGCGCACGGTGTCGCCGTCGAGGTCGACCAGGCCGAGGCCGCGCTCGGTGTCGGCGTCCCGCAGGAAACCGGCGACCTGACCGTCCTCCCCGGTGACGACGAGGTCCCGCAGGGCCGCCCGCCACGCCGGGTCGGGCCACACGCGGCCGATCACGGCGAGGGGCACCGGCAGCGAACGCACCATCCAGCGCTCGACGTCGGCCAGGCACTGGCGTTCGTGCCGTTCCAGCCATTCGGCGAGCTGTCGCAGTCCCGTCACCGCCGGGTCGTCCGCCAGTTTGGCCGGCACCGACTTCAGCCGGCGGCCGGTCGCGTTGCGGCACACGACCTTCCCTTCGTCGAGGGCGACTTCGTAGTCGCCCGCCGTGACCCACCCCATGCGTGCCTCCCTGCAACGCCGTGATCAAGTGACCGGAACACTAGGCGAGGCCACTGACAACGCCCCCGTCACCCTGTTGACAAGACGCCGGGCCGCAACCGGAACGAGGCGGCGGCAGACGTCGGCGGGGGCCGTGCCGGGCAGTCGGCGAGGGCGGGCCTACACTCCGCACCATGACCACCGTGACTGCCGCCGTCGTGAGGGACCTGGCGCCGACGGGCGTCCTGCGGGCGTCGATCAACCTGGGCAACCCGGTGCTGGCGCACGGCACCGCGCAGTCCCCCGGCGGCGTCACCGTCGACATCGCGCGCAAGGTGGGCGCCCGGCTGGACGTGCCGGTGGAACCGGTCTGCTTCGACGCGGCACGCAAGTCGTTCGAGGCCATGGCGTCGGGTCGGGCCGACATCTGCTTCCTGGCGGTCGAGCCCGCCCGGGAGGCGGAGGTCGCCTTCACCGCGCCGTACGTGGTGATCGAGGGGGTGTTCGCCGTGCCCCGCGGCTCGCAGGTCGGCGCGGTGGACGAGGTGGACCGCGCGGGTGTCCGGATCGGCGTGAAGCGCGGTTCCGCCTACGACCTCTTCCTGTCGCGCACGCTGCGCCACGCCACCGTCGTCCGCGGGGACGAGGGGGTGGACGTCTTCCGCGCCGAGGGCCTGGAGGTCGCGGCCGGGATCGGGCAGCCGATGGCCGGGTACGTCGCTCGGCACCCCGACCTCCGCCTCGTCGAGGGCGCGTTCATGCAGATCCGGCAGGCCGTCGGCACGACGGTGGACCGGCTGCCGGAGTCCGTCGCCTTCCTCCGCGAGGTCGTCGAGGAGCTGAAGGCGGACGGGTTCGTCGCCCGAGCCTTGCTCCGGGCCGGGCAGTCCGGCACGCTGGTCGCCCCGCCCGCCTGACGGGAGCCCTTCGGCGCGATCCGTCCCCGTGCGTCGCACGACACCCCGCGACGGCACGCGAGTTGACGGTGTGACGATTCGCCACCCCTGCACGGGCTTGGCGATCTCCGGTAACGGGGATCATCGCAAGAGCACACAAGGGGGATGTGACGGGGGGATGTGCCATGGGGACGGTCTTCGCCGCGCCCGCGGCCGCCGGGGACGGCGGCCCGTGGCCCCAGGGGTTCTGGGAGCAGTCCGGGGGCACCGCCGTGTGGGTGCTCGGCATCTTCGCGGTCGCCGTGTTCATCGGCCTGGTACGGCTGGGGTCGGGGCTGCTGCGCCGCCACCGCGGCAACCGGCTGCTGCCCGTGGTGGTGTGCGAGGACCGCGGTCTGCTCGACGGCCACGGCAACGGCCACCGCGGCAACGGCGGCGGGCCGGGAGGCCCCGACCACGGCCACGAGTCCGCGGCCACCGCCGAACTGGCCGCGTACATCACGGAGCACATGGCCGCCGACGCGCTCGGCCCGAACGTCCTGACCCCCGGCAGCGGCACGACCATCGGGCCCGATCCGGCGCCGGAGACCGCCTCCTCCCCGCACGGCTGGGTGGACGTGATGAAGCGGCTCGCGTTCTTCCGTCCCCGGGCGTACCACGTGATGCTGCACCGCCTGTCGACGGGCGACCAGCCGACCCGCTTCTCGGTGCGGATCCTGTACATGCCGAAGAACACGGTGGTGGCCGCGACCATCGTGACTCCTCCACCCCGTGGACGGGGTGGCTTCTCGCTATGCCGGCTGGGCTTCGCGACGGACCAGCCCGGCCCGTAGAACGTTCAGGGCGCCCACCGTGTCCGCGTGCGCGGTGTGGCCGCACGGGACGCAGTGGAACTTTTCCTGTGTGGGCCGGTTCTCTTTGGCGGTGTGCCCGCATTGCGGGCACCGCCGTGAGGTGTTGCGGGGGTCCACGGCGATCACTTCCCGTCCGGCGCTTTCAGCCTTGGCGTGCAGGATCGTCAGGAACACCCCCCATCCGGCATCGTTGATCGAGCGGTTCAGCCCAGCTTTCGCACGGGCCCCGTTGGGCAGGAAGCTGCCCGGCTGGTCGGGGTCCGGCTTCGGGGCCGGGGTCTTGCTCATGTTGCGGATCTTGAGGTCTTCGTGCGCGATGAAGTCGTGTTCGCGGACCAGCGTGAGGGCGGTCTTGTGTGCGTGGTCCAGCCGCTGGCGGCGGACCTTGCCGTGCAGCTTGGCGACCTTCTCCACCGCGCGGCGGTGGTTGGCCGTGAGCTTGTCCCGGCGTACACGCGGGAACTTCGCCAGGGCCTGCTGCGCGGCTTGGAGCTTCGCCGCGTTGGCACGGCCGTGGCGCGGGTTGGGGACGAATCCGCCGCCCGAGTCGGCGAGGAAGTTGGCTATGCCCAGGTCGATGCCGACCGCACTGCCCGTCGCGGGCAGCGGCTCGGGCTGGTCCTGTTCGGCGGTCAGCACGACGAACCACTTGCGGCCCTCGCGCTTGACGCTGACCGTCTTGACCTTGCCGACCACCGGCCGGTGCTGATGCACCTTGACGTGCCCGACACCTTGGAAGCGGACGCGGGTGACCGGGTCGTGCGGCGTACTGTCCCAGCGGCAGCCGTCCCCGTCCTTGGGGAAGTCGACCGTATCGAACCAGTTCACCCCTCGAAAGCGGGGATATCCGGGCGCCTGGCCGGCCTTGATGCGGCGGAAGAACGCGGTGAACGCCTTGTCCAGCCGGCGCAGGGTGGCCTGCTGCGAGGAGAACGACCAACGGCCCTGACACTCCGCGTCGAATGCCCGGATGTCCTTGAGCTGCGCGGACTGCATTCCGTACGTGACGCTCGTCTTCGACACGTGCCGGTAGGCGTCGCGGCGTTCTTGTAACGCGCCGTTGTAGAGCGAGCAGTGATCCCGCAGCATCTCGGACAAGGCCTGGTCCTGACGGACGGTGGGCCGCATAAGGAACTTGTACGCACGGATCATCAGCCCACCCCCTTCGGCGCGAGTCGACCTCGACTCTAACATTGGCTTATGTCACCACGCTGGGAACCAGACCCCGATGTACGGCGCGGCCGTCACGTCGTCTACCACCTGCACGCGCACTTGGTGTTCGTCACCAAATACCGGCGGACCGTCTTCAACGACGCCATGCTGACGCGCTGCGAAGAAATCATGCGAAAAGTGTGCCAGGACTTCGAGGCCGACCTGATCGAGTTCAACGGCGAAGAGGATCACGTGCACCTGTTGGTGCACTACCCGCCGAAGGTCGCACTTTCCCACCTGGTCAACTCCCTCAAAGGCGTCTCCTCGCGCCGCCTACGGCAGGAGTACACCGGCCATGCCAACCAGGCGATCATGCACGGCCGCTTCTGGTCCGGCTCCTATTTCGCCGGCTCATGCGGTGGAGCGCCCCTCCAGGTGGTCAAGGACTACATCGACAACCAGAAACGGCCCGACTGAGCGCGGACCACTGGCGGAGCGCTCCGAAACTGCGCAGCGCTCCGCGCCGCAGGGCTCAGGATCGGATTCCCTCCCCGCTTGAAGGCGGGGATTCCCTCCGAAGAAGAAGGATGGAGGGCCGCGCGCCGGAGGCCGGCGCCCCGGACGGCGCCAGGCGCGACGCCGACCGGGAGCTGTACGAACGCGTCGCCTGCTACTGCACCGTCAAGATCCTCGCCGACCCGCGCTCGCAGGACCGCATCCCCCGCTGGGAGAGCTGGGGCGACGACCCCGACGCGTACCGCTGCTACCGCATGGGCACCAAGGCGCAGGAAGACGCGCTGGCCGCGAACAAGCACCGGGACGTGACCGGGGAACGGGCCGGGCACGAGCGGGCCCTGAAGCACTTCGAGGAGGCCGCGGCGCTGGTGCCGGGGAACCTCACCGTCCGGCTGCACCAGGCGGGCGTCCTGGAGCTGATGAGCCAGTTCCCCGGCGTCGCCGAGCCCGGTGACTACATCCGGCAGGCCGTCGAGGTCTACAAGTACTGCGTCCAGTTGTGGCCCGAGCACATGGAGACGGCCTACCGGCTCTCCATCGCCCGCGCCGAGGAGAGCCGCCACCCGGCGCACAGGGACGAGCGGGCGAGACGCCGCGAACCCCGTTCGCGGGAGCACCTGCGACTGCTGCTCAGGCGGCTGTCGCGGCGTGCCATCCTGCGCCGGTACGCCCGCACCTGGCTCCCCGGCCGCCGCAACCTCGGCGAACGCCGCTACTGGCGGCAGTGGTGGGCCATGGAACGGCCCCGTCCCGCCCTGCGCACCCGCCGCCGCTCCTTCCGCGGGGCGGTGCGGATCGCCAGCGCCGCCGAGGTGCTGCGCGAGAACGTCTCCCCCGGTCCGCGGGAGTTGCGGACGGCGTTCCGCGACGTGGCGAGCGAGGTCACCGGGGGCTGGGCGCGGTGGGGCCGGCTGTGGGGCGGGCCCGACTGGGGGCTGCGCCGCCTGCTCTACGCCGACCACCACACGGGCGCGGACCACACGGGCGGGGAGGCCCACAGCCGGGCGGGCATCGCCGGTTCCGCGCCCCGGCACCGCGGTTCGAACCGGGCCGCCGCCGGATACCTCGTCAACTACAACGCCGCCTGCTTCCTCAGCCTGGCGCTGGCCGCGCAGCCCCCCGTCGGCTCCGCCGCCTGGACGGACGACGAGTGGCGCGAGGACTGCGCGCGGGCGGCCGTCGTCCAGCTCAACACCAGTCTCCGGGTCACCCGCAGCCAGTTCTCGGCGGCCTGGGCCGAACGCGACACGGACCTGCGCCCGCTGTTCACCGGCCGTCTGGGCGGCGGCCCGGTGGCGGGCTGGAGCGAGATCGGACGCAACTGGGCCCGGTTCACGGGCATCGACGTCACGGAGGAACCGACCACCGCCGGCCCGTGAGCCACCGCCCGCCCGTGAGGCACCGGGTGACGCGCGGGCGGCGGGGCGGCGTACTCCACCGCCGCCCGCGGCGTCGTTAAGGTCGCCGCATGTTAGCTGTGTTGGTCAACGGACTGCCCGGAGCGGGGAAGACGACCCTCGCCCGGATGCTCGCCCGCGAACTGGAGCTCCCGCTGTTCAGCAAGGACTCCGTGAAGGAGACCCTGGCCGACGCGCTGGCCGCGCTGCGCCCGGCAGGCGGCGGCGGGCGGGAGTGGAGCCGCTGCCTCGGGGCCGCGGCGGGCGAGACGTTGTGGACGCTGCTGGCCGACGCACCGGTCGGGGCGGTGCTGGAGAGCCCGTGGCTGGCGCACATGCGTCCCGTGGTGGCCGCGGGCCTGACGCGGGCGGGCGCCTCCGAGGTGCACGAGGTGTGGTGTGCCGTGCCGCCCGACACCGCGCGCCGCAGGTTCCGGGAGCGGGCGCCCGCGCGGCACCCGGTGCACACCGAGGGCGCGCGCTTCCCCGAGGAGGAGTGGCGGTTCTGGACCGAGATGGCCGAGCCGCTGGGCCTGGGCAGCGTGCACCGGGTGGACACCTCGCGCCCGGTGGACGTCGCGGCGCTCGCCCGCCGGATCGCGGGCGGCCCGTCCCCGGCGCCGTGAGGTCCGGCGGGGGTGTGCGTGAAGCGCTTGTCCGGCTCCCGCCCGGCGCCTAGCGTGTGTTCCCGTCGGCGGCGGCACGGGAGGGGGACCCGGGGGTGGAGCGGACGTCGGGTGACCTCCGCGCGGCCGCCCGCGCCGGGCCGCGCGGGCCCGGGAACGCCCGCACGAGGACCGCGGGCGACAGGTCGCCGTCCCCACCGCACACCGTTCCGCGGCCTGCGTCCGGGGAGCGCCGCGCCGACCGCGCCCGCGCGCACCGGCGGCACACCGCAGCGAACGGCAGACCGGCATCGAGGGCCGACCGAGGAGTCGTATGACCATGCCCGCGCACCCGTCCGGCTCCCCGGCCGCGCGGCCGGAACTCCCCTACTACGAGGACTTCTCCCCCGGCCACGGCGCCCTGCCGCCCCGGGCCTGGGTGCCCACCTCCGACGCGGCCCGGCTGAGCCTGAGCGGCATGTGGTGGTTCCGGCTGTCTCCGACCGCCGGGGCCGAGGACACCTCCTTCGCCCGGCCGGACTTCGACGCCTCGCGCTGGGACATCCTCGCCGTCCCCGGCCACTGGGTGCTGGGCGGCCACGGCGCGCCCGCCTACACCAACGTCCGCTACCCCTTCCCCGTCGACCCGCCCCGGGTCCCCACCGAGAACCCGACCGGCGACCACCGGCACACCTTCGCGCTGCCGGACGACTGGCCCGCCGGCGGCGAGACCGTGCTGCGCTTCGAGGGCATCGAGTCCTGTGCCCGGATCTGGCTCAACGGCCGTGAGGTGGGGGTCTTCAAGGGGAGCAGGCTGCCCGCCGAGTACCCCGTCGGGCACCTGCTGCGGCCGAAGGGGAACGTGCTCGCGGTCCGCGTCCACCAGTGGTCCTCGGCCAGTTACCTGGAGGACCAGGACATGTGGTGGCTGCCCGGCGTCTTCCGGGACGTCACGCTGCTGCACCGGCCCGCCGGCTGCGTCGCCGACTTCTTCGTGCACGCCGGCTGGGACCACACCACCGGCGAGGGCACCCTGCGCGTGGACGCCCCGTCCGGCGGCCGGGTCACCGTGCCGGAGCTGGGTGTCGACGTCGCGGCGGGCGAGCCGGTCAGCGTGCCCGCCGAGCCGTGGAGCGCCGAGGTACCGCGGCTGTACGAGGCCGTGCTCACCGGCGCGGGCGAGCGCGTCCCGTTCCGCGTCGGCTTCCGTACGGTCGCGGTCGAGGACGGGGTGCTGAAGGTCAACGGCCGCCGGATCCTGTTCCGCGGGGTCAACCGCCACGAGTTCCACCCCGAGCACGGCCGCGCGCTGGAGATCGCCACCATGCGCGAGGACCTGCTGCTGATGAAGCGTCACAACATCAACGCCGTGCGCACCAGCCACTACCCGCCGCACCCCGCCTTCCTCGACCTGTGCGACGAACTGGGCCTGTGGGTCGTCGACGAGTGCGACCTGGAGACCCACGGCTTCGCCGGGACCGGCTGGGAGGGCAACCCCGTCGACGACGACCGCTGGACCCCGGCGCTGCTGGACCGTGCCGCCCGCATGGTCGAGCGCGACAAGAACCATCCCAGTGTGCTCGTCTGGTCGCTGGGCAACGAGTGCGGCACCGGCCGCGGCCTGACCGCCATGGCGCGGTGGATCCGCGACCGGGACCCGGACCGGCCCGTCCACTACGAGGGCGATCCGACCTGCGCCGACACGGACCTGTACTCCCGGATGTACGCCGGGCACGCCGAGGTCGAGCGGATCGGCAGGCGCGAGGAGGCGCCACTGGACGATCCCGCGCTCGACGCCAGACGGCGCGCGATGCCCTTCCTGCTGTGCGAGTACGCGCACGCCATGGGCAACGGACCGGGCGGACTGGGCGAGTACCAGCGGCTGTTCGAGACCCACGAGCGGCTGCAGGGCGGTTTCGTCTGGGAGTGGATCGACCACGGCATCGCACGCCGCACCCCCGACGGGAGGCGCTGGTTCGCCTACGGCGGCGACTTCGGCGAGGAGCTGCACGACGGCAACTTCGTCTGCGACGGGCTGCTCTTCCCGGACCGGACGCCCTCGCCCGGTCTGGTCGAGTACAAGAAGGTGATCGAGCCGGTGCGGATCGAGGGCGACCCGCTCGGGGGCACGGTCCGCATCACCAACCGCCATGACGTCGCGGATCTTTCGCACCTGCGCTTCACCTGGTCGTACGAGGCCGACGGCTTGGCCGTCGCCGAGGGGGACCTGGAGGTGCCGCCGCTGGCCGCGGGCGGCACGACGGAGCTGAAGCTGCCGGAGCCCGCGGCGGCGGAAGCGTCCGGGGAGGCGTTCTGGCTGGTGCGGGCGGTCCTGGCACGGGACACCCCGTGGGCGCCGACCGGTCACGAGGTGGCGTGGGGCCAGTGGCCCGCCGCGGAACGCCCGGGCGGCCGCCGGACGGCCCCCGAGCCCGAACGCCCGCACCGCCCCCGGCACGCCGAGGGCGGTGTGGTGCTGCTGGGCCCGGGCACCTTCGACGCGGCCACCGGCGAACTGCGGCTGCTCGACGGCTTCGCCCTCGCCGGCCCCCGGCTGGACGTGTGGCGGGCCCCGACGGACAACGACCTCGGCGCCCCCTGGCAGTCCGACCCGCGCTTCGGCCTGCTGTGGCGGGAGGCCGGACTGCACCGGATGCGGCACCGCGTGGACGGCGTCGAGGCCGCGGACGACGCGCTCACCGTCACCACGCGGGTCGCCCCCGCCGCCGCCTCCTTCGGGCTGCGCACGCTCTACCGGTGGACCGCCGACGGCGACCGGCTGCACCTGGCGGTGGACGTCACCCCCGAGGGGCGGTGGACGCTGCCGCTGCCCCGGCTCGGCGTCCGCCTCGGGCTGTGCGGCACGCTGACCCGGGCCGAGTGGTACGGCGGCGGCCCCGGCGAGGCCTATCCCGACACACGGGCCGCGTCCCGGATCGGGCTCCACACGGCGACGGTCGACGCGCTGCAGACCCCGTACGTCCGCCCGCAGGAGAACGGGGCGCGCGCCGACGTGCGCCGGGTGCGGCTGCGCCGGGAGGACGGGACGGGGGTGGCGATCGAGGGCGGCCCGCCCTTCTGGTTCACCGCCCGGCGCTGGACCGGCGAGGAACTGGACGCCGCCGCGCACACCTGCGACCTGGTGCCCGGGAACACCTTGTGGGTCAACCTCGACCACGCCCTGCACGGCATCGGCAGCCAGTCCTGCGGGCCCGGCGTGCTGCCCCGCTACCGGCTGGAGGCCGCCGAGGCCTCGTTCGGCTTCACCTTCACCACCCTCGCGGACGGCCGGTGACCGCCGTCCTGCGGGAGACCACGCCCGCGGCGCGGCTCTTCAGCCGGCCCGCGGTGGTGGCGTCCTGCGCCGGGTTCGTGCTCATCGGCGCCCTCCAGGCGCTGTACGGTCCCGCGCTGCCCGCCTTGCGGCAGGAGCACGGGCTGTCCCCGTCAATGGCCGGGCTGGGGCTGAGCGCGCACTTCGTCGGCGGTGTCGTGGGGGTGCTCGTCTTCGACGCGGTCCGCGGCCGGATCGGCGACCGCGGGCTGCTGACGGTGGCGTACGCGCTGATGGCGGCGGGCAGCGGGGCCTTCGCGATCGCGCCGGACTGGCCGTTCGCGCTGGGCGCGGCGCTGCTGACGGGGCTCGGCTTCGGCGGCATCGACTACGGCCTCAACCAGCTGTTCGCGGTGGGTTTCGGGGACCGCGGCGCGGCGATGCTCAACGTCCTCAACGCCCACTTCGGGATCGGCGCGGTCGCCGGGCCCGCCCTGCTCGCCGCGCTGGGCCCGGACCGCTACGCGTCGGTGTTCGCCGGATGCGCCGTCCTCGCGGGCGCCCTCGCGCTGTGCACGCGCGGGGTGCGGACACAGCCTCCCGGGCCCGCGCCCGCCGCCCGGCCTGGGGCGCGGGGGCGGCTGGTCACGCCGGTGCTGCTGGGCTTCGTTGTGCTGTACGTCCTCCATGTGGGGGTGGAGGCGGGGGTCGGCGGCTGGGAGCCGACCCATCTGCAGTCGCTCGGCCACCCGGTGGCGTACGCCGCGTCCGCGACGGCGGTGTACTGGCTGATGATGACCGCGGGCCGGTTCCTCGTCGTCCCGCTGGCCCTGCGCTACCCGGCGCCGCGGATCCTGCTGGTGTGCTGCGCCGGGATGACGGGCTGTCTGGCGCTGGCGGCCGTGCCCACGCTCGCGCCGTACGCCTACGCGGGCGTCGGCCTGTTCATCGCCCCGGTCTTCCCGACGGGGCTGCCGTGGCTGACCCGGGCCGTGCCCGGTGCGCGGCGCGCGGGGGCGTGGGTCATCGCCGCGTCGATGATCGGCGGTGTGGCCGCCCCGCCGGCGCTCGGCAAGGGCATCGAGGCCTCCGGCATCGGCGCCGTCCCCCTGCTGCTGCTCCTGCTGTCGGCGGCGAGCCTGGCGGCGACGGCCTGGCTCACGCGGGCCGCGGGCGACGGCTGACGGCCCGTGCGGGAGGGGGCGGATGCGGCATGCGCACCGCCCCCTGGTCGCTCACGACCGGCTCACGACCTGCTCACGCCGGGGCGCTGTCCGGCTGCGGGGCGGCCGGCCGCGCGTCGTCGGTGAGCGCGGGCCAGGTGCGGGCGGCGGCCCCGTGCGCGATCGCCCGCCACCAGGGGTCGAGCGGCACCCCGGCCGCGGGCTCGAAGGGCTCGCCGGGGCGCGGCACGGCGACCCGGGCCCCCACGGCGCGCGCCGCGGCGACGGTGCCCTCGGCGGGCTCCTCCCAGGGGTGCGGGGCCAGGTTGAACGTGCCCCAGTGGATGGGGAGCATGAGCTCGCCGCGCAGGTCCTGGTGGGCGCGGACGCCCTCCTCGGGGGTCATGTGGATGTCAGGCCAGAAGTCGCTGTACGCGCCGATCTGCACCATGGTGGCGTCGAACGGTCCGTAGGCCTCGCCGATCTCCGTGAAACCGGGGAAGTATCCCGTGTCGCCGCTGTGGTAGACGCGGTGCTCGGGCCCGGCGACGACCCAGGACGCCCACAGGGTGTGCTGGGTGTTGCGGATCGCCCGGCCGCAGAAGTGCCGAGCCGGGGTCGCCGTGAGGGTGAGCCCGGCGACCTGCGTCGACTCGTGCCAGTCCAGCTCGGTCATGCGGTCTGCGGGGACGCCCCAGCGCTCCAGGTGGGCGCCGACGCCCAGCGGCACGACGAAGCGGGTGCCGGTCCCGGCGAGCGCCTTGATCGTGGGCATGTCGAGGTGGTCGTAGTGGTCGTGGGAGATGACGATCGCGTCGGCCTCGCCCAGCTCCTTCAGCGGTACCGGCGGCTCGTGGAGGCGCTTGGGGCCGATGAAGGAGAAGGGGGAGCACCTCCGGCCCCAGACGGGGTCGAACAGGACACGGCGCCCGTCGATCTCGGCGAGCACGGTGGAGTGGCCCATCCAGGTGAGCCGCAGGCCCGAGGCGGGCGGTGCGGCCAGGTCGGCGAGGGTCGTGGCGTGCAGCGGGATGTCGCCGGCGGGGGCCCTGCGGACCCGCTCCTCCTTGCGGAAGTACGTCCGGGCGAACCGCAGCATCGATCCGGAGGGCGCCGTACGTGCGCCCAGGGGGTTGGTGAACACCCCGTCGGCGAAGTTCGGCGACCGCCGGATGCGCTCCATCCTCTCCCCGTAGGGGTTGTCTCCGAAGGCGGGGATGAGGCTGGAGAGCAGGGAACGCTTCGGACTGGAGCCGGACACGGCACCTCCCGTTGGTCGGCGGTCACGAACGTGCCGTGAGCCGTCCGGGCCCCGGCAGAACCAGTATGTACAGCGACAACTCCTACACCGGTCATTCCGGTTCCGCGCCCCTTTGTGGAATCGGCCGCCGGCGGCCCACCGGCTCCCGCCCACGACCGGCGGGACGGCCGTGACCAGGCGGTTCCCCGGTGCGGAAGATCGTCCCCCGCAGTGTCGCCCAGTGTCTCGCAGTCTCGATGCTGCCACCGTCGCGGGCCGGACGCCGCCCGCCCCACCGGGAGCGGGCGGCGGGACCACGCCGGAGCGACCGCTACGCGCCGCGGGGCTGGCCGTACGCGCGCTCGACGTGGAGCTTCAGCACGAGGCGCTTGTCCTCGACCATGGCGCGGCGGTAGTCGTCCCAGTCCGGGTGCTCGCCCTGCAGGGCCCGGTAGAGGTCGACGAGCTCCTCGACGGTCGCGTCGTCCCGGTCCGCCGCGACGGGGGTGAGTTCCGCGGTGCCCTCCGCGACCGTCCAGGCCCAGCGGTCGGCCGTGGTGACGTGGTAGCTCGCGCGGGGGTCACGGCGCAGGTTGCGGGTCTTGGCGCGGTCGTCGGTGAGGGAGACCCGCAGCACCCCCGCGTCCGGGTCGTAGTGGTGGATGACGTTGGACATCTGGGGGCGGCCGTCGCGCTTGATGGTGACGAGCACGCCCCCCTTGGTGTCGGCGAGCAGGCGGAGGAGGTCTTTGTCGCTCATGGCAGCCTCAACGAGCGTCCGGGGGCGAGGATTCCACGACCGCGTCGGCCGTGGTCAGCCGCGCCCGGTGCGTGGCTCCGTCGGCCCAGGTGACGGTCACCTCGTGGACCCCCGACGGCGACACACCGACCTCCGCCCCGGCGAGGGCGGACAGCGGCTCCGCGTCGGCGGCGCCGGTGAGCCGGGCCGCGCAGAGGAAGAGGTCGCCGCGGCTGCCGCCGCCTTCGGTGGTCTCGCCGGTGAGGACGGGGGTGACCGCGTGTCCGGTGCAGGCGGTGGGGGCGGGCGGCAGGCCCGGTGCGGCGCGGAGGCCGTGCAGCGGCAGCAGTTCCGAGGTCAGGCCCTCGCCCGCGGGCCAGCCGGTCTGCCGTACCGGCGAGCCGGGCGGCGCCCCGCTGACCAGGTGGGCGCGGATCTCGGCGGCGCCCCTGGCCATCACGAGGCTCACCACGCGGACCCGGTCACCCGCGCGGGAGCGTGAGGCGGCCCATCCCTCGCCGGCGCCCAGCGGGGTGAGCCTGGTGCGCGCGCTGACACCGCCGTCGGCGTCCGGGAGGCCGAAGTGGTTGTCGGGGGGCGTGTCCCCGGTCAGCGGAGCGGTGGCGGTGGAGTAGGCGAACCGCGCGTAGTGGGCCGCGTAACGGGTGTCCTCGCTGCCGTGGTTGTGCAGGCGTACGAGGCCGTCGGCGGCCGTCGACTGGATCAGCCAGTTGGGCGCGGGCAGCGCGGTCAGGGCGTCGCCGCGTTCGACGGGGGCGGGCTCCTCGGGCGCCGTCCACACCGCGTGTCCGGGCGGCAGCAGCAGGCCGAGGAAGCCCTTGCTCGCCCAGTACGGGGAGCCGGGCCCGGAGTAGTCCTGCAGGACACCCGCGAAGGGGCCGTGCCAGCCCAGCGACAGCAGCCCGTCGGGGCCCGCCGCGCCGCGGTCCAGGAAGTGGCGCAGGGCGCCGGAGGCCAGGCGCCGCGTGGTGCCGGGGGCGAGCGGGGTGTGTCCGGTGAGGGCGCCGAGCCACAGCGGCGCGGCCGCGGCGACGCGGTAGGTCAGCGAGCGGCCCTGGTGGAGGGGCGAGCCGTCGGCGCCGAACAGGCGGGACTGGTCGGCGAGATGGATCCGCAGCCGCTCGCCGTAGCGGTCCAGCAGGTCGGCGTCGCCGGAGAACCAGGCTTCCAGCACGGGGTAGAGGTGCAGCGCCCACCCGTTGTAGTGGTCGAAAGCGCGAAGGTGCCCGTCGGTGTACCAGCCGTCGCCGACGTACCAGCGGTCGATCCGCCGCAGTCCGCGCGCCACGGCGTCCCGGTCGCCGAGGAAACCGCCGACGGTGGCCGGGAACATCTCCCAGTTGTTGGGCCACGCCTGCGCGACGGCCGCCCGGGAGAGCCAGGCGCCGGCGCGTTCGCGCACGGGCCCGTCGAGCCGGTCCCACAGCCAGCGGCGGGTCAGCCGGAGCCCGATGGCGATGGACGCGGCCTCGACCAGCGGCTGCGTGCGGTCGGCCACGACGGGCCAGTCCTCCGGCCCGTCCCCGCCGGGCCGCGCGGTGCCGGCGGCCAGGCCGTCGGCGTAGCGCTGCAACAGTCCTGACGGATCGTCACCATCCGCGCCCGCCACGCGGATCGCGGCGAGCAGGAATGTGCGCGCGTACCCCTCCAGGCCGTCCGATCGGGCGCCCGAGGCGCTGTTCCGGTCGCCGGGAAGGTGGTACAGCGCCCCGCCGGGCGTGGCGTGCGGGGCGACGGCGGCGAGCAGTCCGTCGGCGACCGCCTCCCAGTGGGCGCGGGTCCACCCCGTGTACGGGCTCAGCTCCCGGTCCTCGGGCGGCAGTTGGAAGGGGTGCGTCGGCGCTTTCCGGGTCACGGTTCGCATACGGCCTTTCCGGGGTCGGGGAACGGCTTCGGCGGCGCACCGACCGCCCATGGCGACCGGCAGGCGGGGACTCTACCGCCGTGCCGCAAGCGCTTTCCAGAGCGTGTCGGCCTCGCCCGGGGCCGTCAGGCCCCCTCCGGATCGGTGGAGAGCGTGCCCGGACGGATCACGGCACGCCCCACGCCGAGGGCGCGCAACAGGACGTCCAGTGCCTGCTCGTGGTCGTCCACGGAATGGTGGACCCAGGCGTAGGTGCCGTGCGGG
This sequence comes from Streptomyces sp. NPDC059718, assembly GCF_042733315.1. Lineage (NCBI taxonomy): Bacteria > Bacillati > Actinomycetota > Actinomycetes > Kitasatosporales > Streptomycetaceae > Streptomyces > Streptomyces sp. NPDC059718. The sequence goes on from NZ_JBHWGA010000010.1 coordinate 69,856, forward strand.
CCCCCGTCGAACTCGTGCAGCGCGTACTCCGTCCTGCCGATGCGGAAGACCGCGACGCCCACGTCGCCGAGGTCCTGCCAGCTGCGTTCGACGGACAGCCTCAGCCGCGCGGCGAACGCCTCCAGAGGCGGATCCAGCCTCGCGAGACATCGGAAGTCACAGGCGACCCGGTCCCACAGCCCGATCTGCAGGGCGGGGTTGCGCTTCCCGCCCTGGTACTGCGGCGCGGGCTCCCAGTCGGCCTCGGGGCCGGGCACCCCCATGCGACGCTCCTCTCCCACCGGCGGCACACCGCGATCCTCTCAGCTCCCGGCCGTCGCCGACGTCCCGCGTCCCAGGTACGTCAGGGGACCGGGGTCCGGGACGGGGAGCTCGCGGAAGCCCATCCGGTCGTAGAAGGCGCGGGCCGCGGTGTTGGCGGTCACCATGCCGAGGTGGACGGCGCCGACGCCCCGGGCGGACAGCGCGGCCAGGAGACGGCCCATCAGTTCCCGCCCGTAGCCGAGCCGCTGGTACGCGGGCAGCAGGTCGATGTGCAGGTGCGCGGGGTACCCGGCGAGTTCCGGCACGATCATGCGCTCCGGGCGGTGCAGCAGGTCCGCCATCTCCTCGTCCAGGGTGACCGGCGGCCCGGACGGCTTGGGGTGGCGGTGTTCGAGCCGGGGCAGCCACTCGGCGCGGAAACGCCGCACGAAGGCGGCGGTGTCCGCGGTGCCGACGATGTAGCCGACGGCGCGCGTGCCGTCGTCGACGACGAAGGCGAGTTCGGGCTCGAGGTGGGCGTAGGGCCCGGCGAAGTTGTCGGGCAGCAGATCGTGGTCGGTGTAGAGGTGCCGCGCGTCGCCGCCCTCGTGGCCGGTGCGCACGCAGATGTCGTAGACGGCGGCCCGGTCCTCCGGGCGGTACGGGCGGATCACGGCGCGTGGGGTCATGCGGGCATGATGACGGCCATGGGAGCGCTCCCACAACCCCTGCGACGTACCGCGTTAGGCTGAACCACATGGGGGCCCACAGGCCGAGGGAGGTCGCCATGGCCCCGGCCACCGAGGCGCTGGCCGTGTCGCACGGCCCCTACCGGCTGCACGCCGAGATCACCCCAGGGCCCGGCGCGCCCGCGGTCCTGATGCACGGCTTCCCCGACAGCAGCCGGCTGTACGACCGCCTCCTCCCCCACCTGGAGGGCAGGCTGCCGGTGGTGCGGTTCGACTTCCTCGGGTGGGGACGCTCCGACAAGCCGTCCGGCCACGCCTACACCGTCGCCCAGCAGGTGGACGACCTCGCCGCGGTCGCCGACGCCCTCGCGGCGGGCCGTACCGCCCGGCGCCTGGTGCTGGTGGCGCACGACGCCTCGGGACCGCCCGCGATCGACTGGGCGCTGGAGCACCCCGACCGCGTGGCCCGGCTGGTGCTGCTCAACACCTACTACCACTGGACCCCCGCGCTGCGCCGCCCTCCGGCGATCGCCCTGTACTCCACCCCGTTGCTGCGCTCGGCGGCCCGGGCCGTCGCCAGGCGCCGGCCCGCCCTGGACCGCAGGCTCTACGCCTGGCAGGTGGGTGGCTTCATCAGCGACCCGGAGGTGCGCGAGGCGTACGTCGAGCGGCTCTACTCGCAGTACCCCGCCGCGCGCCCGGCGTTCTGGGGGCTCAACGACGAACTGCTGCACGCGGTGCTGAGCCGCCGGCGGCGCATCCCGGATATGCGCGAGTTCCAGCCGCCGGTCCGGGTGGTCTTCGGCACCCGGGACCGGTGGCTCAACACCCGCGTCGCCCGGCAATTCTCCGTGATCTTCCCTCACAGCGAACTGCGCCTGCTGATGCGCGCCGGGCACTACGTGCAGGTCGACGAGCCCGAACGGGTCGCCGACGCCATCACCGCCCCGTGAGCGCGGCCGCCGGATGACGCGGGCCGGGCCCCGGACCGGTCCGGGGCCCGACCCGCGGGGCGCCGCGGACTACGTGCCGGGGCACTCCTTCCACGCCAGGTGGTAGGTGGTCCTGATGCTTCCGTCCGTGGAGTCCATCGTCATGAAGCTCGTGGTCCGCGACGGGTCCGAACTGCCGGCGCTGACCCGCAGTTCGGTGTTGATGTTGAAGTTGCGCAGTTCGCCGCAGGGCGCCCAGACCAGCGCGGCGACGTCGACGCTGTCCGTGGTCTGCCAGTTGTCGTCCAGCGCGCCGCGGAAGGTGTGGCTGATGGCGTTGGTCTCGGGCGAGCCCTGGAAGTAGTAACTCGCCTTCTCCACGCCGGAGGCGCCGCGCTCCAGGTGCGCGAAGCCGCGGTAGTCGGCGGCGGCGATCGCGTAGGTGAAGCCCTGCGGAACGTGCACGTTCAGGTTGAGCTGGCAGTTCTTGCGGAAGTCGGTCGGCTTGGAGCCGACGCCCACCTGGGCGATGTAGGCGCTGTACGTGACGGTGAAGGCCTCGTTGTCCGGCGAGACGGCCACGGCGGCGGTGCCGGCCGGACAGCCCGAACCGTTGACGGTGGCGACGTCGATGACGATCCGGTCCGGCGGCGGCAGGGTGGCGCCGCCCGGCTCCCAGGCCTGCGGGCCGAGCAGCGAGGCGGCCGCCACACCGCTCATGGCCAACGCACGTAACGTCATGGGGGGATTCCCTTCAGGTCGTTGAGGGGTCGCGACACCGGGTCGTGCACCCCGTTCCGGTGTCGCGTACACGACACCATGCGTCACCGTTCACGTACAGAATCCCCACAGGTTTCCCACAGGAATGGCCGACCGCCGTCGCCCCTGGCGCGGAAGTGACGCATGAGATCCGGACAGTCACCCGGCGTGACGCCGGTGGGTCCTCCCGGCTGAGAGGGGCTGAGACGGATCATGGGCGAATGGCTCGTTCCCATACGCGGACGTCTACGCTGGAGGACATGGACGCACTCTCGGGCCTGCTCGACGGACCCCGTGCGCGGGGTGCCTTCCTGCTGCGCATGGTCATGGAACCGCCGTGGTCGGTGCGGATCGAGGACCGGGCGCCGCTGTGCGTGATGACGGTCGCGCGCGGCGCGGCGTGGGTCGTGCCCGAGGAGGGCGCGCCGGTGCGGCTGCGGCCCGGGGACGTGGCCGTGGCGCGCGGCCCCGTGCCGTACGCGGTCGCCGACCTCCCCTCGACCCCGCCGCACGCCTGGATCCTCCCCGGTGCGGTGTGCCGCACCGCGGACGGCCACGACCTGGCCGACGCGATGGCGCTGGGGGTGCGGACCTGGGGCAACCGGGCCGACGGCTCCGACGTCATGCTGGTCGGCACCTACGCGGTGGACGGCGCGGTCGGCCGGCGGTTGCTGGACGCGCTGCCCCCGCTCCTGGTGCTGCCGGCGCGGGAGTGGGAGAGCCCGCTGCCGCCGCTGCTGGCCGAGGAGATCGTCAAGGACGATCCGGGGCAGGAGGCGGTGCTGGACCGGTTGCTGGACCTGCTGCTGATCTCCGTGCTGCGGGCGTGGTTCGCCCGGCGCGGCGAGGCGGCCCCCGCGTGGTACCGGGCCTTCGCCGACCCCGTGGTGGGCCGGGCGCTGCGGCTGCTGCAGAACAACCCGGCCCACCCGTGGACGGTGGCGGGGCTCGCCGCCGAGGCGGGCGTGTCGCGGGCCGCGCTGGCCCGGCGCTTCGGCGAGCTGGTGGGCGAGCCGCCGATGGCGTACCTGACCGGGTGGCGGCTGGCGCTCGCCGCCGATCTGCTGCTCGAACCGGACGCCACCCTCGGGGCGGTCGCCCGCCGGGTCGGCTACGGCAGCCCCTTCGCGCTGAGCGCCGCCTTCAAGCGGGTGCGGGGGGTGAGCCCCCAGGAGCACCGCGTCGGCGCGGCCCGGGCGGAGTGACACTGGAGAGAGGAGTCATGAACGGTTCGGTCGTTGTGGGACGCGTCTTCGGGGTTCCGCTCCGGATGCACTGGAGCGTCCCCGTCCTCATCGTGCTGCTCGCCTACGGGCTCGGCCGCGAGACGCTGCCCGCCTGGGTCCCGGGCCTGTCGGCGACCGCCTACACGGTCGCGGCGGCGGTGGGCGCGGTCCTGCTGATGGCGAGCCTGCTCGCGCACGAGGTCGCCCACGCGGCGACGGCCCGGCGCGAGCACCTGTCGGTCGAGGACGTCACCTTGTGGGCCATGGGCGGCATGACGCGCATGGGGCGGCCCGGCTCCGCGGGCGCGGCCTTCCTGGTGGCGGTCAGCGGCCCGTTGGCGAGCCTGCTCATCGGCGGCGCCGCGCTCGGCGCGGGCATCGGCGTGGACGCGGCGGTCCACCGCTCGGTGCCGGGGGCGCTGCTGATCTGGCTGGGCTGGGCGAATCTGCTGCTCGGCGTCTTCAATCTGCTGCCCGCCGCGCCGCTGGACGGCGGCCGCGTGCTGCAGGCCCTGCTGTGGTGGCGGACGGGGGACCGCGACCGCGCCGACCGGGTCGCCGGGCGCGGTGGGCAGGTCCTCGGCTTCCTCTTCGTCGTGATCGGGTGGCTCGCCTTCGCCCGCGGCATGGCCGGCGGCCTGTGGCTCGCCCTGGTCGGGCTCTTCATGGCCCTCACCGCGGGCGCCGAGCGCCAGCGCGCGGTCATCAGCGCCGCCCTGCGCGGCGTACGGCTCGCCGACGCCATGTCGGCCCCCGTCGTGACCGGCCCCGACTGGCTGCCGGTGGACCGCTTCATCGACGAGGTCGCCGTGGCCGCCCGCCACTCCACCCTGCCCCTGGTCGACTTCGACGGCCGCCTCAGCGGGGTGGTGCAGCTGCGCCGGCTCACGTCGGTCCCGGCGGACCGCCGCGCCGACGTGCGGGTCCGCGACGTCGCCGTCCCGCTGTCCCGGACCACCACCGGCACGGCGGAGGAACTCGTCAACGACGCGCTCGACCGCCTCCAGCCCGGCGCCGGCGGCGTCCGGGTCGTCGTCGTCGACGGCGGCCGCCCCATCGGCATCGTCACCGGCACCGACGTCACCCGGCTCGTCCAGCACCGCCGCATGACGGGCGGACGGCCCCCCGTCTGATCCGCCCGACGGCTGCGCGCCCGGCGCGGGCGGTCCAGGATGGAGCCATGCTGCTCGCGGAGCTCGCCCGGACGTCCCGGGAGGTGGCGGCCACGTCCGCCCGGTCGGAGAAGGTGGCGGCGCTGGCCCGGCTGCTGCGTACCGCGGAGCCCGACGAGGCGCCCGTGGTGATCACGTACCTGGCGGGGCGGCTGCCCCAACGGCGCACCGGGGTGGGCTGGAGCACCCTGCGGGAGCGGCGGGAGCCCGCACCGGCGCCCCGGCTGACGGTGCATGAGGTCCACGGGACGCTCGACCGGATCGCCGCGGTCACCGGCAAGGGGGCGGCGGCCGAACGCAAGCGGCTGGTGGCGGAGCTCATGGGCGCGGCCACGGAGGAGGAACAGGCGTTCCTGCTCGGGCTGATCGGCGGGGAGCTGCGGCAGGGGGCGCTCGACGCGCTCGCGGTCGAGGCACTCGCCGTGGCGGCGGAGGTGCCCCCGGAGGACGTGCGGCGCGCGGTGATGCTGGGCGGTTCCCTGGGCGCCGTCGCGCGGGCACTGCTCGCCGGGGGACCGGAGGCGCTCGCGGCGTTCCGGCTGGAGGTCGGGCGGCCGGTGCAGCCGATGCTCGCGCAGACCGCGAAGGACGTGGACGAGGCCCTGGACCGGCTGGGCCCGTGCGCGCTGGAGGAGAAGCTGGACGGCATCCGCGTCCAGGTGCACCGCAAGGGCGAGGACGTGCGCGTGTACACCCGCACGCTGGACGAGATCACCGGCCGGCTGCCGGAAGTCGTGGCCGCCGCACGGGAGTTGGCCGTGGCGGAGGCCGTGCTCGACGGCGAGGTCATCTCCTTCGGCGAGGACGGCCGCCCCCGCGCCTTCCAGGAGACCTCCTCCCGGGTGGGCTCGCGGCTGGACGTCGAGGCCGCCCGGGAGTCGCTGCCCGTGGCACCGGTCTTCTTCGACCTGCTGTCGGTCGACGGCCGCGACCTGCTGGACCTGTCCACCGCCGAGCGCCACGAGGAACTGGCACGGGTCGCCCCCGCACCGCGCAGGGTGCGCCGGCTGGTGGCCGCCGACCCGGGCGACCCGGCCACCCGGCAGGCGGCCCGCGACTTCGCGGAGCAGGTGCTGGAGCGCGGCCACGAGGGAATCGTGGCCAAGGCGCTCGACGCCCCGTACAGCGCCGGGCGGCGCGGGGCGGCCTGGCTCAAGGTCAAGCCGGTGCACACCCTCGACCTGGTGGTCCTCGCCGCCGAGTGGGGCCACGGCCGCCGCACCGGAAAGCTGTCCAACCTCCACCTCGGCGCGCGCCGCCCCGACGGCACCTTCGCGATGCTGGGCAAGACCTTCAAGGGCCTGACCGACGCCATGCTCGCCTGGCAGACCGAGCGCCTGCGGGAACTGGCCGTGAGCGACGACGGGTGGGTGGTCCGGGTCCGCCCGGAACTCGTCGTGGAGATCGCCTTCGACGGCCTGCAGCGCTCCACCCGCTACCCCGCGGGCGTCACGCTCCGCTTCGCCCGCGTCCTGCGCTACCGCGAGGACAAGACGGCCGCCGAGGCGGACACCGTCGACACGGTGCTGGCCCTGCGGCCCTGAGCGGGGGCCCGGCGCGGTCGGGGTGACCGCGGCGGGCCGGGATCGCCCGTGCCCGTCAGGCGGTGGCGCCGCGCCTGCGACGCGAGGTGCGATACGCGCCGGTGGCGGCGGCACGGTCCGGTGCGGCCGCACCGCCGACGGCGGGCCCGGTGCCCGCGACCGCCGCGCGCCGCGGGAAGCCGCGCCGTCCGACGCGGCCGGTTCCGTGGTCGGCGGGGCTCACACCGTCCGCCTCGCCTCGCACAGGGTGGCCACCAGGGCGAGCCGTTCCACCAGTTCGTCGAGGGCGGCGTCCACCGCCTCCCGCTGGGCGCGGCTCAGCCGGGGCAGCGGGGTCCACTCGCCGTCCGAGGCGGAAGCTTCGAGGGCCTCCTCGGCGTGGCCCGGCTCCCGGTCGGGCTCCGGCAGGTCCTCGCGGGTACGGTCGGGGCCCGCCTGGGCGGTGCCGAGGTCGCCGCCGCTGCCGAAGCCGGTCCGTCCGGTCAGCTCGAACTGCACGTGTTCTCCAGGATCTCGTGTGCCCGCAGCCCCGGTCGGGCCGGACCCATGCGGGTCTGCGACCGGTCCGCGCCCAGGATCCCGGCGGGTACGCCCGGACGCGAGAGCCGCGGCCCGGGGCCGGACAACGGCATTCCAGGCCGCCCCCGGGTCGTACGGTGCGTGGTCACCTCATGCTAGGCAGGGCTTCCGGTCCCGGACCTTTCCCAAAGGAATCGATGACCAAGAGTTCCGCCCCGGTTAACCCGCAGATCGGGCCGGGCACCGCTCCGCGCCCCGCTCCCGGAAGCCGAGGTCACCGCTCACCCGGCCCTCCCCCGGGAAGTCGGGCGGCGAACGCGGCGTAGGCCGCGTCGTCGAAGAGGACGAAGCGGACCTCCTCGACCTCGGTGTCCGTGTCCTGGACGGTGGCGACGGCGATGCGCGCGGCGTCCTCGACGGGCCAGCGGTAGACGCCGGTGGAGATCGCGGGGAAGGCGACCGTCTTCGCGCCGACCTCGTCGGCGATCCGCAGCGCCTCGCGGTGGCAGGAGGCGAGCAGCTCGGAGCGGTCCTCGCCGGTGCTGTGGACGGGGCCGACGGTGTGGATCACCCAGCGGGCCGGGAGCCGGCCGGCCGTGGTGGCGACGGCCTGTCCGGTCGGCAGGCCGCGCCCGTACCGCGAGGCGCGCAGCGCGCGGCATTCCTCGAGGATCTCCGGGCCGCCGCGGCGGTGGATGGCTCCGTCGACGCCGCCGCCCCCGAGCAGCGAGGAGTTGGCGGCGTTGACGACGGCGTCGACGGACTGCTGCGTGATGTCGCCCCGGACAAGGGTGATGCGTGCCATACCGGTGATCCTGCCACCGCGAGGTGCCCGGGCGCCCGGCCGTTCGCGCCGCGTCACCAGTCGCAGGGCACCCTCAGGTCGAGCAGTGAGTCGCAGAACTCCGCGGGGGACTTCGGCCAGCCCTCGCCGTGCCAGTGCGCGATGCGCCAGCCCAGCCGTTTGGGCCACAGCGGCAGGTGCCGCAGGTCGTCGACGGGGACCCAGACGGGGGCGGCGCCCTCCTCCAGGTCGAGGGAGGAGCGGGGGCCGATCTCACCGTGCGCCTCGACGAGGAAGTAGTGCCCGGGGTGCGAGCCGCGGTGCACCTGGTGCAGCCGGTTCACCCGGGCGATCTCCTGCCCGACGGTGCCGCTCAGCCCGGTCTCCTCCGCGAGTTCGCGCAGGACGGCCGTCTCGGGGGTCTCCCCCGGCTCGACCCCGCCGCCGGGGATCTCGTAGTAGTCCCCGCGCCGGTGGCGGCAGCGGATCAGCAGCATGCGCCCGTCGCGGATGATCACCGCGCCGGCCCGGGTCCGCTTGGGCGGCCGGCCGAGCGGGTCCTCCAGTACGAGGCGGCCCCGCCACCAGGGCGGGCCGTCCCAGGACCGCAGGATGGCCTCCCACGCCGTCCAGGGCGCGAGCGGCAGGTGCAGGGCCTCGGACCTGCTGAGCAGCCGGGTGGGCGGGGGGCCGGACGGCAGTGGCACGGCGGCCCGGTAGTACAGATGGGTGCCGCCGGTCGCGCGGACCTCCAGGCAGGGCCGCAGGTCCGTCCTGACGTCGACGCCGAGGCCGTCGCGGGCCGCCGCGCGGGCGGTCTCCGCGGGGTCGCCGCGAGGCGGGACGGTGGCCTGCGGCAGGCTCAAGTCGCTGTGTACGGCGAGGCGTTGGTCGTGGAAGAGGATCACTCCCGCATGCAGTGAGGACATCCCGCCGACGCTAGCAGCGCCCGCTGTCCGGGCCCCGCGAATATTCCGGGACATTGCCCTGCGCTCCCCGGCGCGGGTTGCGGCGGCCGTCTGGTGGTCGGCCCCCGCTCGTCGCACCCTGGAGGGGAGGAGGCGAGCTGACATGACACGTCCGGTCGGTATTGACCTCGGCACCACCAATTCGGTGGTCTGCGCTCTGGAGGGCGGTGAGCCCACCGTCATCACCAACACGGAAGGGGCACGGACCACACCTTCGGTGGTGGCCTTCAGCAAGGGCGGCGAGGTCCTCGTCGGCGAGATCGCCAAGCGCCAGGCCGTGACCAACGTGGAGCGGACCGCCCGCTCGGCCAAGCGGCACATGGGCGACCCCGACTGGCGGTTCCCCGATTCCGGCACCATCGACGGCAAGCGCTACACGGCCCAGGAGATCTCGGCCCGGGTGCTGCAGAAGCTGAAGCGGGACGCGGAGGCGTACCTGGGCGAGGACGTCACGGACGCGGTGATCACGGTGCCCGCGTACTTCGACGACGTCCAGCGCACCGCGACCAAGGAGGCCGGGGAGATCGCCGGCCTGAACGTGCTGCGGATCATCAACGAGCCCACGGCCGCGGCCCTGGCGTACGGCCTGGACAAGGAGAACGACCAGACGATCCTCGTCTTCGACCTGGGCGGCGGCACCTTCGACGTCTCCCTGCTGGACATCGGCGAGGGCGTGGTGGAGGTCAAGGCCACCAACGGCGACACGGAGCTGGGCGGCGACGACTGGGACCAGCGGGTCGTCGACCACCTCGTGGAGCGCTTCAAGAACGCGTACGGGCTGGACCTGGCCAAGGACAAGATGGCGCTGCAGCGGCTGCGCGAGGCGGCCGAGCGGGCGAAGATCGAGCTGTCCTCGTCCACCGAGACGACGATCAACCTGCCCTACATCACGGCCTCCGCCGAGGGCCCGCTGCACCTGGACGAGAAGCTCACCCGCGCCCAGTTCCAGCAGCTGACCGCGGACCTGCTGGAGCGCTGCAAGGGTCCCTTCCACCAGGCGGTCAAGGACGCGCGGATCAACGTCGCGGACGTCGACCACGTGATCCTGGTGGGCGGTTCGACCCGGATGCCGGCGGTGACGGAGCTGGTGAAGTCGCTGACCGGCAAGGAGCCGCACAAGGGCGTCAACCCGGACGAGGTCGTGGCGATCGGCGCCAGCCTCCAGGCCGGGGTGCTCAAGGGCGAGGTCAAGGACGTCCTGCTGCTGGACGTCACCCCGCTGTCCCTCGGCATCGAGACCAAGGGCGGCATCATGACCAAGCTGATCGAGCGCAACACGACCATCCCCACGAGGCGCTCGGAGATCTTCACGACGGCCGAGGACAACCAGCCGTCGGTGCAGATCCAGGTCTACCAGGGCGAACGCGAGATCGCGGCGTACAACAAGAAGCTCGGGGTGTTCGAGCTGACCGGTCTGCCGCCGGCCCCGCGCGGCATCCCGCAGATCGAGGTCTCCTTCGACATCGACGCCAACGGCATCATGCACGTGACGGCGAAGGACCTCGGCACCGGCAAGGAACAGAAGATGACCGTGACCGGCGGTTCCGGGCTGCCGAAGAGCGACATCGACCGCATGATGCGCGAGGCCGAGCAGTACGCGGAGGAGGACCACAAGCGCCGTGAGGAGGCCGAGACCCGCAACAACGCGGAGAGCCTGGTCTACTCCACCGAGAAGCTGCTGCGGGACAACCCCGACAAGGTCCCGGGCGACCTGAAGTCGGAGGTCGAGTCGGCGGTGGCGGACCTGAAGGAGCAGCTGAAGGGCGAGGACTCCGCCGGCATCCGCCGGGCGACCGAGCGGCTGACCGCCTCGGCGCAGAAGATCGGCACGGCGATGTACGCCCAGGCCCAGGCGGAACGGTCCGCGGCGGGCGAGGGCGGGGCCCCGCACGCGGCGCCGCCGGAGGGCGACGAGGACGTGGTGGACGCCGAGATCGTCGACGACGACAAGCGGGAGGGAGGCACGGCGTGAACCGGGCCGGCCCGCCTCCGGGCGGCGGGCTGCGGGCGCGGCTCGTCGAACGCACGGCGGACCTGCAACGGCTCAAGGCCGAGTACGACAACTACCGCAAGCGCGTGCACCGCGACCGGCTGGCGGTGCGGGAGATCGCCGTCGCGAACGTGCTGCACGGACTGCTGCCGGTGCTGGACGCCGTCGACCGGGCGCGGGAGCTGGGCGAGGTGACCGGTGGCTTCCGCGCCGTGGTCGAGGTGCTGGAGGCGCGGCTGGCGGAGCTCGGCCTGCGGTCGTTCGGCGAGCCCGGGGATCCCTTCGACCCGGCGCGTCACGAGGCGGTCGGCTCGTCGGGCGCCTACGGCGCGGACCGCCTCGTCTGCGGCACCGTCGTACGGTCCGGCTACCGGGTCGGCGCGCACCTGCTGCGCCCGGCGGAGGTGGTGGTCACCGGACCTGCGGGGGCACCGGCCCGGGTGCACCCTGGAGGCATGGAGACAACCCACAAGGTCGACGTGGCCCCGCTCGGGGCCGACCACCGTTACCGCAGGGTGCACATCCGGGGTGTGGGCTGGGAGCAGTTGGAGCGGGAGGAGTTCGAGCTGCGGGTGCGCGGGACCTTCCCGGACATCGACGTGTCGGACCCGGATCAGGTGCACTGGGCCGACCACCCCGGCGAGTGGCCGGACTGGCAGCCGGGCGAGGCCTGAGCGCGCCGGTTCAGGGGCGGTCCGGCCGCTGCCCGGCGGCGGTTCAGCGGGCGCCGGCGTCCAGGAGCGCGGCGATCCGCTCGACGGCGAAGGCGTAGCCCTGGACGCCGCAACCCGCGATCACGGCGTCGGCCCGCGCCGAGACGTAGCTGTGGTGCCGGAACGCCTCGCGCCGGTGGATGTTGGAGATGTGGACCTCCATCACGGGCAGGCCGTCGCAGGCGTTAAGGGCGTCCAGGATCGCCACCGAGGTGTGGGAGTAGGCACCGGGGTTGATCACGATGCCCGCGTGGTGCTCGCGGGCCTCGTGGATCCAGTCGATCAGCTGTCCCTCGTGGTTGCTCTGCCGGCAGTCGGCGGTCCCCCCGAGCCGCGCCGCCGTCGCGGCGCACAGGGCCTCGACGTCGGCGAGGCTCTCGGAGCCGTAGATCTCGGGCTGCCGCCGGCCGAGCAGGTTGAGGTTGGGACCGTTGAGGACCATGATCGGCGCGCTCGCGAGGGTGCGGGTCATGGCCCCAAGGTCTACCACGTGATCACCCGAAGCTGACGGCGGCGTCCATCTCCCAGACCAGCACCTCGGCGCCCTCGGCGCCGGCGGTGAGCCGCTGGCCCTCGGCCCCGGTGACGCGCACGGCGTCGCCCTTGGCGAGCAGCCCGGCGCCCTCGACGGCGACCTCGCCCTTGGCGACGTACAGGTGCACCAGAGGGGCGGTGGGCAGGGTCAGGGTCTGCTGCGCCGACATGCGCGCGGCCTGCAGCGCGGCGTGCTTCTGGGCGATGGAGATCGCCCGCTCGTCGCGGTCGCGGTCCATGCCGGAGGCGACGGTGACCCAGCCGCCGCGGGCGAGTTCGTCGTTGATGTCCAGCTGCTCGTACCCCGGCTTGATGCCCTGCTCGTCGGGGAAGACCCACATCTGCACGAAGTGCACGGGGTCCTTGTGCTCGGGCGCGCCGGTCAGCTTCCAGCTGTCGTTCTTCTCGCTGTGCAGGATGCCGGTGCCCGCGCTCATCCGCTGGGCGAGGCCCGGGTAGATGACACCGTTGTGGCCCTCGGAGTCCTGGTGGACGAGGCCGCCGTCGAGCACCCAGGTGACGATCTCCATGTCCCGGTGCGGGTGGGTGTCGAAGCCGGTGCCGGGGGCGACGACGTCGTCGTTGGAGACCAGCAGCAGACCGAAGTGGGTGTTCTTCGGGTCGTAGTGGTGGCTGAAGGAGAAGCAGTGGTGCGAGTCGAGCCAGCCGGCGCGGGTGTGGAACCGCTGGCCGGCGCGGCGGACATCCAGCTGGGTGGCCATCGGGGATCTCCTTCTGCGGGGTGTGTCTCTGTCGCCCAACCTAACATGTTGAATCTCGAACTATATTCCTTGGATGCCGTAGCTCCGCAGCTTGCGGTAGACCGTGGCCCGCGCGATGCCCAGCGCCTTCGCCGCGCGCGCCTTGTTGCCGCCGTGGGTGCGCAGCGCCTCCAGGATCGCGTCCCGCTCGGCCCGCTCCAGGCTGCCCAGACGGCGGCCGCCGGCGCCGCCGCGCACGGCGTCCGGCAGCTCCTCCGGACGCACCGGACCGCTCAGCCGGCGCTCGTCCGCGAGGGTCCTGACGACCGTCGCCAGCTCGGCGACGTTGCCCGGCCAGGTGTGCCGCTCCAGGGTGCGCCGGGCCTCGACGGTCCAGGTCAGCGGCGGGTGGCCGGGAGCCGGTCGCGGGCTGAGGGCGGCGAGCAGCCCCGGGAGGTCCTCGGGGCGCTCGCGCAGCGGCGGTACGGACAGCGAGCGCGCCGCCAGCCGGCCCAGCAGGCGGTCCAGGCACGGGTCCGCACGGTCCCCGGGGGTGTGGGTGGCGGTCAGCCGCAGGACGGGGCGCTGTTCGAGGAGCGCCACCAGCGCGGCCGCGGCACCGGCGTCCAGCGCCTCGACGTGGCGGACGAGGACCCGGCCCGGGTCGGGGCGCACGGCGAGCCGCCGCACCCAGTCATGGGCGGCCGCACCGGTCACCTGTGCCGCGTCCAGCTCCACGTCGCCGGCCCGTACGGCGCGGGCCAGCGTCGTCTTGCCGGTGCCGGGCTCCCCCGTCACCAGCAGCGGTCCCTGCTCGCCCCCGAGCCGCACCGCGCGGGCCACCGCGGCCCGCCAGGGCAGTGACGCGCCCACGAGCCCCGGCAGCCTCGGCTCGGGGACCGCCGGCGGCCCGCCGGAGCCCTCCGCCGCCGCGGACAGGACGGCGACGGCGCCGATGACCTCGCCGGAGTCCAGGACGGGGTCGAGCCGGGCCCGCCAGCCGCCGTCCGGCAGGGGCAGCTCGTACCCCTCGGTCCGGCCGTCGCGGACCATGCCGCCCGCCCGGCGCTCCAGCAGCGCGAGTGACTCGTCGGACAGCCGCCGCGCGGCCTCGGCGCTCACGATCCGCGTCCTGCCGTCGGCCGCGACGACCGCCCGGCCGTTCGGCCGCTCGCGCAGGTACGCGCCGAGCAGCAGCTCTTCAGGGGATGTATCGGATTGAGACACGCCGGCGGTCTCCCTCTGATCCACGATCGGTTCGTTGCCATTTCAATTATCCGTCAAGGAGCCGCGTTGATGGAGACCGTCGAGACCGATGTGCTGATCGTGGGCAGTGGGCCTGCCGGGGCGAGCGCCGCGCTCGCGCTCAGCACGTACGGGGTGCCGAACATCGTCGTCACGCGCTACGACAGGCTGGCCGACACCCCTCGGGCCCACATCACCAACCAGCGCACCATGGAGGTGCTGCGCGACCTCGGCGTCGAGCAGGAGGTCGTCGCCAAGGCCACTCCCCAGCACCTGATGGGGAACACCGTCTTCTGCACCAGCCTCGCGGGCGAGGAACTGGGGCGGCTGCGCTCATGGGGCAACGACCCCCTGGTGCAGGCCGCGCACGACCTGGCCAGCCCGAGCCGCATGTGCGACATGCCGCAGAACTGGATGGAGCCGGTGCTGGTCGAGGCGGCCGTGGCGCGCGGCACCCGGCTGCGCTACGGCACCGTCTACAAGTCCTTCGAGCAGGACGCCGACGGCGTGACCGCCGTGGTGGAGGACCGGCTGCGCGGCGACGAGTACACCATCCGCGCCAAGTACCTGATCGGCGCCGACGGCGGACGCAGCAAGGTCGCCGAGGACGCCGGGCTGCCCATGGGCGGCAAGATGGGCGTGGCGGGCAGCGTCAACATCGTCTTCGAGGCCGACCTGTCCCGGTACGTCGCCCACCGCCCCAGCACCCTGTACTGGGTGCTCACCCCCGGCGCGACCGTGGGCGGCATCGGCGCGGGCCTGGTGCGCTGCGTGCGGCCGTGGAACGAGTGGCTGATCGTGTGGGGCTACGACGTCGAGGGCGCGCCCCCGGACCTCACCGAGGAGTACGCCCTGTCGGTGGTCCGGCAGCTCGTCGGCGACGACGACATCCCGGTGACCATCCGCTCCTCCTCGGCGTGGACGGTCAACGAGATGTACGCCGAGACGTACTCCCACGGCCGGGTCTTCTGCGCCGGCGACGCCACCCACCGGCACCCGCCGTCCAACGGACTCGGCTCCAACACCTCCATCCAGGACGCGTACAACCTGGCCTGGAAGCTGAAGCTGGTCCTGGACGGCACCGCCGCGCCCTCGCTGCTGGACACCTACACCGCCGAGCGGGCGCCCGTCGGCAAGCAGATCGTCACCCGCGCCAACAAGTCGATCGGCGAGACCGCCCCGGTCTTCGACGCGCTGGACCTGCTCGCGCCGCAGAGCCCGGAGCAGCTGATCGCCAACATGGAGTCCCGCAAGGACGCGACCCCGGCCGGCGAGAAGCGGCGCGCCCGGCTGCGCGAGGCGATCGACTTCAAGCGGTACGAGTTCAACGCGCACGGCGTGGAGCTCAACCAGCGCTACGCCTCGGCCGCTGTCGTCCCGGACGGCACCGACGACCCGGGCTTCGACCGCGATCCCGAGCTGTACCACCAGCCGAGCAGCCGCCCCGGCGCCAAGCTGCCGCACGCGTGGCTGACGGCGGGCACCCGCACGCTGTCCACCCTCGACCTCGGCGGCGGGGGCCGGTTCGCGCTGCTGACCGGCATCGGCGGCGAGGCCTGGGTGGCGGCGGCCCGCGCGGCGGGAGCCGAGCTGGGGCTGGACATCGCGACCGCGCTGATCGGCCCCGGCCGGGAGTACGAGGACCCGTACGGCGACTGGGCGCGGGTGCGCGGCATCGGTGACACGGGCGCGCTGCTGGTCCGGCCGGACCTGTACGTGGCCTTCCGGCGGGCCGACGGGGCCGCCGACGGCGCCGAAGCGCGGGCCGTGCTCGGCGCGGCGCTGCGGCGCATCCTGGGACGGGACTGACGAGGAGAGAGCATGGACTTCACCGAACAGAGCGCGACGCCGGCCGTCGTGGAGAGCTTCGCGCGGACGCCCGACCCGCGGCTGCGGGAGGTCCTGGGCAGTCTGACCCGGCACCTCCACGACTTCGTCCGGGACGTCGAGCCGACGATGGAGGAGTGGGAGGCGGCGATCGGCTTCCTCACCCGCACCGGCCAGGCGTGCACCGACACACGGCAGGAGTTCATCCTCCTGTCCGACGTGCTCGGGGTGTCGATGCTGGTCGAGACGATCAACCAGCGGAAGTCGGCCGGGGAGGGGGCCACCGACTCCACCGTGCTGGGCCCGTTCCACATGGTCGACTCCCCCGCGCGGGAGTTCGGCGACGCGATCGACATGATCGGCTCGGGTGAGCCCTGCGTGGTCACCGGGCGCGTGGTCTCCGTGGACGGCACACCGCTGCCGGGCGCCACGGTGGACGTCTGGCAGGCCGACGACCAGGGCTTCTACGACGTCCAGCAGCCGGGCGAGCAGCCCCAGGGCAACGGGCGCGGGCTGTTCGAGGCCGACGGGGAGGGCCGCTTCCGGTTCCGCACCGTCGTGCCCGCGCACTACCCGATCCCGACCGACGGCCCGGTGGGCGGTCTGCTCAACGCCACGGAGCGCCATCCGTACCGGCCCGCGCACATCCACTTCATCGCGGCCGCCGCCGGCCACCAGCCGGTCACCACGCACGTGTTCGTCCAGGACAGCCCCTACCTGGACTCGGACGCGGTCTTCGCGGTGAAGAAGAGCCTGGTCCAGGAGTTCGCCGAGGTGGACGACCCGGAGCGGGCGGCCGGGTACGGGGTTCCCAACCCCTTCCGGCTGGCGACCTTCGACATCGTGCTGCAGCGGTCATGAGCCTGGAGTTCGTCCACGAGGCGCTGCCGATGCGGGTCGTCTTCCGCGCCGGGGCCGCCACCACGGCCGTGGCGGAGGAGACCGGCCGGCTCGGCCTGCGCCGCGTGCTGGTGCTGTCGGGCCGGCACGGTCAGGACACCGCGCGCTCCGTCGCCGCGTCCCTCGGTGCGGTCTGCGCGGGCGTCCACCCGGGCGCGGTGATGCACGTGCCGGTGAAGGTGGCCGACGAGGCCGTCGCGGTGGCGCGGGACCTGGACGCCGACGGGCTGGTCGCGGTCGGCGGCGGTTCCGCGGTCGGCCTGGGCAAGGCGGTCGCGCTGCGCACCGGGCTGCCGCTGCTGGCCGTGCCGACGACGTACTCGGGCTCCGAGATGACCCCGGTCTGGGGCCTGACGGAGGACGGCGTCAAGCGCACCGGCCGCGACCGCCGCGTCCTGCCGCGCAGCGTCGTCTACGACCCGGAGCTCACCCTGTCGATGCCGCCGGCGCTGTCCGGCACCAGCGGCGTCAACGCCCTCGCCCACGCCGTCGAGGCGCTGTACGCCCCCGACGCCACCCCGATCGTGTCGCTGATGGCCGAGGAGGGGGTGCGGGCCCTGGCGGACGCGCTGCCCCGTGTGGTCGCCGACCCGGGCGGCCTCGACGCGCGCGGTCACGCCCTGTACGGGGCCTGGCTGTGCGGGGCGTGCCTCGGGGCGACCACGATGGGCCTCCACCACAAGCTGGCCCATGTGCTCGGCGGCTCCTTCGACCTGCCGCACTCCGCGACGCACACGGTGCTGCTGCCGTACGTCCTCGCCTTCAACGCCCAGGACACCCCGGCCGCGACGGCCGCGCTCCGCCGGGCGCTGGGGACCGAGGACCCGGCACGGGCCCTGTGGGAGCTGGGCGGGCGGCTCGGCGCACCGCGCTCGCTGGCCGAGGTCGGTCTGCCGGCCGACGGCATCGGCCGCGTCGTGGAGCTGGTGGGCGCGGCCTCGTACGCCAACCCGCGCCCGGCGGACGCGGACGGGCTGCGCGCGCTGCTGACGGCGGCGTACCAGGGGGCGCCGCCGACGGACTGACCGCCCGGCTTTCGGGAGCGCGGGTGCGGTCGCGAGGCGGCCGGGCGCGGGGCGGCGGTCATCCGCGACCGGCCCGAGCCCGCGCCCCGTCGGGGCCGGCACCGGCACCCCAACGGTGTCCGAAGGGAACGCCCGCGAACCGGCCCTGCGGATTCCGGCGGGGGCATTCCCTCTGCACACGCGAACACCTTTGCGCTTTTCGGCCGTACGGCGAGCACATTCCCCGGCAGCAGTCCCGGAATTCCCGGCGGAACCCGCGTTCCGCCGGTGCGCGGGAATCCCTCAGCCCCGGCGCCGCGTCTCCCGGTCCGGCGCCGCGGGCGGCCCGCCGCCGTAGTCCAGCCGCTCCGCCGTCCTCACCAGCCGTTCGAGTGCGGCACCGTCCCGCGGCCCGCCGTGCAGGGCACGGCGGGCCCGCGCCGCAACGCCGCACAGGCGTACGGAAAACAGGCGTTTCGCGCTCCAAAACGCCATCCCCCGCCACCCCTTCCGCCGGTTAGAAATATCTACCAAGGTTGAGCGTATGAGAAATGCGGCACCGAAACAGGCAATGGAGTGGCTGGCCGCCGCCGCGGCGGATCCGCGGGCGTGCAAACGGGAATGGGAACACGGCGAGAGCGGGACCGTCCTGCTGCCCGCCGGGCGTTTCTGGGACGTGCTCAGCGTGCCCGAGGACCTCGGCCTGCTCGCCCTCGACGCCCTGCTGCGCCTCCCCCGCACGGAACCCGGGCCCACCCTCGCCGACACGGCCTCCCGCCGGGTCGGCTTCTTCCTCCCGCCGGACCCCGTCAGCAGATGGGTGGGCACCGGGATCCGCTACGCCGGCAGGGGCGCCTGGATCGCCGTCCCGCCCCCGTACCGGGCCGCGGGGGCCCTGCGGTGGCTGGTGCCCCCCGACGGAACGGGCACCCTGCACACCCCTACCGTGGTGGAACTGGCGCTGTTCCAGGCAGCAGTTGCGGCAGACTGCCGCCGCTGAAGGAGGCCGCCCGCGGTACGTCCGGCCCCGCGGAGCCGGGGACGGCGCGCCCGTGGGCCCGCCAGTCGGCGAGGAGTTCCGTGTAGATCGGTGGATCCATCCAGTAGGCGCCGGTGAGTTCGGCGAAGGTCCGGTGATGGTCCGGGTGGCCCTCGAGGAGGCATCCACGGGTCGAGGATGAGCTGCTGTCCATGTCCCCTTGCAACGCGGCTCGTGCGCCGGTGGTACGTCCGGAGCGGGCAGCGCCACTGGAACGAGTGAGCGCGCGCCCCTCTTTAGGGGCCTTCCTCTCACCCTCTGACCCGCTCATCGTCTCATCGTCACGCGCCCGGAGGTCCCGGCAGGCCGAGCGCGTGGGCGAGCAGCGGCCACGCCGTCGCGAACTCCTGTCGCCAGTAAGCCCATTCGTGCCGGCCGCCCTCGTAGTAGTGCGTCGTCACCGGGATGTCACGGAGTTCCAGCGCGGTGGCGAAGACATGCGTGGCGGGCCACAGGGTGCTCTCCAGCACCTCCGGAAGCAGTTCGGTGCCGCCGCCCGCGGCCGGGGCGGCGGCACCGCTTCCGCAGGACACGTACAGCGCGGTGCCGCGCAGCCCTCCCGCGCGCGCCGTGGGGTTGAAGGACCGCCAGGTGTCCCACCGGTCCACGGGGTCGCCCCACAGGGACCCGGGGCAGAGGCTCTCGCGGAGCAGGAGGGCGTCGAGGGCGGTGGGCACCCCGGCGAAGGTGGTGTCCAGGACGCCGCTGAAGGAGGCGGCGGCGCGGAACGCCCCCGGGTGGCGGGCGGCGTGGGCCATGGCGCCGTGGCCGCCGGTCGAGACGCCCGCCACGGCCCGTACGCCGGAGGCCCGGTAGTCGCGGCGCAGCAGCCCGTCGATTTCGCCCAGCTGGAAGGTCTCGTAGTCGGAGCCGTCGAGCCAGTGGCTGGACAGTCCCGCGGGGCCGCAGTCCGGCATGGCGAGGATGAGGCCGCCGCCCTCGGTGAGCCGCTCGACGCCCGCCTGCCGGCTCCAGGCGGTGTGGTCCTCGTGCGGCCCGTGCAGCAGGTACAGCACCGGCCAGGTGCGCCCGGGCGCACGCGCGAAGTCCGCGGGAAGGACGATCCGCACCGCCGCCGGGCGGCCGAGCGCCGCCGAGGCGACCGTCAGGTCCCAGGTGCGTGCGTCGACGCGGGTCGCGGCGGACACCTCGGCGGCGGTCCCTCCGGGCGCGCGTGCGGTGCTGGGGGTCATGGGGTGGCTCCTCACAGGACAGGTGCGCGGCGGGGGCGCGCACGGACCGGGCGCACTCCCTTTACCCGGGGTAACGGACGGCGGCCGGGAGTGGTTCAACGGCCGCCTCGGTTCCCGCGAGGCGCCGCAGGCCCGCGACGCGCCGGGGGGTGAAGTCCGGTGACCGACCGGTAGGTTCGGTGTCCGGAGACCTCACCCCGGGGGCCGGAACCGACGAGGGAGCACACGCGCATGACCTGGTTGCTGTACGGAGCCACGGGCTACACCGGCCGCCTCGTCGCACGGGAGGCCGTGGCCCGCGGGGAACGCCCGGTGCTCGCGGGGCGGTCGGCCGCCGCGCTGGCCCCGCTCGCGGCCGAACTGGGCCTGGACCACCGGGTGGTCGGCCTCGGCGACGCGGCGGCGTTGCGCGCGGCGCTCGCGGACGTGGACGCCGTGGCCCACTGCGCCGGGCCCTTCTCCGCGACGGCGCTGCCGATGGCCGAGGCGTGCCTGGACACCGGCACGCACTACCTCGACATCACCGGCGAGATCGACGTGCTCGAGGCGCTGCACGCGATGAGCGCCCGGGCCCGCGCGGCGGGCGTGGTCCTGCTGCCCGGGGCGGGGTTCGACGTCGTCCCCACCGACTGCCTCGCCGCGACCGTCGCCGCCGCGCTGCCCACCGCCACCCACCTGGACATCGCCTTCGTGGCCGGCGGGGGCGCGAGCCCCGGCACGGCGCGCTCCGCGCTCGAGGCGCTCGACAAGGGCGCCGGCGGCCGCGCCCGCGTCGACGGGGTGATCCGCGACGTCCCGCTCGGGCACCCCCGGGTGACCGCGTCCTTCCGCACCGGCCGGCGCCAGGTCGCCGGCATCGCCTGGGGCGACGTCAGCACGGCCTACCACTCGACCGGCATCCCCAACATCTCGACGTACACCTGGCTGCCGGGCGCCCCGCTGGTGGCACGCGTGCTCGGGGTCGGCCCGGTACGGCGGCTGGCCCGCGCGGGGGTCGAACGTTTCCTGACGGGCCCCGGCGAGCGCGCGCGGGCGCGCACCCGTTCCCAGGTGTGGGCCCGCGCCCGCGACGCGCACGGCGGTGAGGCCCAGGCGGCGCTGTCGGCCCCCAACGGCTACGCCCTGACCGTCGATTCGGTGCTGCGCATCGTGACCCGGCTGCCGCGGCTCCCGCACGGCACCCAGACCCCCTCCTCGGCCCTCGGCGCCGACTTCGTCCTGGAACTGGACGGAGTACGCCGGGACGGACCCCACGTCAGCTGATCCCCCCTACGACAGGCGCACCGCCCAGGCCCGCGCCGGCCGAGGCTCCCGCCACGACGGATCCGCCGCCGGGGGACGCGGTCGCCGAGGCCGACCCGCGCCGCGGTCGGCCGGTCCCTGAAGGGCCACGGCGGAGGGGCGCCACCACGCGCCCACTCCCGCGACCGGGCGCACGCACCCGCGCCAGGCACAGCGGCAAGGTCCGGGCGACGCCGTTGGCCTCCGACAGCCCTGCGGTGAGTCGGAACCGCGGCCCGCGACCCTGCCGCCGAAGCCGCCCCACCGGTCCGCGACCGGGCCCCCGCGCCGGCCGAGGCTCCCGCTACGACGGACGCGCCGCCGAGGCGCGCGCCGTGGCGGCGGTGGCCGCCGCCACCGCCCAGCCCTCCAGGCTCGTGACGAAGTGCCCGGCGCAGTCGGGCCAGTGCAGCCCGCCGCGGGCGGCAGCGTGGCCGCGGGCGCCCATCGCGCGGCGCAGTTCCGGGTCGTCGCGCAGCCGTCGGACCGCGTCCGCGGCAGCCACGGGATCCCCGAAGGGGACGAGGAGGCCGCAGTCGTGCCCGCGGACCAGCTCGGCGGCGAGGGGGTTGGGAGTGCTCACGACGGGGATGCCGTAGGCCATGTACTCGACGACCTTGGTGGGCCGCGAGTGGCGGTAGTTCGCCTCGTCGCGCAGCAGCGACACCCCGGCGAGGGCGCCGCGCAGCCGGCCCAGGGCCGCGTCGTTGGGCAGGAAACCGTGCCAGCGCAGCGCGCCGTCGCGGTCGGCCGCCGCCAGCAGTGCGCGGACGTCGCCGTCGGCGGCGCCGATGAGCTCCACATGGACGTCCGGGGCCAGCAGCCGTGCCATGGCGACCAGTTCCTCGGCCCCGCGGGCCCGGGACAGCTGCCCGAGGTAGACCACGCGGTCGTCGCCCGGCGCCGGCGGGGGGTCCATGGGGACGGTGACCAGGTTCGGCACCACGGGGTGCGCGCGGCGGAAGCGCCGCTGGTAGGCGTCCTCGGCGAGCAGCAGGTGCAGATGCCGCTCGGCGGCGAGTTCGGCCGCGCGGACCACAAGACGCAGCGGCGGGCGCAGCGGCCGCGGCACCCAGCCCTTCATGGTGAGGGCGGCCGCGGTGTCCTCGTGCACGTCCCACACCACGGCCGGCCGCCGGGCGCCGGTACGGTGCCAGTGCCGCAGCGCGCGCGGCAGGGCGAGCAGCAGTTCGGGGTCGTGGAGCAGGACGGCGTCGACGGTGGACCCGCGCCGCACCAGCAGGCGCCGGGCCGCACGGACGGCCGCACGCCGGTCCCGTCCGGTGGCCCGGGGCAGGTCGACGCCCTCGACCCCGGGGCGGGGCGGGGTCGCCCGCGCGGTGAAGGGCGCGGCATAGGTGACGGTGTGGCCGTGGGCCATGAGGGCGGCTATCTGCCGGTGCAGGATGCGCGCGTCCTCGGGGTGGTGCACGACGGTGACGACCAGTACGTGCATCACAGCACCTCGACGTCCGGCCGGAAGATCCGTCCGCGCGTGTCGAACAGCAGGCGGGCCCGGTCCGCCACCACCTGGAGGTCGTAGGCGCTGTGGTCCTGCAGGAGGATCGTCAGGTCGTGCTCCGGCAGGGCGGCGGCCAGGTCGCCGGCCCGGGGGACGGGCTCGCCGTCGACCTCCCAGGCCTCCACGAACGGGTCGTGGAAGGAGATCCCCGTGCCGAGCCGGCGCAGCAGCCGCGCCACGGGGACGGCGGGGCTCTCGCGCCGGTCGGCGATGTCGGGCTTGTAGGTCACGCCGAGCAGCAGCACCCGTGAGCCGTGCAGCGCCTTCCCGGCCGTGTTGAGCAGGTCCTGCGCCCGGCGCACCACGTACTCCGGCATCCGGTGGTTGATCTCCCGGGCGAGTTCGACGAAGCGGAACTCGTAGCCGAGGGTGCGGACCTTGTACGACAGGTAGTTGGGGTCGATCGGGATGCAGTGGCCGCCCACGCCCGCGCCGGGCCGGAAGGCCTGGAAGCCGAAGGGCTTGGTGGCGGCGCAGTCGATGACGTTCCAGATGTCCACGCCCAGTTCGCGGCAGAGGATGGCCAGCTCGTTGACGAGCGCGATGTTGACGTGGCGGTAGGTGTTCTCCAGCAGTTTGGCCATCTCGGCCTCGCGGGTGCCCTTGGCCCGCACGACGGTGTCGACGAGCTTGCCGTAGAACGCGACGGCGCGCGCCGCGCACCCGGGGGTGTGCCCGCCGACGATCTTCGGGGTGTCACGGAAGCCGTGGGTCCGGTTGCCCGGGTCGATCCGCTCGGGCGAGAAGGCGAGGGCGAAGTCCACCCCGGCGCGCAGCCCCGAGCCCGCCTCGAGCAGGGGCCGGACGACCTCGTCGGTGGTACCGGGGTAGGTCGTCGACTCCAGCACGACCAGGACGCCGGGGCGCAGCCGCGCGGCGACCGCCTCGGCGGCCCCGGTGACCGCGGTCAGGTCGGGTCCGCCGTCCTCGGACAGCGGGGTGGGGACGCAGATGACGATGGCCTGGGCCTCCGCCAGGCACTCCTGGCCGGTGGTCGCGGTGAACCCGGAGGCCAGCATGCGCCGCAGGTCGTCGTCGCGGACGTCGTCCACGTGCGAGCGGCCGGAGTTGAGGGCGTCCACCACGGCGGGGTCCAGATCGTGTCCCACGACGCTCAGTCCCACCGCCGCCGCCTCCCTGGCGAGGGGCAGCCCGACGTATCCGAGGCCTACGACTGCGAGCTCCACCGTCATGCCGCACCATCCAGAGCGCTATACGGCCCCCAGACCGCGGTAGGCGTCGCGCGTCCGCCCCGCGATGTGGGCCCACGTACGGTCACGGGCCACTCGTGCGCGGGCGGCGTCGCCCATCATCCGCCGTTGATTTGGACTATAGAGCAATATTTCGAGCGCATCTGCCCAGGCATTTACGTCTCCTGACGGAATTAGCCGTCCGTTCACCTGGTCTTCGACCAGCTCCCCCATCGCCGTGACATCACTTGCTGCGAGGGGAAGACCGCTCGCCATCGCCTCCACCGGCTTGAGAGGGGTCACGAGATGGCACACCCGCTCTCCCGTCCGGGGCACCGCGAAGACGTCCAGCACGGCATGGTGGGCGCGCACCTCGGCGTACGGCACACGGCCCGTGAACAGGGCGCTCCCGCCGAGGCCGAGCCCGGCCGCCTGCCGCTCCAGCGCGGGCCGCTGCGGGCCGTCCCCCACGATCAGCAGGCGCAGCGGCACCCCCCGGCGGCGCAGTACGGCCCCGGCGCGCAGCAGGGTGCCGATGCCCTCGTGGGGCGTGAGCGTGGAGACCGTTCCCACGACCATCTCGTCCGGGCCGATGCCGAGACGGGTGCGCAGGTCACCGGGGTCGGGCAGCGGCTGCAGGAAGACGTCGTCCACGGCGTTGGGCACGACCCGCACCCGTTCCTCGGGCACCCCCCGGGAGACGATCTCCGCCATCATGGCCTCGCCGAGGGTGAGCACCAGGTCGGCGGCCTTCATGCAGTGCGTCTCCAGGGCGCGCCGCTCCCGGTACGACGCGCTGTCACGGTCACGCCCGGGTCCCTGCGTCAGCCAGGTCTCCTCCAGGAAGCCGCGCACCTCGTAGACGACCGGCAGGCCGAACGATTCGCGCAGTGCGAGCGCCACTCGGCCGTTCGGGTGATCGGTGGCCGCGTGCAGGACCGCGGGGCGGAGCCGTTCGACGAGCCGGGCGGCGAGCTCGGCGTTGCGGGCGAGGGCGGCCTCGGGCGTCCCCGGCATCCGCACCGGCAGCAGGCGGTGGTACGGCACCCCGTCCACGACCTGCGCCGGCCGTCCGTCCCAGACGCCCTGCGCCACGGGGAAGCCCAGCCGTGTGACGACCTGCGGGTCCAGGCCCGCCTGCCGCTGGGCGCGCGCGATGGCGTGCGTCCTGACGGTGTAGCCGGCGTTGCGGTACGGCAGGGAGTTGGTGACCAGGTGCAGCACCCGCCCGGGCACCGCCGTCCCCGGCACGCCGGCCGGGGCGGGCACACCCCGCGGCCCGTACGCGGTGGCACCGCCGCGTACGCGGTGCGGATCGCGCTCGGGCAGCCGGGCCAGCGCCCACCGGGCGGGCCGCCGGGCCGGCCCCGGGGCGACCCTCAGGGCAAGGGACGCCGCGCGCACCGGGTCGTCCCGCAGATGACGGACTGCCACGGAGGCGGCGAGAATCAAGGCACGAAGAGTACGACGACGCACAATCCCACCCTAAGCACGGCAAGTGAACGGGAGGCACCGTGCTCGGCTCGGTAGTCCACGTGGTCGGCGCCCGGCCCAACTTCGTCAAGGCCGCCCCGGTCGTCGCCGCGCTGCGCGAGGCCGGGCAGCCGCAGTCGGTGGTGCACACCGGACAGCACTACGACGAGCGGATGTCGCACGTCTTCTTCCGGGAGCTCGGCCTGCCCGAGCCGGACGTGGACCTCGGCGTCGGCTCCGGCAGCCACGCCCGGCAGACCGCCGCCCTGCTGACCGCCCTGGAGGACGAGCTGTCGGCCCGGGCGCCCGCCCTGGTCACGGTCTACGGGGACGTCAACTCCACGCTCGCCGCCGCCCTGGTCGCCGCTAAACTGGGGCTGCCCGTGGCGCACGTCGAGGCGGGCCTGCGCAGCTTCGACATGACGATGCCGGAGGAGGTCAACCGGCGGCTGACCGACCAGCTCGCCGACCTGCTCTTCGTCACCAGCCCGGAGGCGGTGGGCCATCTGGCGGACGAGGGCGTGGACACCGCCCGGGTGCACTTCGTCGGCAACCCGATGATCGACACCCTGATGGCCCACCTGCCGCGGTTCGACCCGGAGGCCGCCCGCGCCGCCCACGGGCTGCGCGGGCGCTACGGCGTCGTCACGCTGCACCGTCCCGCCAACGTCGACGACCCGGCCGCCGCGGCCGCCGCCGTGGCGGCGTTGCGCGAGGCGGCGGAACACCTGGAGCTGGCGGTCCCGCTGCACCCGCGCGGGCGGGCCGCGCTGGAGGCGGCGGGGCTCGGCGACACGCCCGGCATCCGGATCCTGGAGCCGCTCGGCTACCTGGAGTTCATGGGGCTGCTGCGGGGCGCCGCCGCGGTGGTCACCGACTCGGGCGGAGTGCAGGAGGAGACCACCGTCCTGGGCGTGCCCTGCCTGACGCTGCGGCCGAACACCGAGCGGCCCGTGACGGTCACCCACGGCACCAACCGCCTGGTGGCCCCCGACGGGCTGGTCCCCGCCCTGCTCAAGGCGCTGGACGGCGAGGCCCGCGCCCCCGAGGGCCCCCCGCTGTGGGACGGCCGCTCGGGGCCCCGCATCGCCCGCGTCATCACCGAGTGGCTGGACCACCATGTCTGAGCCGCGCCTGGACGACCCCCTCGCGTACTGGGACAACCGCCACCGCGAGCACGACGACCTCGCCTCCGGCGGCCACATCGGCCTCGACCGGCCGGGCAACGAGATCTTCTACGCGCTGCGCGTCGCGGGGGTGCTGCGCATCACCGGCGACTTCGAACGCGCCAACGACCCGCTGCTCGTGCTCGACGCGGGCTGCGGCAAGGGCCACTTCGCCCGGGCCCTGGCCCGCTGCGGCCACCTCGTCGACGCGATCGACGCCAGCCCCTCGGCGGTGGACCACGGCCGCGCGCTCGGCGGCGGCCCCCGCTACGCGGTGGCGGAGCTGTCGGCGTGGCGGAGCCCGTGGCTGTACGACGTGGTGCTCGCCGTGGACGTGCTCTTCCACGTGCTCGACGACACCGCCTGGCGGGCCGCGCTGGTCAACCTCGCCTCCCTCGTCCGGCTGACCGGCCGGCTGGTCGTCACCGACGAGGACGCGCCCGGGCGCGTGGCGCGCGGCGACTACATCCTGCACCGCCCTGCGGCCGAGTACCGCGCCGCCGTCGAACCGCTCGGACTGCGGTACGGCGGCTTCACGCCGTACGGTTTCCGGGAGAACAGGGTCGGTTTCCACGTCTTCACGAGGACCTCCTGATGCGCCTTCTCGATCTGCTCCACCCGCACCTGGACGGGGTGACCGAGGTCGTCGACGCGACCGGCGGAGGCATCCCGCTCGAGCCGTACCTGCACCTGCCGGGCGGCGTCCGGCTGTGCCCCCCGCAGGCCGGTGACCACGACCCGGTCGGCGAGGGACGGCTGGCCCTGCTCAGTTACGGCCCCGACCCCACCCGGCACGGCGACGAGGACGCGTGCCTCGCGGCGCTGCGGCGCATGCGCCCGGGTGGCAAGGGCCTGATCGTGTTCGGCCACACCGGTGCCGAACTGCCGTACCACCGGCTGCTCGACGCCCTGGTGGCGCACCGCTGCCAGGTGCTGCGGGCGGCCGGCCTGGCCTACCTGCACCTGCACGGCGGCGCGGTGTTCACCTGCACCGAGGCGCTGCTGCCGCTCCTGGACCCGGCCGGGCGGCCCGTGCCCGGCGGGGAGAGCACCGCGCTGCGGGTGGCCGGCGAGTACGTGCTGGCGGAGTTCGTCTCGCGTGCCGAGCGCGCGCGGGTGCTGGAGCTGGAGCGGCGGCACGAGGAGGACCAGCGCGCGCTGGAGGCGCTGCAGGACGGCACGGACGGCGAGCGGACGGCGGCCGTGACGCACGAACGCGACCGGCTCGCGGCAGAGCTGCGACGCGCCAGGGAGCGGATCGGGGTGCTGGAGACCCGGGTCGCCATGCTGCAGGGCTCGACCTCGCTGCGGGTCGGCCAAGCGCTGGTCTCGGCCGCGCGCTCCCCCTTGCGCGGCTCGACGCGGCTGCCGCGCGAGCTGTACGGGATGTGGCGCGGCCGCGGCAAGGGCGGTCGCCCCGCGGCCGCCCGGCCGGGCGTGCCGGCCGCCGCTTCCCCCGCACCGGGCGGGGGCGGTCCGGCGGCCGACGGACACCTGCACCTGGCCCACCGGGCGTTCACGGCCGGCCCCCGCGAACGGCTGGTCATCGCCGGCGTCCTGGACGCCACGACCGCCGCCGACTTCGCCCACGACGCCGTCGTCAACCGCGTGCTGCCGCACGACGCACGGCAGGTCGCCGAACGCACCGACCCGGACGTGCTCGTCGTGCAGCTCAGCGCCTGCCTCGCCGGGCCGTGGGCGCACACCGGCACCGGCACCGCCCCCGACCTGGACCGCCGGCTGGCCGAACTCCTCGCCACCGTCCACGCGCTCGGCCGTACCGCCGTGCTGTGGCGGGACGCCCCCGCCTCCGCCGCGCCGGGGCTGGCCCCGTTCCCCTGGGACGCCGTGCTCGACGGGGACACCGGGGTGCAGCCGGCCCGGCTGGACCCGGCGTCGGTGGACCGCGCCGACCTGCGGGAGATCTTCACCTCCCGGGCCACCCGGGTCCGGCTGTCGGAACTCGCCCGGATCGCCGGGGCGGCGGACCCGCTGGACGCCCGGCGGGTGGCCGTGCTGGCCGACCCGCGTGACGGATCCGAGGTGTCACGCCTGGTCGCGCAGGTGATGGCGCAGCGGCTCCGCCCCGCCGAGGTGCTGGTGCCCGTTCCCGGGGCGGCCTACGCGGAACTCACCGCGGTCGGGGTCACCGTACGGGCCACGGCGGACGGGCCGGGCGCGCCCTGGGTCGCGGACTGGTCGGACCTCGCCGAGGAACGGCCGGCGGTCCACCTGCTGGACCTGATGTGCGCCCAGGAGTGCTCCGGGGCCGACGCGGTGGGCTTCAGCGCGGACACCCCGGGCTTCGTGCCGCACGTCAACGGCTTCCGCCCGGCCCTGCTGCGCAGGACGCTCTGGCCGTCCCCCGGGGCGGCACGGCTGTTCACGATCCGCCCGGAGGAGGTCCGATGACGGGCACGCGCACGGTCAGGGCGATGGTCTACGGGGACGTGGACCTCAACCTCATCGACGGTTCCGCGGTGTGGGCCCAGTCGACGGTGCAGGCGCTGGCGCGGGCGGGCTGCGGGACCCGGCTGGTGCTGAAGGCGCCGGTGCGCACCGGACGGCTGGTCGATCCGCTGGCGCAGCTGCCGGGGGTGTCCGTCGTACCGACCGGGCACGTCCTGTCCCCCGTCCAGGCCTCGCGGGTGCTGCGCGAGCAGGACGAGCGGGAGCCGTGCGACCTGCTGGTGCTGCGCGGTCGCCGGCTGGTGGCGCAGGTCGTCGCCGACGGCGCCTTCGACGGGCGGATCTGGGCGTACCTCACGGACATCCCGCAGTCGGCGGCGCAGATGTCGGACGAGGCGGTCGGCGAACTGACCCGGATCGCCGAGGCCTCCCGCTACCTGCTGTGCCAGACCGAGGAGTTGCGCTGCTTCATCGAGGCCTGGGTGCCGGCCGCGTGCGGCAAGTGCGTGCTGTACCCGCCGAGCGTGCCCGTCCCGGACTTCGCGGTGCCGGGGCACGACGCGGCGCGCGACCCCGTCCGCATGGTGTACACGGGCAAGTTCGCGCCCCGCTGGAACACCCTGGAGATGACGGAACTGCCGGGCGCGCTGGCCGCCCGCGGGATCCGGGCCGAGCTGCACACCGTCGGCGACAAGGTCCACGACGACCCGCGGCACCCCGGCTTCCACGCGGCCATGGAGCGTGCGCTGCGGAGCGCGACCGGCGTGGTGCACCACGGCGGCACCCCCCGCCAGGAGGCCATGCGGATCGCCGCGGGATGCGACCTGGGGCTGGGCTGGCGTCATCCGGAACTGGACGCGAGCCTGGAACTGTCCACGAAGGTACTGGAGTTCGGGACGCTCGGGCTGCCCGTCGTGCTCAACCGCACGCCGGCGCACGAGGCGCTGCTCGGCGCCGACTACCCGCTGTTCGTGCCCGGCCGCGGCACCCTCGACGACGCGGCGGAGGCGGTCGCCACCGCCGTCCGTTCCCCCGAGGCCTACCGCACGGCCGCCCGGCGCTGCCGCGAGGCCGCCGCGCACTTCTCACTGGACCGGGCCGCCGAACGGCTGCGCGGCCTGGTCGAACGGGCGCTGCCGGCGGCACCGGTCGCGCTCGCCGGACGCGGACGGCCGCTGCGGGTCGTCGTGGCCGGGCACGACCTGAAGTTCTTCACGCGTCTGCTGGACCACCTCCAGGCCCTGCCCGGGGTCGAGGTGCGGGTCGACGCCTGGGAGGCACTGGCCCGGCACGACGCGGCCGCCGGCCGCGAACTCGCCGCCTGGGCCGACGTCGTGGTCGTGGAGTGGTGCGGGCCGGCGGCCGTCTGGTACAGCCGCCACAAGCGGCGCGGCTCCCGCCTGCTGGTGCGCCTCCACCGCTTCGAGCTGTACGCCGGTTACCCCGCGCAGGTCGACATCGACGCCGTCGACCGCGTCGTGTGCGTCAGCCCGCACTACAACCGGCTCACACGGGAACGCACCGGCTGGCCGCAGGAGAAGCTCGTCACCGTCCCCAACTGGGTCGACGACCGGCAGCTGGACCGCCCCAAGGTCCCCGACGCCCGCTACCGCCTCGGCATGATCGGCATCGCGCCCTCGCGCAAGCGGCTCGACCTGGGCCTGGACGTGCTCGAGGCGCTGCGGGCCAGGGACCCGCGCTGGCGGCTGTCGGTGAAGTCCAAGATGCCCTGGGACTACTGGTGGATCTGGAACAAGCCCGAGGAGCGGGCGCACTACGACGCCGTGCTGCGCCGTGTGCAGTCCGGTCCGCTGGAGGACGCCGTGGTCTTCGACGACTTCGGCCCCGACGTGGCGAGCTGGCTGCGGCGCATCGGCTTCGTGCTCTCCACCAGCGACGACGAGAGCTTCCACCTCGCGCCCGCCGAGGGCATGGCCTCCGGCGCGGTGCCCGCCCTGCTGCCCTGGCCGGGCGCCGACGCGATCTACGAGCGCCGCTGGATCCACGACTCCCCCTCGGCCATGGCGGACGCGATCGCGGCGCTCGCGGCCGACGGCTGGCAGGAGGCGGGCGAGCAAGCCCGCGACTGGCTGCGCGCGTCCTTCGGGCTCGACACGGTCCGCGCGGCGTGGACGGAGCTGGTCACCGGCTCGGCGCCGTGACGCCCGCGGGGGCGGGCGCCGGACCGGCTGCCTGCCGGCGGGCAGCCACGCCGACGTCCGGCCTGTCCCCTGGAGCCAGCTCTACCCGGAGCGAACCGGCTCGCCGAGGCCGAGCTGGTGACCGTCGCCGCCGAGGGGCCATGCGGGCGCAGGGAGTATGCCCTCACCGAGGCGGGCCGCGCGGAGCTGATCCAATGGCTCACCGAGGGGGAGCCGCAGCGCAACCGCCGCAACGACGCGCTGCTGCGGGTCTTCCTCGTCCACCAGGTCGACACCGGACGGGCCCGCGCCTACGTGGAGCACGGGGGGCGCCGGCCGCGGAGCGCCATGAGGAGCTGCTGGAACTCGAGCGCTCCGTCGACTGGGACGCAGGCGGCGACCTCGCCTTCTACGACCGGCTGACCCTGGAGTGCGGGCTGCGCTTCACCAGGATGCGGCAGGAGCGGGCCCCCCGGGCGGCCGAGCACATCCGTGACCGGACACCGGGGACACCGCCCGGCCGTAACATGGCGCCGAGGTGGCGGGGGGTGACTGGAGGTGCACTTGACTTTCTCCCCTCCTTGAAGGGAGGGGTTCCTACGGCTCGCGCTGTAGGGGTTCCTGCTTCATCGCCGACTGCCCGCTCGGAGTTCTCCGTTGAGGTCTTACACCGGCTCCACAGGCCGACACCGTCAGTCCGACGGCCAGCAGGTTCTGCGCGGCGTTCACGTCCCGGTCGTGGGTCGTGCCGCATTCGCAGGTCCAGGTACGGACGTGCAGCGGCATCTTGCCTTGCAAGGTGCCGCAGACGGAGCACAGCCTGGACGAGGGGAAGAAGCGGTCGACCACGATCACTTCCCGCCCATACCAGGTGGCCTTGTACTCCAGCATGCTCCGGAACTCCGCCCACGACGCATCGCTGATGGCGCGGGCCAGACTCCGGTTCCTGGCCATGTTGCGCACGGCCAGATCCTCAATCACGATCGTTTGATTTTCACGAACGAGTCGAGTGGTCAGCTTGTGCAACCCGTCACGGCGCCGGTCAGCGATGCGGGCGTGGATCTTGGCGACCTTCAGCCGAGCCTTGCGACGGTTGGCCCCATCACCTCGGGCCTTCTTCGCCAAACGCCGCTGCGCCAGCGCCAGTCGGGCGCGGTCGCGGCGCTCGTGCCGCGGGTTGGAAACCTTCTCCCCCGTGGACAGGGTCAGCAGGTGGTCCAGGCCGACATCGACGCCCACGGCGTTGCCGCCCGCGACCAGAGGCGCAACGGACGGGTCCTCGCAAAGAATGGACACGTACCAGCGGCCGGCCGCATCCTGGGACACGGTCACGGTGGACGGCGACGCGCCTTCGGGCAGCGGCCGGGACCACACGATGTCGAGCGGCTGCGCCATCTTCGCCAGGGTCAATCGGCCGTCCCGGAACCGGAACGCGCTGGTGGTGTATTCCGCCGACTTCCTCGACTTCTTCCGCGACTTCAAGCGCGGGTAGCTGGCCCGCTTGGCGAAGAAGTTGGTGAACGCCGTCTGAAGGTGGCGCAGGGTCTGTTGGAGGGGGACGGAGGAGACGTCGTTGAGGTACGCCAGTTCCTCGGTCTTCTTCCAGGCCGTCAGTATCATCGACATCTGGTTGTAGTTCACCCGCTCCCGCCGCGCCCACGCCTCGGTGCGCGCTGCGAGAGCGAGGTTGTAGACCTTCCGCACGCAACCGAACGTGCGCGACAGCTCGGCCGCCTGTGCATCGGTCGGATAGAAGCGGAACTTGAACGCCCGCTTCACATGGGTGACTTTCATCACTCACATACTATTACGTCAGTTTGTAACTTGCGCCGATAAATTGGGAGTGGACACCTGTTCGCCCTGACGGCGAACCAGCTCTCTTTGCCCTGCTCCGCAGGGGTTCGATTCCTCCCCGCTGAAGGGCGGGGTTTCCTCGAAGGAGATTCGATGACCACGGAAGAGTCGCCGTACGACGTGCTCGTCGTGGGCGGTTCCGGGGTGGACACCGTCGTGCGGGTGGACACCCTGCCCGTACCGCTCGTGGACTCCCTCGGGGTGGAGCCGGTCCGGGAGTGGCCCGGCCAGACCGGCGGCAACGTGGCGCTGGGCTGCCGCGCGCTCGGCATGACCGTGAAGTTCCTCGACTTCGTCGGCGACGACTGGATCGGCACCATGCTCAGGGAGCGCCTGGCCAAGGGCGACGTCGACTTCGAGCCGCTGATCTCCCCCGCCGGGACCCGGCGGGCCGTCAACCTCGTGGACTCCACGGGCCGCCGGATGTCCTTCTACGACGGACGCGACCCGGCGGACCTGCGGATGCCGCGCGAGTTCTACCTGCCGCACCTGCGCCGGGCCCGGCACGTGCACCTGTCGATCTCGCACTTCACGCGCTTCCTCTACGACGACATCGAGGAACTCGGCCTGCCCGTCTCGACCGACCTGCACGACTGGGACGGACTGGCCGAGCACCAGCGGGAGTTCGCCCACCGCTCCGACCTGGTCTTCCTCAGCGCGGCGGGAGCGGGCGAGCGCATCGCGGACATCATGCGCGGGATCCTGCGCGACGGCCGCGCCCAGGCCGTGATCGCCACCGCGGGCGCGGGCGGCGCCTATCTGCTCGCGCGCGACGGGGGCAGCATGCCCCGGCACGTCCCGGCCGTCACCCCGCCCGGCCCGGTGGTGGACTCCAACGGGGCGGGCGACGCCTTCCTCTGCGGCTTCCTCCACGGGCGCATGCGCGGACTGGACTTCGAGTCCTGCGCCCGGCTCGGCGCGACGGCAGGTGCCCACACCTGCACGGCGGGCGGCAACCTCGCCCTCATCGACGCCGCGACGCTGGAGTCCGCTCAGGTCTCCCTCTCCGGCACGTAGTCGGCCTCCTCCAGTCCGAAGGTCCAGGCGACGCCCTCGCGGGCGGTCCGGGTCCGCGGCGGCACCCGCAGCCAGTAGGTGCGGTGGGTGCCGTCCGGCTCCGGCGTGGAGTTGACGACCTCGACCATCACCAGCGGCTCGTCCCCCTCCAGCTCGATCCGCCACAGCACGCCGGCGGCGTCCCGCTGCGCGGGCTCGGCCCCGGACTCCTCCAGGTAGCGCTCGTAGCCGTAGTGCTCCAGCATCACCCGGCGCAGCTCGGCGTTCTCCTCCTCGCGTATACGGCGCGGGGTCAGCCCGGCGAGCCCGTCGAGGAACTCGGCGGGGACCGGCATGCCCCGCCAGGCGTGGAGCGCGAAGCCGTCCGCGTAGGCCAGCGCGGGGCCGTCGCCGCGGTCGAGCCGGCCCGCCTCGTCCCGGTGCAACTCCAGGGGGCGTTCGGCGACGACCACCGTCCGCTCGTACGGCCACCACCAGCCGGCGCTCCGGGCGACCGCGGCGATCCCGGCCAGCTCCCGCGTGCCCTCCTGGCCGTCGAAGGCGGCCAGCCACGCCGCGTCGTGCTGCCCGAGCACGGCGTCGAGCAACGCGAGCCGCACGGCCTGCCCGCCGCCGGGCACACCCGGTCCGGCGTCCACCACTGCGGTCCGTATCCGCTCGGTCAGCAGCACCGTTGTGTCCCACAACTGCGCGCCCGTGACGGCCCAGTGGTCCGCCCACCCAGCCGGTCCGAGCCGGTCGGCGACCCGCTCCCGCGCGGCCGCCCACGGCCGTGTCCGCACGGCGTCGCGGACGCTGCCGCCCGCCGTGCCGTCCGCCGTCAGGCGCACGGCCAGGACCACCGCCTCCAGGGGCGAGGCCGCCCACACGATCCGTTCCGGCTCCGGCAGCCCCGCCAGCCGGTAGGCCAGGCGCACCCCCTCCTCCGCCGCCGTCCGGTCCGCGGGTCCGGTCGCCGCGACGACCTCGCGCCACAGCGCCGTCGTGTCCGGCGCCGGCTCCATCGCCACACCCGTGCCCGAACTCGTGCTCGTGGCCGTGCCCGTGTTCGCCACCGTCGTCATCGCTCCGCTCCCCCGTCCTGGTCAGTCCGCCACGACGCGTACCGCGCCGGGCGCGTACTCGCGCTGCCGCACCACCCGGTACCACCCCTTCGGCAGCGGTATCGCGGCGTGCTCCTCGTGGACCACCCGCCCACCGTCCGGGAGATGGAGGTACGCCGCCCCGAAAGGCCCGGTCTCGCGCACCAGCGTCCCCGGCCCGACCACCGCGTGGGCGTGCCCGGTCACCTCGCCGAGGGCCAGCACGAGCCTGCCCCGCGCGTCCCTCGCCTGCCGCGGCATCCGGTCCGTGCCCGGCGGCACGGCCGCTTCCGCGACGGGCACGATCAGGACGTCCCCCTGCCGGTACATGCGTGTCTCCCTCCGCCGTCGGCACCCGCCGACCCGATGTCCACGACGCTACGCGGGGGGTGTGACAACGCCCCCCGACGGCTTGTGCACAGCCCGCGGCAGGCACTGTCGGAGCGGCTTGGTAGAACTCTTCGCGAGCAAGGCACCGCTCAAGGCACCACCACTCAAGGCACCGCGTCCGTCCACCTCGGGAGACCACCGATGTCCCACGTCGAACATCTGCAGGAACTGAACGGCCTGCCGGCCTTCGACTTCCCCGCGCCCGGCGCGCGGCAGGAGCTCCCGGCGGCGGGCGCGGTGGCGTGGCGGCTGGCCGTCAACCCCTGGGAGGACGACGCGAAGGAGACCTTCGCGCAGTTGTGGGACCGCTTCCTGGAGACGGTCGAACCCGCCGGGGTGCGGGCCCTGGTCCTGGGCCAGTGGGGCGAGCCCTACGACAACGACTCCGGCGTCCTCGTGCGGCTGCTCGTGGACGCGCGCGAACGGCTGACCGCGCTGGAGGCCGTGTTCATCGGCGACCTGGAGATGGAGGAGGCCGAGATCTCCTGGATCGAGCAGTCCGACGTGACGCCGGTGCTCGAGGCCTATCCGCGGCTGGAGGAGTTCGGCGTCCGCGGCGGCACCGGACTGCGCTTCCCGGCGACCCGCCACCAGCGGCTGCGCACGCTCCGCTTCGAGGCGGGCGGCCTGCCCGGCGAGGCGGTCCGCGGTGTCGCCGCGAGCGAACTCCCGGCGCTGGAGCACCTGGAGCTGTGGCTGGGCGTGGAGGAGTACGGAGGCGACGCCACGGTCGCCGACCTCGCGCCGGTCCTGGTCGGCGGCCGCTTCCCCGCGCTGCGCCACCTCGGCCTGCGCAACAGCGAGATCCAGGACGAGATCGCCGCCGCCGTCGCCGCGGCCCCCGTCGTGGCCCAGCTCTCCTCGCTCGACCTGTCCCTGGGCGTGCTCACCGACGACGGTGTGACCGCCCTGCTCGCCGGCCAGCCGCTCACCCACCTGAACTGGCTGGACCTGCACCACAACTTCGTCACCGAGCCGGTCGCCGAGCGCGTGCGGGCCGCCCTCGAGCCCTCGGGCGTCGAGGTCGACCTCTCGGAACCCGGTGACGAGGACGAGTGGGACGGCGAGGTCCACCGCTACACCGCCGTCGCGGAGTGAGGCCGTCATGACCGTCACACGTCACCTGGAGACCTTCCACGGGCTGCGCGTGCACACGCTGCCCGAGGCCGGCACGGCCGAGCTGCCCGGGCCCGACGCCGTGGCCTGGCGGCTGGACTGCTTCGAGGCCGGCGAGATCCCCTTCCCCGAGCTGTGGAGCCACTTCACCGCGGCGGTCGACACCACGCGGGTGCGCGCCCTGGTCCTCGGCCCCTGGTGGGACGACGAGTACTCCGAGCTGCGTCCCGTCCTCGAACTGGTGCTGGCGGACGCGGAGCGTTTCCCCGCGCTGCGCGCCCTGTTCCTCGCCGACGTGACCGGCGAGGAGTGCGAGGTCTCCTGGCTTCAGCTGACCGACGTCACGCCCGTCCTCGAACGCTTTCCGCTGCTGGAGGAGTTCGGGGTCCGCGGCGGCGACTCGCTGGGGCTGGGCGAGGAGCCGCTGTCGCTGCGTCCCGTCCGTCACGAGGCGCTGCGCGTACTGCGCCTGGAGTCCGGCGGGCTGCCCGGCGCGGTGGTGCGGGCGGTCGGCGCCTGCGAACTGCCCGCGCTGGAGCGGCTGGAGCTGTGGCTCGGCGTGGAGCAGTACGGAGGCGACGCCACGGTCGCCGACCTCGCGCCGGTCCTGGCCGGCGGCCGCTTCCCCGCGCTGCGCCACCTCGGCCTGCAGGACAGCGAGTTGCAGGACGAGATCGCGGCGGCCGTGGCCTCCGCTCCCGTCGTCGCGCAGTTGGAGACGCTGAGCCTGTCCATGGGCACCCTCACCGACACCGGCGCCGAGGCGCTGCTGGGCGGCCAGCCCCTCACCCATCTCAAGCGGCTCGACCTGCACCACCACTTCCTGAGCGGGGCCCTGGCCGAGCGGCTGCGCGCCGTCGTGGGCTCCGCGGGCACCGAGGTCGACCTGTCGGAGCACTGCGAGCCGCATCACTGGCGGAACGAGGAGTGGCGCTATGTCGCCGTCTCCGAGTAGCGGTACCGGCGGTCCGCTCCGGATCGCCGTCGTCGGCAACCCCGGCAACCGCAGGACGACCCTCTTCGCCGACGCGGTGCGTGGCGCGACGTGCTGCGCGGCCGGTACGCCTTCGCGCCCGGCGAGTTCGTGCGCGTCGACTCGCCCGGCGAGGACGCCGAGGTCGACCGCATGCTGCGAGGCGCCGACGACCCGGCCAGGGTCGAGGGCACCGCGTTGTGGTACCGCCGTTTCACCGCCGCGGTGCACGAGGTGACGGAGGCGGCCCGCCTGGCCGGTGCGGTGCCGTCGGCGGACGCCGGGGAGGTCGCCGTGCTGTTCGACAAGCGCCGCTGCCACGCCCGGCTGGCCGCCGCGGGGGTCCCGGTGCCGCCCGCTCCAGACGGGCCGCCGGTGCGCGGCTGGGCCGAGCTCAGGGAGCGCCTGCGGTCCGCCCGGATCTCCCGGGCGTTCCTCAAGCCCGCGCACGGCTCCTCCGCCTCCGGGGTGGTGGCGCTGGCGATGGCGGGCCCCGGCCGGGTCAAGGCCACGACCTCGGTGGAGACCACCGCCGACGGACGCCTGTTCAACTCGCTGCGGGTACGCGAGTACCGCACGGAGCGGGAGGTCGCCGCCCTCGTGGACGCGCTGGCCCCGGACGGGCTGCACGTCGAGCGCTGGCTGCCCAAGGCGTCCCAGCACGGGCGGGCGGCCGACCTGCGGGTGGTGGTGGTCGCGGGCCGCGCCACGCACGCCGTCGTCCGCACCAGCCCGCACCCCATGACGAACCTGCACCTCGGCGGCGCCCGCGGCGACCTGGACACGGCCCGCGCGGCGATCCGCGCCGCGGGCGGCGACTTCGGGGAAGTGCTGACGACCGCCGAACGGGCGGCCGCGTGTTTCCCCGGCACGCTCTGCGTCGGCGTGGACGTCCTGCCCGCGACGGGCTGGCGCCGCTTCGCCGTCGGCGAGGTCAACGCCTTCGGGGATCTGCTGCCCCGGCTCACCGGCCTCCCCGGCAGCGGTGCCGAGGGCCTGGACACCTACGCCGCCCAGGTCGCCGCCGTACCGGCCGCGATGCACGGCGCGCGACGCGAGGAGCACCACCATGACGCCACCGCTTGACATGAACCAGATCGTGGGAAGCCACGACATCCTGCTGGTCACGCTGGACACCCTCCGCCACGACGTGGCCGAGGAGCTGGCCGCGGCCGGCCGCATCCCCCATCTGGCCCGCCATCTGCCCGGTGGCAGCTGGGAACGCCGGCACGCGCCCGGCAGCTTCACCTACGCCTCCCACCAGGCGATCTTCGCGGGCTTCCTGCCCACGCCCACCACGCCCGGTCCGCACCCGCGGCTGTTCGCGGCGCGCTTCGCCGGCAGCGAGAGCACCGCGGACGGCACCTTCGTGTACGACACCCCCGACCTGGTGTCGGGCCTGGCCGAGGCCGGCTACCGCACGGTGTGCATCGGCGGCGTCGGCTTCTTCAACAAGCAGGCGCCGCTGGGCTCGGTGCTGCCCGGCCTCTTCCAGGAGAGCCACTGGGAGCCGGAGTTCGGCGTGCCCTCCCCGACCTCCTTCGAGGCCCAGGTGGCCCGCGCCGAGGAGGTCGTCGCCGCCCTGCCGACGCAGCAGCGGCTCTTCCTGTTCGTGAACGTGTCGGCGCTGCACCAGCCCAACTGGTTCCACCTGCCGGGCGCCACCCGGGAGGCGGGCGACTCGCGCGCCACCCACGCCGCCGCCCTGGAGTACGTCGACCGCCACATCGGCAGGCTCTTCGCCGCCGTCTCCAGCCGCCGTCCGTGCCTGGCCGTCGTCTGCTCCGACCACGGCACGGCGTACGGCGAGGACGGCCACACCGGCCACCGCATCGGCCACGAGGTCGTGTGGACGGTGCCCTACGCCCACTTCCTCCTCGACGGGGCCGCCCGATGACCCGCACCGACGTGACGCTCTCCGCCACGCCCCCGGCCACGGCCGCCGTGCGCCCGTACCGGCACTACGTGTACGCGTACCCGCACAAGACGGCCTACCGCGCGCTGCCCCGCGAGCACGCCCGGCTGCGCGACCTGTGGGCGGACGAGCCGAAGGACGCGCTCTCCCTCTACTTCCACATCCCGTTCTGCGAGGTCCGCTGCGGCTTCTGCAACCTCTTCACCAGGATCGGGGCACCCGACGGCCTGGCGACCGCCTACCTGGACGCGCTGGAGCGCCAGGCCGCGGCGGTGCGGGAGGCGCTGGGCGAGGGCGCGCGGTTCGCCAACGCCGCCTTCGGCGGCGGCACTCCCACGTACCTGGAGGCTGCCGAGCTGGAGCGGCTCTGCGATCTCGCCGAACACGGCCTGGGGGCGGACCTGCGGGCGATACCGCTGTCCGTGGAGGCCTCGCCGGCCACCGCGACCGCCGACCGGCTGTCGGTGCTGGCGGAGCGCGGCACGACCCGGCTGAGCCTGGGGGTGCAGAGCTTCGTCGACGCCGAGGCGCGCGCCGCCGTCCGTCCCCAGCGCCGGGCCGACGTCGAGGCGGCGCTGGGCAGGATCCGGGAGGCGGGTATCCCCGTCCTCAACATCGACCTGATCTACGGCATCGACGGCCAGACCGAGGGTTCCTGGACGCAGTCCCTCGACGCGGCGCTCGCCTGGCGGCCCGAGGAGCTGTACCTGTACCCCCTGTACGTCCGCCCGCTCACCGGCCTCGGCCGGCACGCGGCCGACGCCGCGCGGGGCGAGGCGGCGTGGGACGAGCAGCGGCTGCGGCTGTACCGCCACGGCCGCGACCATCTGCTGGCGCACGGCTACGAGCAGGTGTCGATGCGCATGTTCCGCCGTGAGGGGGCGCCCACCACGGGCGGCGGGGACTACGCGTGCCAGACCGACGGCATGGTGGGCCTGGGCTGCGGCGCCCGTTCGTACACCTCCTCGCTGCACTACTCCTTCGACTACGCCGTCGACATGCACCACATCCGCGGCATCATCGACGACTACACGGCGCGCACCACGGGGGAGTTCGCCCACGCCGACTTCGGCTGGGCGATGGACGCCGAGGAGGCCCGCCGCCGTCATCTGCTGCAGTCCCTGCTGCAGGCCGAGGGCCTGCCGGTCGCGGAGTACCGGGCCCGGTTCGGCACGGCTCCCGGGGAGGACTTCGCCGCGGAACTGGAGCGCTTCGCGGACCGGGGCTGGATCGACGCCTCAGCGGGGCCGGAGGTGCTGCGGCTGTCGCCGCAGGGGCTGGCCCACTCCGACGCGGCCGGACCCGAGCTGTTCTCCGCCGCCGTCCGCCGGCGCATGGCCGCCTACGAGCCCAAGTGAGCGCCTCCGCCATGGACCTGACGATCCTCTACCGCGGCCCGCTGGCCTCGTGCGACTACGACTGCCCGTACTGCCCCTTCGCCAAGCGCCGTGACAGCCGCGCCCAGCTGACCGCCGACCGCGCCGCGCTGGAGCGCTTCGCGGGCTGGGCGGCCGGGCGGACCGACGACCGGCTCTCCCTGCTGTTCACGCCGTGGGGCGAGGGCCTGGTGCGCTCCTGGTACCGGCGTACGCTGGCGGAGCTGAGCCGGCTTCCGCACGTCCGCCGGGTGGCGATCCAGACCAATCTGAGCTGCCGCACGCAGTGGCTGGACGAGGCCGACCTGGACACGCTCGCCCTGTGGTGCACCTTCCACCCGGGCCAGACGCCCTACGACCGCTTCCTGGCCAAGTGCCGCGAGCTCGCGGACCGCGGCGTGCGCCACAGCGTGGGCGTGGTCGGGCTGCCGGAGCACCTGGAACAGGCCGACCGGCTGCGGGCCGACCTCCCGGACCACGTCTACCTGTGGGTCAACGCCGCCGAGGGCCACACGTACACCGACGCCGAGGCGGCGCGGTGGACCGCGCTGGACCCGCTCTTCCCGTACAGCCGGCATCCGCACCGCAGCGCGGGCCTGCCGTGCCGCACGGGCGAGTCGGTCGTCTCGGTGGACGGCGAGGGCACGGTGCGCCGCTGCCACTTCGTCCCCGAGGAACTGGGCAACCTCTACGACGGCTCCTACCGCGCGGCCCTGCGCCCGCGCGCGTGCCCGCTGGCCGTCTGCGACTGCCACATCGGCTACGTCCACCTGGAGACGCTGCCGTTGTACGACGTGTTCGCGGGCGGGGTCCTGGAGCGGATCCCCGCCGCGCCGCCGCCGGGGCGGACCCCGCTCCCGCTCCTGCCCTCCCTGATTCCGTAGCGGGCGGCCGACGCCCCCGCGTCAGCCCTTGCGGCCGACGCCTCCCCAGAAGGCTGCGCGGGCGTGCTCGCCCTCCTGCGCGGAAGGGGAGTCCGGGCGCCACCGCGGCACCTGCACCAGGCCGGGTTCGACCAGGGAGAACCCCTCGAAGAAGGGCTCGATCTGCGGCTTGCTGCGCAGGTTGAGGGTGGAGGTGGCGTTCTTGTACGCCTCACCGGCGTCGGCGTCGACGTCCCGGTGGAAGTCGGTCGTGCCGTGGCTGAGGATCAGGAAGCTGCCGGCCGGGAGGTTCTTGGTGAGGGTGCGCACGATCCCCGCCGGGTCCTCGTCGTCGCGGACGAAGTGCAGCAGCGCGACGAGCATCAGGGCGACGGGCTCGTCGAAGTCGATCAGCTCCCGGATGGTGGCGTGCTCCAGGATGGTCTCGGGCTCGCGGACGTCGCCGAGGAAGAAGCCCGCGTTGCCGGTGTTGGTGAGCCGCGCGCCGGCGTGGGCCGCGACGATGGGGTCGTTGTCGACGTAGGCGACCCGGGCCTCGGGGACGACGGAGCGGGCGACCTCGTGGGTGTTGGGCGAGGTGGGGATGCCGGTGCCGATGTCGACGAACTGCCGGACGCCCTGCCCCGCCGCGTAGCGCACCGCGCGCTGCATGAAGTCCCGGTTGGCGCGGGCGCTGGGGCGCGCGTCGGGGGTCATGCGGATCACCATCTCGGCCGCCTCGCGGTCGGCCTCGTAGTTGTCCTTGCCGCCGAGGTAGTAGTCGTACATCCGGGCCGGGTGCGGCCGGCTGGTGTCGATCTCCTCCGCGGGGAAGCCCTTGTCGGTCAACGCCCTGCTCCGTTCGGATTCCGGCGACCCTTGCGGGCCGAGGTCGGTGCGGTCATCTCGTCGCCGTCGTGGGTCCGCTCCATGGTCACGTCTCCCTGTGGATGCCACCGAGGATCCGCTCGGTGCTCTGGGTGGGTGCGGCCTGTGCGCACATCCGGTCCAGTGCCTCCAGGAACGCCGAGACGTCGTCGCGGTCGTCGAAGTAGACGCCCCCGACCAGGCTTTCCGAGTAGACGACGTCCGGGAGCTCGTGCGTCTGGAACCGGAAGATGTGGAACGGGCCGTACATGGCGGGGTGCGGTCCGGCCGTGAACGGCATGATCTGGAGTCGTACGTTGGGCAGGGCGCAGGAGTCGATCAGCTTGGCGATCTGTGCGCGCATGACCGCCGGACGGCCGATGGGTCTTCGCAGCACCGTCTCGTCGATGACGATCCAGACCAGCGGCGCGTCCTCGCGGGTGAGCAGGGCCTGGCGCTCCATGCGCAGCGCGACCCCGCGTTCGATCTCCGCGTCGCCGGCGCCCGGGTTCCCCGCCCGCA
The DNA here is from genome assembly GCF_042733315.1 of Streptomyces sp. NPDC059718. Classification (NCBI taxonomy): domain Bacteria; kingdom Bacillati; phylum Actinomycetota; class Actinomycetes; order Kitasatosporales; family Streptomycetaceae; genus Streptomyces; species Streptomyces sp. NPDC059718. The sequence continues at coordinate 112,995 of NZ_JBHWGA010000010.1, forward strand.
GCACCTCGCGCGCGTAGTCCTCGGTCTGCAGCAGTCCGGGGACGTAGTGCGGCTCGTAGGCGCGGATGACACCGGCCTCGCCCTCCAGGCTCACGAAGGCGCTGAACCAGTCCGGCAGGACGTCGCGGTAGCGGTGCCACCAGCCCGGCTGGTTGGCCTCACGGGCCAGCGCCAGGAACCCCTCGACCTCTTCCGGGTCGGCGACCCCGTAGGTGCGCAGGAGCTTCTCGACGTAGGGGATCTTCAGGCCGACCTCGGCCTTCTCCATGCGGCGGACGGTGGCGTGGGTGACGTCGAGCGCCCGGCCCGCGTCCTCGAAGGAGAGTCCCGCCTTCTCACGCAGGTCCTGGAGCCGTTTTCCGAGCACCACACGGAGGACGGTGGGGGCACCGGCTGACCGCGCGTCCGTCACGACCACTTCCCCAACTCCCCTCTGCCACAGGCAGTGTGTCATGCCGTCAACGAAAACCGACAGTGCGCATCGGCCGTTCTGTAAATTACAGATCGCATCTTGCCAACAGTGAGAACGGGACCGCATAGTTAGCGACGTGGCCTCCTCACCAGACGCTCTGCGGTTAGAGCGCCGTGGCGACCTCGACGCCCGTCGCTGCCAGGACCTCTTCCGTTTGCCCGCTCACGGGTCCTCGGTCGCCGACGCACGCCATCGCGTGCGGGCACGGTTGCGGGAGTGGGAGGCGGACGAGGGACTCCGCGACGACGCCGAGATGATCGTTTCCGAGCTCTTCACCAACGCCGTCATGCACACCGGCAGTGAGTTCATCACCTGCGGGCTGCGCTACGACGGCACCCGGCTGCGCCTCGAAGTCAGCGACCAGGGGCACGCGCCGACTGCGCCCCGGCCGCGGGCGGCGGGCGTCGACGAGGAGGGCGGCCGCGGGCTGCTGCTGGTGGGCGCGCTCTCGCAGGCCTGGGGCGTCCGGCCCACCGACGACGGTGGCGGCCGTGTCGTGTGGGCCGAACTCGCCTCCGGAGCCTCGTCCTTCTGACGCCGCGCCCGCGCGCGGTACGCCCAGGGCCCGCCGGCTACAGCGGGAGCAGGTCCGGGCGCTTGGGCTCCACGTTGTCGCCGGAGGACTCCCCGCGCAGTCGCCGGCCGATCCAGGGCACGAGGTACTCGCGCGCCCACTGGATGTTGTCCCGCCGGATCTCGGCGGGCGCGCGGAACGGCTCCGGCGGCCACGCCTGGTCGGGGTCGGCCGGAACCTCGAGGCCCAGCACCTGCGCGGCGCGCAGCGCGACCCTGGTGTGCCCCTCGGGCGACAGGTGGAGGCGGTCGGAGTCCCAGGCCCGGCGGTCCTGGACGGAACGGAGCGACCACAGGTCCAGCACCGGGGAGTCGTACCGGTCGGCGATGGCGCGCACATGGGCCGTGTAGGTGGCGATCTTGCCGCGCAGATGGCGCAGCACGGGGATGCCGCGGGTGTCGAAACCGGTGCACAGCACGACGGTGCCGACGGAGGCGGTGAGGCGGGCGACCGCCGCCTCGTAGCGCTCCGCGACGTCGTCCGGGTCGCTGCCGGGGCGGAGGATGTCGTTGCCGCCCGCGCAGAAGGTCACGAGGTCGGGCGCGAGCTCCACGGCCCGCGGCACCTGCTCCTCGACGATCTGGTCGAGCAGGCGGCCGCGCACCGCGAGGTTGGCGTACCGGAAGTCGTGCTCCGGGCGACGGTCGGACAGGAGGACCGCCAGCCGGTCGGCCCAGCCGATGAACGTCGCGTCGGGACCCGGATCGCCCACACCTTCCGTGAAGCTGTCCCCCAGGGCGGTGTACGACCCGATGGCGGCACTGTTGTTTCTCTTCGAATCGTCTGGCACGTCAGCACATACTTCACCTCCTCAAGTGGCCTACGCCACCGTAACCAAGGGTTGACGGGGGGTGATGTATCCCACCCGGCCGGATCCGCCGGAAGCGGAATACGGCGGTGTCGCGCCCGCCGCCCACAGCCCCTCCCGCGATCACATACCGGGCGGTACGGGCCGCGCCCGGGGTGTCGTAAGGTCGGGAGTGGTCCGGCCGCCGGTGAACCGCACCGTCCGGCCCCTGAGCGAAGGAGCCCCGGTGACCGAGCAGACGCCGCAGACCGCCCCGTCGGAACCCGAGCTGACCGGGGTGCGCAACTTCCGCGACGTGGGCGGCCTCCCGACGACCGACGGCCGCCGGGTGCGGTACGGACGGCTCTTCCGCAGCGGCCACCTGGCGCACGCCACCGCCGATGACGCCGCCTTCCTCTCCTCCCTCGGGCTGCACACGGTCTTCGACTTCCGCAACGCCTCCGACATGAAGCTGGAGGGCCCGGACGTCGAGCTGCCCGGCGTGCGGAACGTCAACATGCCGCTGAGCGACCCGGCCTCGGGCGCCGAGTTCTGGACGACGGTCCGCGACGGCGACATCGCGGCGCTGCGCGAGATCCTCGGCGAGGGCCGCGCCGCCGCGCGCATGGTGCAGGCCTACCGCCGCATCGTGCTGGACCGCACCGCCGAGCACGCCCGCATGCTGGAACTGCTCGCCGAGGACGAGTCGGTGCCGGCGCTGCTGCACTGCGCCGCGGGCAAGGACCGGGCCGGGACCTCGGTCGCCGTCATCCTGCTCGCCCTCGGGGTCGAGCGCGGCGCGATCGTGGAGGACTACCTCAAGAGCAACGAGGCCCACCGCCGCTACCGCATCAAGCGCGGCGACGACGCGGAACCGGCGACCACCCCCGAGGTCATGGAGCTGCTCGGCCCGCTCTTCGACGCGCGCAAGGAGTACCTGGAGACCGCCTTCGACACCATCGAGGAGCACTGGGGCTCGGTGGACCGCTACCTGGAGGAGGGGCTCGGCCTCACTCCCGGGCGTCGCGAGCGGCTGCGCGCGCTCTTCCTGGACGGCGCGCAGCCGGCCTGACACGAGGCGGCGGCGCCGCCCTACTTGGCCCCGGCCAGGTGGAAGATCAGGAAGAAGAACGCGGCGATGACGTGGACCCCCACCAGGTAGATGAAGGTGCGCACCTTGAAGCCCATGGGGGCCTTGCCCCCGGAGTTGCCGGACACGGTCAGTCCTCTCGTCATGCGCCGTGGGGGCGCGGGGAACGGCCGTCGCCCAGGCACAGCTCTGCGACGGAACTCCGCAGCAGCGTGTGGACGAACAGCAGATCGACACCGTTCGGCGAGGCCGCCGCGATGCGGTGCGGGGTGAGCGAGTCGAAGTGGGCGCTGTCGCCGGGCACCAGCCGGTGCACGGCGTCCCCGAGGGTGAGCCGCAGCTCGCCCCCCAGGACGTACAGCCACTCCTCGCCGGCGTGGACGCGGACCAGCCCCTCCTGGGGGCCGGGCGGCACGTGCAGCCGCAGCGCCTGCATGGCCCGCCCGGGGTTCCCGGCCGGCCAGTACGTCCAGCCGCCGGCCTCCGCGGGCGGCACGGAACCGCCGCGGACGACCGGATCGCGCTCGGGGGAGGTCTCGCCGAGCAGGTCGGACACCGTGGTGCCGTAGGTGCGGGCGAGGGTCAGCAGCATGGGGAGCGAAGGCTGCCGCTGCCCGGTCTCCAGCCGGGACAGGTGCGCGGGCGAGAGCCCGGCGCGGGCCGCGGCCGCCTCCAGCGTCAGCCCGCCCCTGCGGCGCAGCGCGCGCAGCTGGGGGGCGACGTCCGGCAGGGGCGCCTCGTCCGCGGATGGTGAGGTCATATCTCAGGTATAGACGCGGTTCGCCCCTGAGGCAAAAAATTTGTCTCAGGGGCAAAGCGTCGTGGGCCGGACGCCGGCCCGGGTCAGCGGCCTGCGACGGCCTGCTTCACCAGTGTCCTGCCGAACTCCCACATCAGGCCACCGCCGCCGTGTGCGTCGTCCATCACGGCGGTGAAGGCGTCCACGAAACGGTCCACCTCGCGCTCCCCGATGACCAGCGGCGGGATCAGCTTGATCACTTCCAGGTGGTCCCCCGAGACCTGGGTCAGGATACGGTGCCGCTGCAGCAGCGGCACGACCACCATCTGCGCGAACAGGCCCTTGCGGGCCGCCTGCAGCATCGTCCAGCGGCTGCGCAGCCCCAGCGACTTCGGCCGGCCGAACTCGATGCCGATCATCAGGCCCCGGCCGCGGACCTCGTGCAGCAGCTCGTAGCGGTCGACGAGGGCGGCCAGGCGGTCGCGGAGCAGGTCCCCGGTGGCCCGCGCGTTGGCGACGACCTTCTCGTCCTCCATCACCGCCAGGGTGGCCAGCCCCGCGGCCATGGCCTGGGCGTTGGAGCCGAAGCTGGCGGAGTGCACCAGCACCCGGTCCATGGACGAGTAGACCTTCTTGAAGATCCAGTCCTTGCCGAGGGTGGCACCCACCGGCACGTAGCCGCCCGACAGCGCCTTGGCCACGCACACCAGGTCCGGCTCGACGCCCTCCTCGTGCCGGTACGCGAAGAAGTCGCCGGTGCGGCCGATGCCGGTCTGCACCTCGTCGGCGACGAGCAGCGCCTTGTGCCGGTGCAGCAGCTCCTGCGCCGCCCGCAGGTAACCGGGCGGCGTGGCGTGCACGCCCTTGCCCTGGATCGGCTCGACGATCAGCGCGGCCACGTCGCCCTTGGCCAGCTCCCGCTCCAGGGCCGCCAGGTCGCCCAGGGGCACGGCGGTGTCGGGGAGCAGCGGGTCGAAGCCCTCACGGAAGCCGCCCTCGCCGTTGACGGACAGCGAGCCGGTGGTCAGCCCGTGGAACGCGTGGTCGCAGTAGAGCACGTGGGGCCTGCCGGTGGCGTAACGGGCGAACTTCAGGGCCGTCTCGACGGCCTCGGTGCCGCTGTTGCCGAAGAACACCCGGTCGAGACCCGGCGCGTACGACAGCAGCTTCTCCGCGAGCAGTCCCGGCAGCGGCTGGCAGTCGAAGCGGGTGAGGTCGGCCAGCCCGGCGTCCAGGACGTCGTGCAGCGCCTTGCGGACCACGGGGTGGTGGCGGCCCAGGCCCATCACCCCGAAGCCGGCGAGCATGTCGAGGTAGTCCCGGCCCTCGTCGTCCCAGAAGTACGCGCCCTCGGCCCGCTCGTAGACCTTGTCGAAGCCGATGGTGTGCAGCATGCGCGGCAACTGGTGGTTGAGGTACCTGGCGTGCAGGTCGTAGCGCTCGGCTCCGCGCTCGGCCAGCAGCGTCGCCAGGTCGAACCCCTTGGGCTCAGGTTCGGGCGGTGTCATCGCTCACGTGCCTCTCGTTCGGGTGCTGCTCGTTCACCGCGAGACGGGCCAGGGTGGCCCCGATCCGGCCGGCGATCTCGGCGGGGGTGAGCCCGATGTCGGCCAGCACCTCGCCGCGCTTGGCGTGCGCCAGGAACTGCTGCGGGATGCCGAAGTCCCGGACCGGCACGTCGGTCTCCGCGTCGCGCAGGGCCTGCGCCACCGCGGAACCCACGCCCCCGGCACGGCCGTTGTCCTCGATGACGGCCACCATGCGGTGCCGGGCGGCGAGCGCGGGCAGCTCCGCGTCGAGCGGCTTGACCCAGCGGGGGTCGACGACCGTGACGCCGACGCCGCGTTCGCGCAGCAGGGCGGCCGCGGCCAGGGAGACCGAGCCCAGGGCGCCGACGGACACCATCAGCACGTCCGGCCGGTCGCCGCGGTGCAGGACGTCCATGCCGCCGACCCGGTCGATGGCCGGCAGGGCCTCGCCGACGGTCTCCTTGGGGAAGCGGACGACGGTGGGCGCGTCGTCGACGTCGATCGCCTCGCGGAGCTGGGCGCGCAGTTGGTCGGCGTCGCGCGGCGCGGCGATCCGCAGGCCCGGGACGACCTGGAGGATCGACATGTCCCACATGCCGTTGTGCGAGGCGCCGTCCTCGCCGGTGACGCCCGCCCGGTCCAGCACGAAGGTGACACCGCACTTGTGCAGCGCGACGTCCATCAGGACCTGGTCGAAGGCGCGGTTGAGGAAGGTCGCGTACACGGCGACCACCGGGTGCAGGCCGCCGGTCGCCAGGCCCGCCGCCGAGACCGCCGCGTGCTGCTCGGCGATCCCGACGTCGTAGACGCGGCGCGGGAAGGCCTTGGCGAACTTCTCCAGCCCGACCGGCTGCAGCATGGCCGCCGTGATCGCCACGACGTCCGGGCGCTCGGCGCCGATCCGGACCATCTCGTTGCCGAAGACCGAGGTCCACTTCGGGCCGCTCGACGGGGTGAGCGGTTCGCAGGTGAGCGGGTCCATGGCGCCCACCGCGTGGAAGCGGTCCGCCTCGTCGCGTTCGGCGAAGGCGTAGCCGCGGCCCTTCTCGGTGAGGCAGTGGACGAGGACGGGACCGTGGAAGCGCCGGGCCCGGCGCAGCGCGGACTCGACCGCGGTCACGTCGTGGCCGTCGATCGGGCCGAGGTACTTCAGCCCCAGGTCCTCGAACATGCCCTGCGGGGCGAAGGCGTCCTTGAAGCCCTTCTTGGCTCCGTGCAGGGACTCGTACAGCGGCTTGCCGACGACGGGCGTCTGCTGGAGCACCTGCTTGCCCCAGGCCAGGAAGCGCTCGTAGCCGTCGGTGGTGCGCAGGGTGGCCAGGTGGTTGGCGAGACCGCCGATGGTGGGGGCGTAGGAGCGCTCGTTGTCGTTGACGACGATGATCAGCGGACGGTCCTTGGCGGCGGCGATGTTGTTCAGCGCCTCCCAGGCCATGCCGCCGGTGAGCGCGCCGTCTCCGATGACGGCCACGACGTGGTCCTGCCGGCCGAGCACCTGGTTGGCCTTGGCCAGGCCGTCGGCCCAGCCGAGCACCGTGGAGGCGTGGCTGTTCTCGATGACGTCGTGCTCGGACTCGGCGCGCGAGGGGTAGCCGGACAGGCCCCCCTTGCCGCGCAGCTTGGAGAAGTCCTGACGGCCGGTCAGGACCTTGTGGACGTAGGACTGGTGACCCGTGTCCCACAGGATGCGGTCGGCCGGCGAGTCGAAGACCCGGTGCAGGGCGACCGTCAGCTCGACCACGCCCAGATTGGGTCCCAGGTGCCCCCCGGTCCTGGCCACCGCCTGCACCAGGAATTCACGGATCTCCACGGCGAGTTCGCCCAGCCGCTCCGGCGGAAGGGCCTTCAGGTCGCGTGGACCACGGATGTTCTCGAGCAGCGACACTTTCCCACCTCGCTCCCCTACTGGGGATTGTTTCGCTTTAGCTCACACTGATCTGGGGCTCTCCTGACGGCACTCCGTCGGCCTGCATGCGCTCGGCGAGCTTCATGGCCTCCTCGATGAGGGTCTCCACGATCTTCGACTCCGGCACGGTCTTGATGACCTCGCCCTTGACGAAGATCTGCCCTTTGCCGTTGCCCGAGGCCACCCCCAGGTCCGCCTCGCGCGCCTCACCCGGACCGTTGACGACACAGCCCATCACCGCCACCCGCAGCGGCACCTCCATGCCCTCGAGACCCGCCGTCACCTGGTCCGCCAGCTTGTACACGTCCACCTGCGCACGACCGCACGACGGGCACGAGACGATCTCCAGCCGCCGCTGCCGCAGGTTCAGCGACTCCAGGATCTGGATGCCGACCTTGACCTCCTCCGCCGGAGGAGCCGACAGCGACACCCGGATCGTGTCCCCGATGCCCTCGCTCAGCAGCGCGCCGAACGCCACCGCCGACTTGATCGTGCCCTGGAACGCCGGACCCGCCTCGGTCACGCCCAGGTGCAGCGGATAGTCGCACTGCGCCGCCAGCAGGCGGTACGCGTTGACCATCACCACCGGGTCGTTGTGCTTCACCGAGATCTTGATGTCCCGGAAACCGTGCTCCTCGAACAGCGAGCACTCCCACAGCGCCGACTCCACCAGCGCCTCTGGGGTGGCCTTGCCGTACTTCTCCAGCAGACGCCTGTCCAGCGACCCGGCGTTCACCCCGATCCGGATCGGCACACCCGCCTCGGAGGCCGCCTTGGCGATCTCCTTCACCTTGTCGTCGAACTGCCGGATGTTGCCCGGGTTCACCCGCACCGCCGCACAGCCCGCGTCGATCGCCGCGAACACGTACTTCGGCTGGAAGTGGATGTCCGCGATCACCGGGATCTGCGACTTCCCCGCGATCTGCGGCAGCGCGTCCGCGTCGTCCTGCGAGGGGCAGGCGACCCGGACGATCTGGCAACCCGCCGCGGTCAGTTCGGCGATCTGCTGCAGGGTCGCGTTGACGTCGGCGGTGAGCGTGGTCGTCATGGACTGGACGGAGACGGGGGCGTCGCCGCCCACCGCCACCGACCCGACCTGGATGCGCCGCGAACGGCGGCGCTCCGCGAGCGGCCGGGCCGGCACGGAGGGCAGGCCGAGCTGGACGGGCTCGACAGCTGTCATCGCGACGTCACTTCCCGCGGTTGCCGGCGATGGTCTCACGGGTGGCCCTGATGGACTCCTTGAGGGAGGTCATCGTGGCCAGGACGGCGGTCGGCTCGTAGCCGCAGTGCGCCATGCAGTTGGCGCAGCGCGGGTCCTTGCCACGCCCGTACTTGCTCCAGTCGGTGTCCTCGACGAGCTCCTTGTACGTGGTCACGTAACCGTCGCTCATCAGGTAGCAGGGGCGCTGCCAGCCGAACAGGGAGTAGTTGGGGATCGCCCAGGCGGTGCAGGGGAAGTCGACCTTGCCTTCGAGGAAGTCCAGGAAGAGGGGGCTGTGGTTGAGCCGCCACTTCTTCCGGTTGCCGCCCGAGAAGGCCTTCTTGAACAGTTCCCGGGTCTGCTCCACGCCCAGGAAGTGCTCCTGGTCGGGGGCCTTCTCGTAGGCGTAGGCCGGCGAGATCATCATCTCGTCGACCTGCAGGTCGTCATTGAGGAAGTTGAGCACCTCGATGATGGTCTGCGGGGTGTCGGTGTTGAAGAAGGTCGAATTGGTGGTGACCCGGAATCCGCGCTGCTTGGCCTCCTTGATCGCCTCCACCGCCTCGTCGAAGACGCCTTCCTTGGCGACCGACTCGTCGTGCCGCTCGCGCAGTCCGTCGATGTGCACGGCGAAGGCGAAGTAGGGCGAGGGGGTGAACTTGTCCATCTTCTTGCGCAGCAGCATGGCGTTGGTGCAGAGGAAGACGTACTTCCGCTTCGCCACCAGTTGCCGCACGATCTCGTCGATCTGGGGGTGCATCAGCGGCTCGCCGCCGGCGATCGACACCATCGGCGCGCCCGATTCGAGGACGGCGCCGACGGCCTGCGCCACCGGCATGCGCTGCTTCAGCACACCCGCCGGGTGCTGGATCTTTCCGCAGCCCTCGCATTTCAGGTTGCACGCGAAGAGGGGCTCGAGTTCGACGATGAGCGGGAACTTCTCGCGCCTGCGGAGCATTTTCTGTTCGAAGAGATAGGTGCCGACCCTGATGGACTGTCGGAGTGGCATGGCCATCTAGCTCACCTCCAGGGGAGCGCGGTAGAGCGGTGCCAATCGAGAAAGGCAGGAAGCAGGTCCCTCAGCACGCGGAAAGCGGTGATCCCCGTGCGGAGCGTGCCGACGCGTACGAGCTCGAACTCGGGCGTGTCGACGACCACGCGGGCCGCGGCGACCGGGCGTGGACCCCGGGCGAGCGCGGCCCGCATCATCGCCGCCGACTCCATGTCGACGGCGACGGCACCGGTGGCCCGGAGCGCCGCCCGCTCCGGGCCCCGTACGACGTGGTCCGACTCGGCGAGCCGGCCGACGTGCACGGTGTGTCCCGCCGCCTTGAGGGCGGCGGCGAGTGATTCCCCGTCACGCGGCTCGTCGGCGACGACCACGTCGCCCGGCCGCATCCCGGGGGCCAGCCCGGCACAGAAGCCGGTGGTGAGGACCGCCGCCCCGTCCAGGGCGGGGTCGCGCAGCGCGGCGGTGACGGCGCGTTCCGCGGCCTGGGGCCCCATGCCCGTGCGCACGAAGGCGACCGGGCCCGCGGCGTGGCTGCGGTCGCCGCCGCGCAGGGCGAACCGTTCCACCCGTAGCGCGCAGACGATGAGCAGAGGTGGGCCGGCCGGCCCCATCAGGCCCCCTTCCGTAGCCCGCCGAACGGCTCGCCGTGCACGTAGCGCCCGAGGGCGGTGAGCGGGAAGACCATCCGGTAGAGGTGGTAGTTGATGGAGAAGTCCCGGGGGAAGCCGGTGCCGGTGAAGTACGGCTCGTCCCAGGACCCGTCCTCCTTCTGGGTCCGGGCCAGCCAGCGCACCCCGCGCCGTACGGCCTCACCGTCGCGTTCGCCGGCCGACAGCAGGGCCAGCAGGGCCCAGGCCGTCTGGGAGGCGGTGGACTCGCCGCGGCCGACCCACTCGTCGGAGGAGTAGGAGCGCAGGTCCTCGCCCCAGCCCCCGTCCTCGTTCTGGACGGACTCCAGCCAGCCCACCGCCCGCCGGATCGCGGGGTGGCCCGCCGGGAGACCGGCCGCGACGAGGGCCGGGACCACCGACCCGGTGCCGTAGATGTAGTTGACGCCCCAGCGGCCGAACCAGGCACCGTTGCGCTCCTGTTCGGCGAGCAGCCAGTCGATGCCGCGCCGGGTGTGCGGGTCGTGCTCCAGGCCGAGGGCGGCCAGCATCTCGACCACGTGGGCCGTGACGTCGGCCGACGGCGGGTCGATGACCTCGCCGAAGTCGCAGAAGGGCAGGCGGTTGGGGAAGGCGCTGGTGTTGTCGGCGTCGAAGGCGCCCCAGGCGCCGTTCTTCGACTGCATCCCGACGTTCCAGCGCACCCCTAGGTCGACCGAGGCCTTCACCCGCTCCGGGTCCGGGTGGTCGACCCTGATCAGGGCGAGGACCACCTCGGCGGTGTCGTCGATGTCGGGGTAGGTGTCGTTCTGGAACTCGAACGCCCAGCCACCGGAGGGCAGGCCCGGCCGCTGCACGGCCCAGTCGCCGCGCTTGGTGATCTGCTCCCCCAGCATCCAGTCCACCGCCTTGACCAGCGCCGGGTCGTCGGCGGGGACGCCGGCGTCGGCCAGCGCGATGGTCGCCAGACAGGTGTCCCAGACCGGGGACTGGCACGCCTCGATCATCCGCGTGTCCTTGTCCGGCCAGACCGCGAAGTCGTCCAGCGCCTTGAGTCCGGCGCGCAGCACGGGGTGGTCGAGGTCGTAGCCGAGCAGGTGGAGCGCGATGACGGAGTACACGGCGGGCGGCTGGATGCCGCCGAAGCAGCCGTCGTTCTCCTGGCGTTCGATGATCCAGCGCGCCGCCGAGCGCATCGCGGCACGGCGCAGCGGACGGACGGTGACCTTGCGGTAGGCGTGCAGGGCCCGGTCGACCCGCTGGAAGAACCCGTCCCAGCTGGACAGCGGTGCCCGCGGGACCGGCGGATTGGGCCGCGCGGGGTCGGTGTGCAGCTCGTCGAGGGTGAAAGGGGCGGGCCGTACGGGCCGGTGGGCGCCGACGATCGTCAGCGGCACGATGGTCTGCCGGGCCCAGCTGGCGAAGGAGTAGATGTTGAGCGGGACCCACTTGGGCAGGTAGATGAGCTCGGGCGGCAGCTCCGGGAGGTCGTCCCAGCGCCACCAGCCGAACAGCGCGAGCCAGATCCGGGTGAAGACCCGTGACCGCGCGATGCCGCCCTGCTCGCGGACGAAGGCCGAGGCGGCGGCCATCCACGGGTCCTCGGGGGCGTCACCGGCGAGCCGCAGCGCGACGTAGGCCTCGACGGTGGCCGAGAGGTCGCGCGGCCCGCCGTGGAAGGTGGCCCAGGCGCCGTCGTCGCGCTGCTGGGACCTGATCCAGCGGGCGGCGGCCTCGATGACCCGTTCGTCCTGGATGCCGAGGAACTGACGGAGCAGCAGGTCCTCGGCGTCCATCGTCACGTTGGTCTCGAGGTCGCCCTTCCACCAGCCGTCGGGATGCTGACGCGCCAGCAGGTGGCCGGTGGCCCGGCGCGCGGCCTCGGCCGCGAGCTCCTCGGTCGTTCCGGTGCTGCCGCCGGGCCAGGGAACTGACGCCGGCTCCGGAATCGCGCCCGAGGTCTTCGTTCTCGCCGAGGGTGTCCCGCGGGCCGCCTCGCCCCCGGGACCGCCGTCGGTCGTCGCTGTCATGGCTTCCCCTTTGCACAGTCGTTCCGTCTGCGGTGTTGGGGCTGCCGTCGGCCGTCACGCGCGCCCGGCCGGCGACGTACTGCGCTCCAGTTGTGTCCTTACTTCTCGCGAACCACCACGAAATCCGCCAGGCCCACGAGCTTACGGCGAACTTCTCCCGGCATGTCCATTTTGTCGAGTGCGGCGATCGCGGTGGCGTACTGCCGGCGGGCTTCCCGGGAGGTCCACTCCCGGCCACCGGCCTCCTCGATCAACGCCGCCCTCGTCGCGAACTCTTCCTCGTCGAAGGACTCGATGTCATTACGGTCCGATGAATCCGCGGCCTTCGCATCCGCGGCCAGGAGTTCGGCCAGGCGCTGCGAGGCCGAGCCGCCCGCGGCCAGCGCCGCGACCACCGGCAGGGACTTCTTGCGCTGGCGCAGGTCGCTCCAGGTCTGCTTGCCGGTGGCGGCCGGGTCGCCCCAGATGCCCAGCAGGTCGTCGACGGCCTGGAAGGCCAGGCCGAGGTGGTAGCCGTACTCCTCCAGGGCGTCCGCGTCGGCCTCGGAGGCGCCGCCCAGCACCGCGCCGATGGAGCAGGCGCAGGCCAGCAGGGCGCCGGTCTTGTTGCCCTCCATCTCCAGGCACTCCTCGACGGTGACCCGCTCGCGGTGCTCGAAGGAGATGTCCTGGGCCTGACCGTCGATCAGCTTGCGGGTGGCGGTGGTGATCCGGCGGGTGGCCCGGCCGGCCTCGACGGTGCCCTGCTCCAGCAGGATCTCGTTGGCGAGGGCGAAGAGGGCATCGCCGACCAGGATGGCCTGCGCGGGGCCGTGCACCTTCCACACCGTGTCGCGGTGGCGGCGCTGCTCGTCACCGTCCATCAGGTCGTCGTGCAGCAGGGAGAAGTTGTGCACCAGCTCCACGGCGACCGCGCCGGGGATGCCCACCTCGGGGGCGGCGCCCGCCGCCTCCGCGGACAGCAGTGCGAGTGCGGGGCGTACGGCCTTGCCGCTGTCGCCGTGGGACGGGTTGCCCGCGGCGTCGATCCATCCGAAGTGGTAGGCGGCGACGGTGTCCATCGGGGGTGCGAGGCGGTCCACGGCGGCGCGCAGCACCGGCGTGGACAGCTCGCGGCCGCGCTCCAGCAGCACGGTCACGGTCTCTCTGTCGACGCCCGCGGTCATCTGCTCGTTGCCAGCGGTCACATTCTCTCCTCTGATTGCACTGGTCATGCTCATACCGGCTCCAGGCCTTCGATTGCGAAGGTACGTGGGTCGAAGGGGTGGCGGAGTGCGGTCAAAGCTGCTCGGGAGGCTTGCAAACCGCTGCGGACCGCGCTTTCCATCGTCGCGGGCCAGCCGGTGGCGGTCCACGCGCCGGCGAGCCAGACGCCCTGCGCGCGGGTACGGGGACCCGGGCGGAGGGCGCCGACACCGGGGGCGGGGGCGAAGGTCGCGGTCCGTTCCCTGGTGACGAAGAAGTCCAGTACGGCGGCCTCACGCGCGGCCGGGAGCAACCGCTCCAGCTCCGGCAGGTAGCGCGCCCGCAGCTCGGCCACGGGGAGGTCGATCTCCTCCTGGGCCGCCGACTGGGACAGGGCGACGTACTGGCCTTCGCCGGTCAGGCCGGAGTGCTCCGTACGGTCGAAGACCCACTGCACGGGGCTGCCGAGGGCGGCGAGGAAGGGCTGCCGCAGGACCTTGCGGTCGTACACGACGTGCACGTTGAGGATCGGCGCGGTGCCGATGCGCAGCAGCGCGTCCTGGTCCGCCAGGGCGCCGGCGGGCAGCAGCCCGTGGGCTTCCTGCTGGGGCACGGCCAGCACGACGGCGTCGGCCGTGAAGCGCTCGGCACGCCCTGGTCCGGACTCGGCCTCGACCTCCCAGACCGGTCCGCCGTCCCCGGCACCGCCCTCGGCGGACCGTACCGGCTCGGGCGCGTCCGTGCGGGTGAGCGAGGTGGCGCGGGTGCGCAGCAGGGTGCGCACGCCCGCCTTGTCCAGGGCGGTGCGGGCGCGGTCGTCGTGCAGCTCGCCGAGCGGGCGGGCGGCCCAGCCGATGTCCGCCGCGCCCGGCGCGGAGAGCAGCCCGGTCTTGAAGACCATGGCGGCCAGGCCCAGTGACGCCTCGTCGGCCGTGGCGTTGAGCGTCGCGACGCCGACCAGGTCCCACAGCGCCTCGACGGTACGGGCCGACTGGCCGTGCTCGCGCAGCCAGCTGCCGAAGTCGACGGCGTCCAGCGCCGGGTCGGTGGGGTCGAGCGAGCGCAGCGCGAGTGCGGCCCGCCCGACGGACGCCCGCTCGGCCAGGGACAGGTGCGGGTAGGTGGCCAGGCTGGCGGCCAGGTGCAGCGGTACGGGCAGCCCCGCGCGGCGCAGCCGGCCGAGCCGGGGCCGGGGGGTGGCCACGTCGAGCACCGGCACGTCGAGCCGGTCCTGGAGGGTGACGAGGTCGGCCGCGTCGATGCGTTCCAGGAACCGCAGGTAGGCGACGCAGCACCGCAGGAAGACGTGCTGGCCGTTGTCGACGGTCAGGGCGCCGCGCCGGAAGGAGAAGGCGAGCCCGCCGAGCCGGGGCCGGGCCTCGAGCAGGGTGACGCGGAGCCCGGCGTCGGCCAGTGCCAGCGCCGCCGTCGTGCCCGCGAGCCCGCCGCCGATCACGACGGCCGTGCGCTCAGCCATGCGTCCTCCCCCGGGTGCCTCCGCGCGCGGCGCGGCGCACCATTGCCGACAGTGACGCCTCCGGCACGGCGGCGGTTGCCTCACGGCGGCGGAAAACGGCGGTTTTCCGCGAGGCTGCCGCTCCCGTGCCGGTTGCGGTGCTTTTGCCGGTGCGGGGGAAGGGGCCCGCGGCCGGTGGGGCGGGCGTCACACGCGCCTCCTGGCGGCACGTCGGGCGTCGAGACCGGCGAGGCCGCGCGCCGCGACGTACGCTTTCTGGTGACCGGGCAGCGAGACCCGGCCCCGGAGGACGGCCTCGGGGTCGGCGGCGATGCGCTCCAGGAGGCGGCGGTAGATGCCGGCCATGGCGGAGACGCAGGCGCCGCTGCGGCGGTCCAGCATGGGCAGCAGCCGGTACCCCTCGGCGAACAGGGCGCGGGCCCGCTTCACCTCGAACTCGACCAGGCCCGCGAAGTCGGACCCCGGCGGCGGGGTGTCGGTGAGGAACCCGCCGGAACAGCCGAACTTCGCGAGGTCCTCGGCGGGCAGGTAGGTGCGCCCGTTGGAGGCGTCCTCGCGCAGGTCCCGCAGGATGTTGGTGAGTTGCAGGGCGAGCCCCAGGGTGTCCGCGTACTCCGCGGCGCGCTCCCGGCCGGGCGCGCCGGGCACGGTGCCGAAGACGCCGAGCGAGAGCCGGCCGATGGCGCCGGCGACGCACCGGCAGTAGGAGGCGAGGTCGTCCCAGGTCTCGTAGGTGTCGCCGCGCAGGTCCATCTGCACGCCGTCGATCAGCTCGTCGAGCCCGCCGAGCGGGAGCGGGAAGCGGCGGGCGGCGTCGGCGAGCGCGACGGCCACCGGGTCGGTGTCGTCCTCGGTGACGGCGCCCTCCCTGACCCGGGTGAGCAGGGCCCGGGTCCCGTCGAGCCGCTGCTGCTTCTCGGGGAGGTCGAGGTCGCCGTCGCCGATGTCGTCCACCCGCCGGGAGAAGGCGTACAGGGCGGACATGGCCTGTCGCTTGGGGGTGGGCAGCAGCCGGATGCCGTAGGCGAAGTTCCGGGCCTCGTGGCCGGTGACGACCTCGCAGTAGCGGTAGGCCGCGAGTACCGGGCCGGACATGCGATCGGAGCCGTTCACGGTCCGGCTCACCCCTCTCTTCGCAATGTCGACCCCACCTCGCGCAGCAGGCTGAACGTGCCCGCCTTGGGCGGACCCGGCAGCACGTCGTACCCCGCGTCCGCGATCGCCCGCAGGGCGGCGCGGCCTCCTCCGGCGAACCCGGCGAGCAACAGCCTGAGCCTGCCGTGGACGCTACCCACCAAGGGGGTGCCTTCATTCAGGAGGTCTCGGGCGCGTTCCGCTTCGTACGCAACCAGTGCGCGCACCTGTGCGCCTGCGTTCGCGGCGGTGAGATCGGTTTCGGTGACGCCGAAGCGCTTCATGTCCTCGGCGGGCAGGTAGATGCGGTCGCGGCCGAGGTCCTCGGCCACGTCCTGGAGGTGCTCGATGATCTGCAGTGCGGTGCAGATCGCGTCCGAACGGCGGATCCGTTCGGGTGTGGCGGTGCCGGTGATGCCGAGCACGAGCCGGCCGACCGGGTTCGCCGACAGCTCGCAGTAGGCGAGGAGGTCCTCGTAGGTGGCGTAGCGGCGGACGACCTGGTCCTGGCGGTTGGCCTCGACGAGGCCGAGGAAGGGCGCGGGCGTGAGGCCGTGGCGCCGGACGGTGGGCTGCAGGGCGCGGAGCAGCGGGTGGCGGACGTCGTCGGGGCCGGCGTCGAAGACCCGGCGCAGGTCCGCCTCGAAGGCGTCGAGCATGGCGAGGCGGTCCTCGGCCGCCTCCGCGGGCAGCCCCAGCCGTACCGCGTCCGTGCGGCCGCCGTCGGCCAGGTCCCCGTCGCCGATGTCGTCGACGAGCCGGGCGAAGCCGTAGACGGCCATCAGGTCGGCACGCCAGGAACGGGGGACGAAGAAGGGTGCGACGGGGAAGTTCTCGCGGGCCGCCTTGTCGAGGACGGCACGTGAATGGGGATCCGGCGCCGTGCCAGCCCGCGCCTCGGGCTTGAGACCGGTCACCGTGGACGTCCCGGCGTGCGGGCGGTGGGTGTTTTCTCCCCAGGGGTCCACAGAGCCATTGCCGTCACATCCCCCGTTCTACACCGATAGCCCATTACACCCAATTTCGGACACGCCGCTCCTATAATTCCTGCTCCTGGCTGTCCCGGCACTCGAACCGACTCTCCGGACGTATCGCCCGAGATCCGGCGATTGAGTACCGCTACAGCTTACGGCGCGGACCCGCTCCGGCGTGCGCCGGGGGGCGGACCGATGTCGATCCGAAAGCAGCAACGCACAAACCGTGGGTTCCTGTCCCCGGTGTCTCGCAAAATCCCGGGAAAATCATCGGCCTCATTCGCCCCGTGGTCCGCGCGCCGCGGATGCGCCGGGCGCGCGCCCACTCACTTGGCGTATCCGTACGGGGACCCGCCGGCGTCCCGGGCGAAGGGATCCGCGCCGGGTGGACGGCCGCCGTCGCGGCCGTGGCCGAGCGCGGTCGAACACCACGCGGGGGCGGGAGAGTTCGGCGGACCGCCCGGGACGTGCGCCGGCCCGCGCCTCCGGGCGGGGGCGCGGGCCGGCCTGCGGGGTCACTTCGCGGTGAACTCCTCGTACGCCTTCAGCACGACGTCCGTGGGGCCGTCCATGCGCAGCTCGCCCTTCTCCAGCCACAGCACGCGGTCGCAGGTGTCGCGGATCGACTTGTTGTTGTGGCTGACCAGGAAGACCGTGCCGGCCTCCTTGCGGAGCTCGCGGATCCGCGCCTCGGAGCGCTTCTGGAACGAGCGGTCGCCGGTGGCGAGCGCCTCATCGATCATCAGGACGTCGTGGCTCTTGGCCGCGGCGATCGAGAAGCGCAGCCGGGCCGCCATGCCGGAGGAGTAGGTCCGCATCGGGAGGGAGATGAAGTCACCCTTCTCGTTGATGCCGGAGAACTCGACGATCGAGTCGTAACGCTCCCGCACCTCGTCCTGCGACATCCCCATCGCGAGGCCGCCGAGGATGACGTTGCGCTCGCCGGTCAGGTCGTTCATCAGGGCGGCGTTCACGCCGAGCAGCGAGGGCTGGCCCTCGGTGAACACCTTGCCGCTCTCCGCGGGCAGCAGGCCGGCGATGGCGCGCAGCATGGTGGACTTGCCCGAGCCGTTGGAGCCGATCAGCCCGATCGCCTCGCCCCGGTAGGCGGTGAAGCTCACGCCGCGCACGGCGTGCACCTTGCGGACGTTCGGATCGCCCTTGCGGGTGACCAGACGGGACAGGGCGCCGACGGCACTGCCCTTGCTGCTGCCGGCGCCGTGCACCCGGTACACGATGTGCAGGTCGTCCACGATCACGGTGGGGACGCGCTCGCCGCCCTCGGCGGTCTCGTTGTGCTCAGCCACGGCCGTACCTCTCCTCGGCCTTCCAGAAGTAGACGAAGCCCCCGATGCCCATGACCACGGCCCAGCCCAGCGCCAGCGCCCACACGTGCGGGGGCAGCTGTTCGGAGGTGAAGCTGTCGATCAGCGCGAAGCGCATCAGGTCGATGTAGACGGCCGCCGGGTTGACGTCCAGGGCGATCTTGACCGCGGTCGGCGCGCCCGCCGCGAAGTGGCTGATGCTGTACATGACACCGGAGGCGTACATCCAGGTCCGCAGGATGAACGGCATCAACTGCGCGAGGTCGGTCATCTTGCTGCCGAGCCGCGCCATGACCAGCGCCAGGCCCGCGTTGAAGACGCACTGCAGGACGAGCGCGGGCACGACGAGGACCCACGACGGCCCGGGTACCTCGCCGGTCATCAGCACGATCGCCAGCAGCACGAACATCGACATCAGCAGCTGCTGCAGCTGGACCAGGGTGAAGGCGATGGGCAGGCTCGCCCGCGGGAAGTGCAGCGCGCGGATCAGCCCGAGGTTGCCCGAGACGGCGCGCACCCCCGCCAGCACCGAGGACTGGGTGAAGGTGAAGATGAAGACGCCGGTGACCAGGAAGGCGATGAAGTTGTCGACACCGCGGTCGGTGCCCAGCAGCAGGCCGAAGATGAAGTAGTAGACGGCCGCGTTGAGCAGCGGCGTCAGCACCTGCCACAGCTGGCCCAGCCGGGCCTGGGTGTACTGGGCCGACACGCGGGCCCGGGCGAACGCCGAGATGAAGTGACGGCGGCTCCACAGCTGCCGTACGTACTCGGCGAGACCCGGCCGGGCGCCGCTGACGGACAGGCCGTACTTGGCCGCCAGCTGGGACGGCGTGAGGCCGCCGCCCGCCGGGGGCACCGGGCCCACGGCGACCGCACCGCCGTGCGTTGTCTCGCTCACAGTTGACACTTTCGTCCTCTTGGCGCGCCACGGGCCGGGCCCGTCGCGCGGGGTCACTCATTTCCGAGCTTGTCAGATGATGGGGGGCCGGCCCAGTCGGGCGAGGCGCCACACGGTCCGCCACCGCATGGGCCGGCGCGGGCCGCTCGGGGTCGTCCAGCCCTCCTTGAATCCGCCGAACCACGCTCTCAGCGCGGGGCCCGAGGGTCTGCGCAGCAGGGTCAGCAGCATCCACACGCCGAGGTAGACGGGGACCAGGGCCCACGGCAGGTTGCGGCGGGCCAGCCACACGCGGTTGCGGGCCACCATCCGGTGGTAGACCGCGTGCCGGCTCGGAGCGGTCAGCGGGTGGAACAGCACCATGTCCGCGCGGTAGTCGATCATCCAGCCCGCGTCGAGGGCCCGCCAGGCGAGGTCGGTCTCCTCATGGGCGTAGAAGAACTCGTCGGGCAGGCCGCCGACCTCCTGGAAGACCTCCGTGCGCACCGCGTTGGCGCCGCCGAGGAAGGTGGTGACGCGCGAGGAGCGCAGCGGGTCGGAGGCCCGCAGCCGGGGGACGTGGCGGCGCTGGGTGGTCCCGGACTCCGGGTCGGCGATCCGGAAGCTGACGATGCCGAGCCGCGGGTCCGCGGCGAAGGCCTCACGGACCAGCTCCGCGGTGTCCTCGTTCGGCAGCAGTCCGTCGTCGTCCAGGAAGAGCAGGACGTCCACCTCGCCGCCACCGGGGCCGAAGGCCTCGATGCCGACGTTGCGGCCGCCGGGGATGCCCAGGTTCTCGGGCAGCTCGACGGCCCGCACCCCGGCGGGCAGCTCGGGCAGCGGCGAACCGTTGCCGACCACGGCGACCTCGATCGCCGGGCCGCGCTGCTTGGCGACCGAGTCCAGCAGGTCGCGCAGTTCCTCGGGGCGGTTGCCCATGGTGATGATCACCGCGCCGAGGCGGATCGTTCCGGCCGACGTCCCCACGGCGCTCACCTCAGCCTGCTCGACGCGAGGATCGACACCAGGTGCAGCAGCGTCTGCAGCACGGCGATGGCGGCCAGGAGGCAGACGGCGATGCGGGTGAAGAGCAGGTCGCCGTGGACGAAGTCCGCGACACCGGCGGCCAGGATCAGCAGCGAGGCCTCGACACCGCCCACCAGCCGGTGGAACTTCAGCGCGGCCGCGGCCTTGCGGGCCAGCGCCAGTCCGGAGGACCGGGGCACGGAGGCCTCGTCCTGGACGGCGGACAGACCGCTGCGGGAGCGGGCCACGTCCACCAGGTCCGTCTCGGCCTTGATCAGGATCGCGCCGAGCGCGGCCAGCGTCCCGAGGAACGCCCAGCCCCACTGGGTGGTGGCGCCGTCGCGGTGGAAGAGGTCGGCCGCGCGCAGCCCGAAGCCGACCAGCAGCGCCGCCTCGGACAGGTAGTGCCCCACCCGGTCGAGGTAGACGCCGGTGATCGAGGTCTGCTTGCGCCAGCGCGCGACCTCGCCGTCGACGCAGTCCAGCAGCAGGTACAGCTGGATCAGCAGCGCGCCGGCGACGGCGCCGGGCAGGCCGGGCACGAGCAGCGCCGCGCCGGCCGCGATGCCCGCGACGATCATGAGGTACGTGAGCTGGTTGGGGGTCACCCGGCTGTTGACGAGGTGCCGGGTCCAGCGCAGCGAGATCTCCCGCATGTAGATGCGCCCGGCCCAGTGCTCACCGCTGCGCCGGTCCTTCAGCCCCGAGGGGTGAACGACCGGCCGCAGCTCAGCTACCGATGGTTTTGGCATAGTCGGCGTATGCGTCCCTGATCTGGTCGGTGGAGAGCTCCAGGTGCTCCAGGATCGTGTAACGCCCAGGGCGGGTCTGCGGAGCGTATTCGACGGCCGTGACGAACTCGGCCTCGGTGAAACCGATTTCACCCGGTGTGGTGGGCAGCCCGTGGCGGTGCAGCACCTCCGCGAAGAGGCCGGCCTCGTCCTTGGCGCCGCGCAGGAACATCGCGAAGGCGGCACCGATGCCGACCTGCTCGCCGTGGGCGGCGGCCCGCTTGGGGTACAGCAGGTCGATCGCGTGGCTGATCTCGTGGCACGCCCCGGAGGCGGGACGGCTGTCGCCGCTGATCGACATCGCGATGCCGGTGAGCACCAGCGCCTCGGACAGCACGGTCAGGAACTCGTCCTCACCCGTGCCGCCGGGGTGCCGCAGCACCGACTCGCCGGCGGTGCGCGCCATGGCGGCGGCCAGCCCGTCGATCGGCTCACCGGTCTCGCGGTGGGACAGCTCCCAGTCCGCGATGCAGGAGATGTTCGAGATCGCGTCCCCGATCCCGGAACGGACGAACCGCACCGGGGCCTCGCGGATCACGTCGAGGTCGATGACCATCGCGATGGGGCTCGGCACGCCGTAGGAGCCGCGACCGTTGTCGTTGTCCAGGGTGGACACCGGCGAGCACAGCCCGTCGTGCGCCAGGTTGGTCGCCACCGCCACCATGGGCAGGCCGACGCGCGCGGCGGCGTACTTGGCGGCGTCGATGATCTTGCCGCCGCCGAGCCCGACCACCGCGTCGTAGCGGTTGCCGCGGATGGCGTCGGCGAGCTTCACCGCGCCGTCGATGGAACCGCCTTCGACCGCGTACCAGTCGGCGCCCGGCAGTGCCGGGGCGAGCCGCTCCCGCAGGACGGCCCCCGAACCGCCGCTTATGGCGATGGCCAGCCTGCCGGAACTGGAGATGCGCTGGTCGGCGAGGACGGTCGCCAGGTCGTCCAGGGCCCCGGCACGGATGTCGACGACGACCGGCGAGGGGATGAGCCTCGTCAGTACCGGCACGCGATCTCCCGGGCACGGTTCAGGTCGTCGTGGTTGTCGATCTCGACCCAGGAGACCTCGCCGATGGGGGCGACGTCGACCTGGAAGCCGCGGTTGACCAGCTCCTGGTAACCGTCCTCGTAGTACAGCTGCGGGTCGCGCTCGTAGGTGGCCTTCAGCGCGTCGGCGAGGTCGGCGGCGGCCTCGCCCTCGATGAGGGTGACGCCGATGTACTCACCGGTGGCGGACGCCGGGTCCATCAACTTGGTGATCCGCTGGACGCCCTTGCCCTCGGCCGTGATGACCTTCATCTCCTCGTCGGCGAGCTGCTTCACCGTGTCGAGGGCGAGGACGATGCGCTGCCCGTTGCCACGGGCGGCGAGCAGCGTCTTCTCGACGGAGACCGGGTGCACGGTGTCGCCGTTGGCGAGGATGACGCCTTCCTTGATGACGTCACGGGCGCACCACAGGGAGTAGGCGTTGTTCCACTCCTCGGCCTTGTCGTTCTCGACGAGGTGGAGCTTCAGGCCGTACTTGGCCTCCAGCTCGGCCTGCCGCTCGTAGACGGCCTCCTTGCGGTAGCCCACGACGATGGCGGCCTCGGTCAGGCCGACCTCGGCGAAGTTGCCCAGCGTGAGGTCCAGCACGGTCGTGGTCCCCTCACCCGCCGGGTCCACGGGCACCAGGGCCTTCGGCAGGGTGTCGGTGTAGGGGCGCAGTCGCCGTCCGGCGCCGGCCGCCAGCACGAGGCCGATCATGCAGGTCCTCCAGTTTCGTCGTGTACAGCGGGTGCTTGTGATGACACCCAGAAGCCGATGCTCTCGGTGAGCACCACCACCGCCAGCGCGACGGCGAGGACCGTCAGCGCGACCGTGAAACCCGCGTTGTGAGCGAGGGCCGCGGCCGCCGCCGTGACCAGCAGTGCCCGGCCTTCGTGACCGCCGGTCGCGCGGACCAGGCCCCGCGGGGGCGCACCGGTCCCGCCGCGGATGCGGTAGACCGTGTCGTAGTGATGGTAGGCGACCGCGGCCACCAGCCCGAAAGCCGCGGGCAATGCTCCGTTCACATCGGAGACCGCCGCGAGCACCAGGATGGTTCCGTATTCGGCCGCGCGGAAGACCGGCGGCACGATCCAGTCGAGGGCTCCCTTGAGCGGCCGGGAGACCGCGAGGGCCGACGTCACGGCGTAGCAGCCGGCGGCGACCGCCGGCCACGGGCTGCCGACCGGGGCGAGCAGCGACGTGGCGATCATCACTGCCGCGCCCAGCAGGGCGGCCGCGGGGATGCCGCGGCCCCGGAAGAGACGCGCGAGGCCCTCACCGAGCGGGCCGGTGTCGGCGAGGTCGGCCAGCGCCCGGGCCGCGGCGTCGCCGCAGGGTGCCGCGCCGCGCACCGAGCGCAGCACGCGGCCCGCCGTCGTGTAGCAGGCGGCCAGTCCGGAGGCGACGAGGAGCACGGTGAAGGTGATGCGCGGCGTCGTCGCCGCGGTGAGCACCGCGATCAGCGCCCAGCGTTCGCCGATGGGCAGCACGATCATCCGGCGCAGCCACACCGTCCAGCCGACGCGGTCGAGCTTCCGGGACAGCGCCGCCGCGCCGGTGCCGGTCGCGGCGTCCTGGGCGGACTCGGCGAAGGCGAAGTCCACGAGGTGGCGGCAGGTCTGCAGCAATATGGCGCCGAGCGCCAGCGCCCAGACGTCGTCACCGCCGCGGGCCGCGCCGACCGCGAGGCCCGCGTAGTACGCGTACTCCTTGGCGCGGTCGAAGGTCGCGTCCAGCCAGGCGCCGAGCGTGGAGTACTGCAGCGAGTAGCGGGCCAGCTGGCCGTCGGCGCAGTCCAGGACGAAGGACGTCAGCAGCAGCACGCCCGCGGCGACGAAACCCGGCCGGGTGCCGGTGGCCGCGCAGCCGGCCGCGACCAGGGCCACCAGCAGCGAGGCGGTGGTCACCTGGTTCGGGGTGAGCCCGCGGTGGGCGCACCAGCGCGCGATGTGGCGGGAGTAGGGGCTGATGAAGAACGTGGTGAAGAAGCCGTCACGGGACTTGACGGCGCTGCGCAGCCGCACCGCCTCGTCGTCCACGGCGGCGACGGCCGCCTCGGCGCTCACGCGCCCCGCGGCGTCGGCCGGTACGGTCGCGATCAGGACGCCGAGCTCAGGACGGTGCACGCGGACGCCGTCCTTCTCCATGCGCCCGGCGAGCCGGTCTGCGAGGGTCTCCCCCTCGCCCGTGCCCGTGTCCCCGGTCTCCGCGAGGGCTCGTGCCAGGGCCGGGCGGGCGGCGGGCCGCACCGAGACGGCGCCCGGCACGGCGGAGGCGTCGAAACGCGGATCGATCAGCCCCAGGCGCAGCGCGTGCAGGTGCCCGACGAAGCACGGGTCGACCACGGCGACGCGGTCGGCCGCCGGGGCGGCGCGCAGGCTCGCCGCGAGCGAGGCGGCGTCCTCCGCGGTGACGACCTCGAAGCCGAGGTTCCGCAGGTCGCCCTCGATCGGCGACATCGCGACCGGCGTACCGGTGAGGATGGCGGTCGACAGAAGGACTCATCTCCCTGGACGTGCGTGTGTACTCGGCGCCTGCCGGGGACGCCGCCGCCACGGGGTGCGACGCGCCGCGGGGCCGTGTCGGCAGAGGCTATCGGATTCCCGGAAGGCTCCGTTCACCGGCCGTTTCCCCTGCGGTGGGCCGCTGGGCGTGATCATCATGGTCGATCGCACGGGCGTCGACAACCGCCCGGTACGCCCTGTGGAACGGGGGTCACGCTGGGTGCCGGGGAGCGCCCGCCCGCTCCGGGAGGGCTGCCGGGTGGTCGTCGAACGGCCCGAGGGCTCGCGGTGGGGGACCGGGACGTCGTCGGGTCCCGATGCCCGTCCGGTGCCCGTCGGCGTTCCTCGACCCGGTGTTCCGCGAGCCGATGGCGGCGGACCCGCTCCCGCGCCGAACCACTAGGGTGGCGCCATGACTTGGTTGATCACCGGCGGGGCCGGCTTCATCGGATCTCACGTGGTGCGGGCGATGAGCGGCGCGGGCGAGCGCGTGGTCGTGCTCGACGACGGCTCGGCCGGTGTGCCGGCCCGGGTGCCCGCGGACGTCCCCGTGGTGACCGGCTCCGTCCTGGACCGCGCCGTGCTGGACCGCGCGATCGCGGAGCACGGCGTCACGGGCGTCGTGCACCTGGCCGCCAGGAAGCAGGTCGGCGAGTCGGTGGAGCAGCCGCTGCGCTACTACCGGGAGAACCTCGGCGGCCTCGGGACGCTGCTGGAGGCGGTGGCGGACGCGGGGATCGGCCGTTTCGTCTTCTCCTCCTCCGCCGCCGTGTACGGCCTGCCCGACGTGCCGCTGGTGACCGAGTCCACGCCGTGCCTGCCGCTGAGCCCCTACGGCGAGACCAAGCTGGCCGGCGAGTGGCTGGTCCGCGCGGCCGGGCGGGCGCACGGGATCTCCACCGCCTGCCTGCGCTACTTCAACGTCGCGGGGGCGGCCGAGCCCCGGCTGGCCGACACCGGGGTGTTCAACATCGTCCCGATGGTCTTCGACAAGCTGACCCGCGGCGAGGCCCCGCAGATCTTCGGCGACGACTACCCCACCCCCGACGGCACGTGCGTGCGCGACTACATCCACGTCGAGGACCTCGCCGACGCCCATCTCGCGGCCGCCCGCTGGGTCGGCGAGCGCGACGGCGGCACGGACCTGACGGTGAACATCGGTCGCGGCGAGGGCGTCTCCGTCCGGGAGCTGATCGACATCGTCCTCGAGGTCACCGGTCGCAAGGACGTCGCGCCGGTGATCATGCCGCGGCGCGCGGGCGACCCGGCGAGCGTGGTCGCCTCGTCCGCGCTGATCCGCCGGGAACTGGGCTGGGCGGCGAGCCGCGGCGTCCGCGAGATGGTGGAGTCCGCGTGGGAGGGCTGGTGCCTGAACCACCCGCAGGCGCGCGGCGCCTGACTACGGGCGCTCCCCCCCCCACGGCCGTCACGCTCCTCATCGCCGCAGGTCACCACGGCTGACAGCACCTGACGGCGGCCACCGTCGGCGAGTTGCCCACGGAAGGTGACCGTTGTTCACTGGGCTCGCCGGTCTCCGCGCGCGGGCACGCCGTCGCGTGGAGGCGGCGGACGGGAGCGTCGGGCGATGGGCGCAGGGCACGCGCACGGCCACGGCCACTCGCACGGGCCGGGTTCCGTACCGACGGGCACGGCGGCCGCCGCGTACCGCGGGCGGCTGCGCATGGCGCTCGGCATCACGCTGCTGATCCTGGTGGCCGAGGTCACGGGCAGCGCGCTCACCGGATCGCTCGCCCTGCTCGCCGACGCCGGGCACATGGCGACCGACGCGGCGGGCCTCGCGATGGCACTGGTGGCCATCCACTTCGCCAACCGCCCGCCGAGCGAGCGCCGCACCTTCGGGCTGGCGCGCGCCGAGATCCTGTCGGCGGTGGCCAACGCGGTGCTGCTGTTCGGCGTGGGCGCCTTCATCTTCTACGAGGCGGTCCGCCGGCTCATCACGCCCACCGAGGTGGAGGGCGGGCTCACCGTCGTCTTCGGTGCGATCGGCCTGGTGGCGAACTCGGTGTCGCTGCTGCTGCTGATGCGCGGGCAGCGCGAGAGCCTGAACGTCCGGGGTGCCTTCCTGGAGGTCATGGCGGACGCGCTGGGCTCGCTGGCCGTCGTCGTGGCGGCGCTGGTGATCCTGGCCACCGGCTGGCAGCAGGCGGACCCGGTCGCCTCGATCCTGATCGGGCTGATGATCGTCCCGCGGACGTGGAAACTGCTGCGCGAGGCGATCGACGTCCTGCTGGAGGCCGCACCCAAGGACGTGGACATGGCCGACGTACGGGCGCACATCCTGGCGCTGCCCGGAGTGGCCGGGCTGCACGACCTGCACGTGTGGACGATCACCTCGGGGATGCCGGTGCTCTCCGCGCACGTCGTGGTGAGCCGGGACGTCCTGGACGCGGTCGGCCACGAGAAGATGCTGCACGACCTGCAGGGCTGCCTCGGCACCCACTTCGACGTGGAGCACTGCACCTTCCAGCTGGAGCCGGTCGGACACGCGGAGCACGAGGCGCGGTTGTGCCACTGACGGCACGCCGCGCCGTGCGACGCAGTGTCACGAAGCCTGAGCGCGCTGCAACCGCCTCGCGTGTCCCCGCGTGAGGCAAACTGAGGTCTTGTCGTCGAAGCAAAGGATGGCCATGCCCACGAGCCCCGCCGCCGACCGGCCCCGCACACCCGCCGCGGACCCCTCCTCCAACGGTGCCCCGGCGCCGATCCTCCTCGAGCTGGTCGACGAGACCGGTGTGACGATCGGCACCGCGGAGAAGCTGTCGGCCCACCTGCCGCCGGGGCGGCTCCACCGTGCGTTCTCGGTCTTCCTCTTCGACGGCGAGGGAAGGCTGCTGCTGCAGCGCCGGGCGGCGGGGAAGTACCACTCCCCCGGAGTGTGGTCGAACACCTGCTGCGGTCACCCCTACCCGGGCGAACCGCCCTTCGTCGCCGCCGCGCGCCGCACGGGTGAGGAGCTCGGTGTGGCACCCGCGCTGATGCGGGAGGCCGGCACGGTCCGCTACAACCACCCGGACCCGGCGTCGGGGCTGGTCGAGCAGGAGTACAACCACCTCTTCGTCGGCCTGGTGACCGCGCCCCTGGACCCCGATCCGGAGGAGATCGGCGAGACCGCGTTCGTGTCGCCCGCCGAGCTCGCCGCGCTCCGCGCCGCCGGGCCGTTCTCCGCCTGGTTCCCGACCGTGCTCGATGCCGCGCTGCCGGCGGTGCGCGAGCTGACGGGCGACGCGGGCTGGTAGCCCGGGCCGCTGCGGCCGGCCCCGGTCCGTGCGGTCAGTGCACCGGGCGGGGCGGCAGCGGGAGCGCGGCCCAGATGACCTTGCCGCCGGTCGTCGTCTGCTGGACGTCGCACATCCCGCCCGCCTCGGCGGTGACCGTCTTGACCAGCAGCAGGCCGCGCCCGCCGGTGTCGGCGTCGTCGACCTGCAGGGCCTTGGGCCGGTACGGGTGGTTGTCCTCGACGGCCACCCGTACCCAGTCCACGCCGACGGCGAACTCCACGGCGATCTCGGGCGACAGCAGCGCGGCGTGCCGCACCGCGTTGGTGACCAGCTCGGAGACGATCAGCAGCAGGCCGTGCAGCAGTTCCTCGCTGACCGGCACGCCCTGGCGGACGACCAGGTCCCGTACCGCGTGCCGGGCCTGCGGCACCGAGGAGTCCAGCGCGGGGGCCGTGAAGCGCCACACGCCCTCGTACGGGCGCGGGACATCCGGCGCCATCGGGGGCACCGGATCGGGGGGCGGGACGCTCCCGCGTACGTCCATGGCGGTCTTCACCCTCGCATTCGCGCGATGCACCCCGCGGCCCCCCGCGGGCCGCCCACGGCGGCGGCGAGGTCCGCCTCACGGATCGAGTGTCGGCAGCCAACGGGTCCACCCCGAGCCGCTGACCGTAAATCCGCACCTTTCGACCACCTCCGACTCAAGGCGATCGGACGTGTCGGGCCCGTGAGCCCAACTGATCCGGTGCTTCCGGTTCACTGACGCGTCAGCGGGGCGTCCCGGGCATCGGCGACCATTCCGACGATCCGGCGGCCCCCGAGGCCGGCGCCGAGCAGCCCCAGTCCGTCGAAGAGCAGCGCCAGGGAGAAGAAGGCGCCGATGACGTAGAGGCTGCTCTCCGGCCAGTTCCCCAGGACCAGGATCGCCAGCAGGATGCCGATGGCGCCCTGGATGAGCGTCCACACCATGTGCGGCCCGCGCACCACCATGCCCCCGAAGAGGCGGAAGATCCCGCCGGTCAGGAAGAGCAGGGCCGCGAACATGGTGAGGGCGGCCGCCGTCTGCTCGGGGTTGCGGATCACGACGACCCCGGCGGCGACGTAGAGGGCCGCGACGACCAGGGCGAGCCAGAAGAAGTTGGTGTCGCGGTTCTGCACCGCCTGGACCAGGCCGACGACGCCGCCGACCAGCAGCAGCCAGCCGAAGAGCAGCATCGAGGTGATGGTCGCGAAGCCCACGTAGAACAGCCCGACCAGGCCGCCCACGACGAGGACCGCCCCGAGGGCGGCGACCCAGCCGAAGCTGCGCTTGATCCCGGCCTCCGGGGGCTCCGGATGCTTCTTGCGTCCCTTGAACGGGGCCATGGCCGTCGCCTCCTCGCGCACGTCGGGAGTCAGTCGGGAGCTACTGCTCATATACCCGATTTGCCGTGGCACGGACCGGGATAGGATCCCCGTCCGGCGGCCTCCGCGATCTCCGGCCGCCGGGACGACGACGAGATGAGGGATACGGGCATGTCCGAGCCGTCCGGGCCCGGCCTGAGGGTGGACACGGCGGGCGCCACCGCCACCGTGACGATCAGCAATCCGGCCAAGCGCAACGCGATGACCGTGGCGATGTGGCGGGAGCTGCCCGGCCTGCTCGACGGCCTCGCCGCGGACCCGGCCGTGCGCGTCCTGGTGCTCACCGGGGCCGGCGGCACCTTCTGCGCCGGCGCGGACATCTCCGACCTGCGCGATCCGGCGAGCGGTTCCGGCACGGCGCAGACCGCGGCCGTGGAGGCGGAGGAGGCGCTCGCGGCGTTCCCCAAGCCGACGCTGGCGGTGATCCGCGGCTTCTGCGTGGGCGGCGGCTGCCAGCTCGCGGCCGCCTGCGACCTGCGGTTCGCCGCGGAGGGCTCGCGCTTCGGGGTCACCCCGGCGCGGCTGGGCATCGTCTACCCCGCGTCCTCCACGCGGCGGCTGACGGGGCTGGTCGGGCCGTCGACGGCGAAGCACCTGCTGTTCTCCGCGGAGCTGATCGGCCACGAGCGGGCGCTGCGGACCGGGCTGGTGGACGAGGTGCTGGCGGAGGACGAGCTGGACAAGCGGGTCGAGGAGTTCGCCGGGGTGCTGGCCTCGCGGTCGCTGCTGACGCAGGCGGCGGCCAAGGAGTTCACCGCGCCCGGACCCGACCCCGCGCGGGTCGGGCACTGGGCCCGTCAGGCGGAGGGCAGCGACGACACGGCGGAGGGCGTGGCCGCGTTCCTGGAGGGCCGCGAGCCCCGCTTCACATGGACGGTGGCACGGTAGTCAGGGCCGCCAGGTGCGGCGGCAGCGGCACGCCGTCGCGCAGCGCCGGGTCGGGGACCGGCGTGCCCCACGCGGTGGTGAGCGGCAGGACGCCCGCCCACACGGGCAGCGCGGCGTCCGGCCCGTCGCCGTCCTCGGGCGGGCCGGTGCGGAGCTTCACCGAGGCCTCGTCGGTGGCCAGCGCCAGCAGCGTCGTCGCGGCGAGCTCCCGGCGGTCCGGCCGACGGGCGTGGTCCCACTGCCCCGGAGCGCACTGCTCGGTGAGCACCCGCAGGCCGTGCAGCTTCTCCTCGGGCTCGGTGACGGTGCGGGGCGTACCGAGGACCATCGCGCTGCGGTAGTTGACGCCGTGCTCGAAGACGGACCGGGCCAGGACCAGGCCGTCCACGTGCGTCACCGTGACGCAGACCGGCGCGCCCGGGGCCGGGCGCAGGCTGCGGCTCGCCACGGAGCCGTGCAGGTAGAGGGTGCCGGCGGCGGCGTCGTACCCGTAGGCGGTGGGCACCGCCAGCGGCGTGCCGTCGACGACGACGGCGAGGTGGCACACGAACCCCGCGCCCAGCACGGCGTCCAGGTCGTCGCGGGAGACACTGCCCTGCTCCCGGAGGCGGCGGTGACGGGTGCGCCCGGTCACGGGAAGCGTACGGTCGGCGGCTGGCACGGGCGGCCTCCGAAGGGTTCGCGGCTACAGGGCGCCGAGACTAGTCATATGAGCAGCTCCACGCCACACTTTCCACGGAATCCGTGGCGGTGGCCGTTCGGGCGACGGAATCGGTGTTTCGGCGCTCCCGGTCTCGGCGGCATGCCGACCGGTCGGTAACCTGCTGCCCATGACCGCCACCGTCCCCGCCCCCGCGCTGGAACCGCGCGCGGGCCGGCGCTGCCACAACGCCCTCAACCCCCTGCACTCGGTCGTGTACTTCTCGTCCGAGTACGACGACGAACTCGCGGCGCTCGGCCTGGAGCGGGGCGCCATGGCCTACTTCGCCGGGCGGGCCGCCCCGCTCGGCGCCGTCGCGGCGGGGACGGTCACCGCCACGTTCTACAACTTCAACCACGCGATCATCGCCCCGGTCATCCCGCGCGCCTGGGACATCGCGACCCCGGACGCGATCGTCGGGACCCGGCTGCGGGTGGCCGACGCCGTACTGACGCGGCTGCTGGGACCGGAGGTCATCGCCTCCGCCGACCTCGCCGACGCCGCGCACCTGGCGCTGCGCGCCGCCGAGGCCTGCACGCGCGGGGCCAGACCCCTCTACGCCGCCAACGCGGACCTGCCGGTGCCGGACCGGCCCCACCTCGCGCTCTGGCACGCCGCCACCCTGCTGCGCGAGCACCGCGGCGACGGTCACCTCGCGGCCCTCGCCGCCGCGGGCCTCGACGGGCCGGAGGCCCTCGTGACCCACACCGCCACCGGCAAGAGCTTCACCCCGCGCTTCGTGCAGCGCAGCCGCGGCTGGTCCGCGCAGGACTGGGCCGCGGCCCAGGACCGGCTCCGGGAGCGCGGCCTCCTCGACGCGGCGGGCGACCTCACGGACCGCGGCGTCGAACTGCGGCGCGAGATCGAGGGCGTGACCGACCGCCTCGACCGCGCCCCCTACGAGCACCTCGGCGCCGCCGCCGTCGACCGCCTCACCTCCCTCGCCGGCGCCCTGACCCACCGCGTCCTGAGCAACGGCGGCTTCCCGCTGCAGCACTTCGGCAAGGACTGAGGGGACGTCCCCCGCGCCCCGCCTGCGGTGCGGTTCCCACAACCCCCGCCTCGTCCGGCCGTCCGCCGCCGTCAGGGGGTGGGGGCCGGGGCGGGCGGGGCGGGGGTGGGGGTGAGGGGTTCGCTGCGCGTGACCTCGCGGCCGGAGCGGCCCGCCGCGCGCTTCTCGCCGCGGGCGGCGCCGATGCCGGCGACCACGACCAGGGCCGTACCCGCCGCCTGGAGAGCGGTCGGGACCTGGGAGACCAGCACCATCGCGGCGAGGAGGCTGACCGCGGGTTCCATGCCCGCGAGGGTGCCGTAGGCGGTCTTGCCGATCCGCTGCAGGGCCTTCATCTCGAGCAGGAAGGGCACCAGCGGCATCAGGACGGCGATGCCCGCCACCGCCGCGAGCACCGACCACGTGGCGCCCGCCACCACGCCCGGGGCGCCGAACGGCGCGGTGAACACCGTGGCGACGCCGAGGGAGACGGCGAGGCCGTGCTGCGCGGAGAAGCGGCTGCCGACGTGCTGGGTGCCGATCACGTACAGCGCCCAGCACGCGCCGGAGGCGACCCCGAACAGGACGCCCGCCAGGTCGGCGCCGCTCTGCCACGGGGAGGTGAGGCACAGGACGCCCGCCGCCGCGAGCAGCAGCCAGGCGAGTTCGCGGCGCTGCCGCAGGGAGGCGACGGCGACGGCGAGCGGTCCGAGGAACTCCAGCGCGGTCGCGGTCCCCAGGGGGATGCGGTCGGCGGCCTCGGAGAAGAGCAGCATCATGCCGCCGCTGACCGCGCCGAGCAGGACGACGGCCATCAGGTCCCGGCGCGGGGCGGCGCGCAGCGCGGGCCACAGCGACCGGCCGGTGAAGGCGAGCAGCAGCAGCGCGGCGAAGCCGACGCGCAGCCACGTCGTGCCGGCCGGGCCGATCTCGTCGAAGAGTTCCGTCGTCAGGGCGCTTCCGGTGTGCAGCACCGTCATCGCGGCCAGGATCAGCACGGCGCCAGGTATGCGGCGGGTCGTAAAGGTATGCGGCTCGGACACGGGTCCCATTGGACACGCCGCCCGTTGTTTCTGTCCACGCGTCATTGGCGGACGCATTGTTTACGATCGGTGGATGACCGATGCGTCCGAACAGCTCCCCGACCTCGGCCGGCTGCGCCTGCTGGTCGAGCTGAGCCGCCTGGGCACGATGGCCGCCGTCGCCGAGCGCACCGGCTACGGCACCTCCGCGGTCTCCAAGCACCTCGCCGTCCTGGAGCAGGAGGTCGGCACCCGGCTGCTCACCCCGGTCGGCCGCCGCGTGCGGCTCACCCCGGCGGGCGAGCGCCTGGTCGGGCACGCCGTGGGGATCCTCGCGGCGGTCGAGGAGGCCCGGGCCGAGCTGCGCGGGGCGTCCGGCCCGGCCGGCCGGGTGCGGCTGGCGAGCTTCGTCAGCGCCGTGGAGCCCACGGTCGTGCCCGCGCTCGGCCGGCTCCGCGCGGAGCACCCGCGCGTCGAGGTGCAGCTGTACGAGCACGAGCCGGAGCAGACCCTCGCGCTGCTGTTGTCCGGGGACGTCGACCTCGGCATCGTCTACGACTACAGCCTGGTGCCGCGCCCGGTGCCGGACGGCCTCAGCGCCCGGCAGTTCGCCACCCAGCCGATGGTGCTCCTGCTGCCGTCCGGGCACACCGGCGACCCGGGGCCGGGCGGGCCGGTGCCGCTGTCCGGGCTGAGCCGGCTGTCCGGGGCCGGGTGGATCACCAACTCGCGCGGCAGCGACGACGACGAGCTGGTGCAGCGGGTGTGCGCGCTGGCCGGCTTCACCCCGCGGATCGTCCACCGGGTCGACAGCCTGCACCTGGTGAACCTGCTGACCGGGGCGGGGCTCGGTGTGGCGCTGCTCGCCGAGTCGGGGGTGGAGCGGCAGCGCGACGACGTGGTGACCCGTCCGCTGGACCCGCTGGTCGGCACGCGCCGGCACTTCCTGGTGGCACGCTCCGGTCAGTGGTCGTGGCCGCCGATCGCGGCGGTCGCCCGGCTGCTCACGGGGTGAGCGCGCCGGGCGACCGCAGTGGTCACGTGGTCAGTCGTCACCTGGTCAGTGGACGATCCTGACGGGTTCCTCACCGGATCCGCCGACGCCCGCCGCGTCCTTCCGGGACGTGCCGTGCGCACAGGGCATCGCCGGATGCCGGCCCAGCAGCACGACGCCCACGGCGATCGCCGCGAGCCCCGCCGCCTCCCAGGCCAGCGCTCCCGGCGTGACGCGCACGCGGTCGCCCAGGAAGCCGACGCCGCAGGCGATCCCGGCGAGCGGCTGGGCGGCGGTCAGCGCGGGCAGCGACATGCGCAGCGGGGCCGTCTCGAAGGCGCTCTGCACGAGCATCAGCCCCGTCAGGCCCATCGCGACGACGGCGTACGGCTGCCAGTGCATGAGGAGCGCGCCGACGCCCTCGTCCTCGGCCACCTGGCCGGAGATCCGGGTCAGGGCGTCCTGGAGGCCGTAGAGCAGGCCCGCGGCGAGCGCCAGCACCGTGGCCTCGGGCGACGGGCGCAGCCGCCGCGCGCAGCCCACCAGGAGCAGCGCCAGGCCGACGACGACGCCGACCACGAGCCAGTGCCGCAGCGCCCCTGCGGGCGGTCCGCCGCCCGAGGGCCGGCCGGCCACGATGAACGCCGTCACCCCGAGCGCCAGCAGCGCCACGCCCGACCAGCCGTGCCACCTGAGTCTCTGGCCGGTGAGACGGCGCGAGAGCGCCATCGCGAAGAGCAGGTTGGTCGCCGTCAGCGGTTCGACGAGCGAGACCTCGCCCTTGGTGAGCGCGAGGGCGCTGAGCAGCATGCCGCAGATCATCAGGAAGACGCCGAGCAGCCACTGCGGCATGCGCATGAGGTCCAGCAGCAGCCTGAAGGAGAGGAAGTCGGACAGGGGGGCACGCTGGGCGGCCAGCTGCTGGAGTACGAAGCCCAGCCCCAGACAGCAAGCGGCCCCCACCCCGAGCAGGAATACGGCCACCTCGTCAACCTCCCGGTGTCGCCGACTGGCCCGACCTTAGCCCCTCACCCGTCTTGATCGCGACGATTGCCCGCCTGTGACTCCCGGCCTGCGGCCGCGACGGCCACAACGGGGGGCCGTGTGGTGCGCCTGCCCCGCGCGGGCACGGGCAGGCCCGCCACGATGGCGCGGATGAAGTGCAGCTCGGCGACGACGTCGGCGAGCGTCTCGCACTCGGGGGCCGCGGGGAGCTCCGGAGGGCCCGTCGCGGGGGCCCGGCCGTCCAGGGTGTCGGCGACCGCCGTGAGCGCGGCGGCCACCTGCGCCCCCTCGCGGGCCGACGGACGCGGGGCCCCTTGCTCCATTCGGACGACGCAGGCGGTGGCCGCGTCCACGATCCGCTCGGAGGCGGCGACCACCCGGAACCAGTCGCCGTTCCCGCCGTGCCGCGAGGGCAGCTCGGCGGCGAGGGTCTCGGCGGCGACGCGGGCCTCGCCCAGGGCGCTGTACGCCGCCCGGCGCAGCACCCTGCGTTCCTCGGGCCGCTCGCCGGCGGGCACGGTCAGGACGTGGTCGAGGTAGTCCCCGGTGCGCCGCTGTGCGACGGCCAGCAGGTGGCCGACCCGTGCGGTGGGGTCGGCGAGCCGCGGGAGGTGGCCCACGACGACGACGATCGCGCAGGCGATCGCGGTGTCCAGCAGACGGGACAGGGCGGCCTGGGTGTCGCCGCCGGCCCAGACGAACGCCAGCACCATGATCGTGACGGCGGAGGTCTGCAGCGCGAAATGGCGGGCCGCGAACGGCAGCAGCGCGCCCGCCACGGACGCGCAGACCGCGGTCCACCAGATCCCGCCCCCAAGGAGCGCGGCCACCGCGGCGAAGACCAGCACGCCGAGCGCCGTACCGAAGCAGCGGTTGACGACCCGGGAGAACAGCGGGCCGATGTCCGGCTTCACCAGGAACGCCGCCGTGAGCGGCAGCCAGTACCAGTGGTCCGCCCGCAGGGCCAGGGCCACGGCCGCGCTGGCGGTGACGCACACCGCGACCTTCAGCCCGTACTCACGGCCCACGGGGCCGAGGACGCGGCGGCGCAGCAGCGGCGCCGGGCGGCGGGCGGGGAGCGGCGCGGCCTCCTCGGGCCGGTCCGTGTCCGGGACCGTGCGGGCGAAGACGACGGCGGCGTGCAGCATCATCGCGTCGAAGGCGGCGCGGGCGGGGGTGGCCGGCCCGGGCGCCGGGAGGGGGCCGGGCGGCGTTCCGGTCCGCAGGGCCCCCGCGAGCCGCCGCGGGCCGTCGCCGGTCCCGGGCGGCAGGGGACGGGCCTCCCAGAGCAGGGCCGCGGCGGCGTCGGTCAGCTCGGTGGCCACGCCGAAGCGCTCGGCGAGCAGCAGTTCGTCGCGGCGTACGCGGGTACGCAGCAGACGCCGGCTGAGCCGGCGCAGCCGGACCGCCTCGTCACCGCGGTCCAGGGCGGCGCTGAGCCGCCGCCGCGCCGCCTCCGCCCCGGGTCCGCCGACGGCGTCGAGAGCGTCGGCGAGGGCGTCGAAGATCCGGGCCAGCGAGGCGCGCTCGCCCTCCAGCGCCCCGCCGGACGGGCGCGGCGGCCGCAGCACGAGCCGCAGCAGGAGCAGGCAGCCCGCCCCGGCGAGGAACCACAGCGCCTTGTACCAGGGCCCGCCGGGCAACGGCAGGCCCATCCCGATCACCATGGCGGCCAGCCCCTGCATCCCGGCCCGCGAGCAGACCGGGCCGATCACGCTGACCGCGCCCGACACCGCGCCCACCGCGAAGAGCACCGGCAGCCCCCACCACCCGCTCAGGGCGTCCCGCGTCGCGGCACCCACCAGCACGCCGAGCGCGGCGACGAGCGCGGGCAGCCCGATGTGGACGACGCCCGTCCTGCGGGTGCCGGGAAGGTCGTTGAAGCCCGCGAACAGGGCCCCGAGCCCGGCCAGCACCCCGATCTCGACGCGTCCCAGCGCGATCCCCAGCGCGAGCAGGGGCCCGGCCGCCAGCGCCCCGCGCAGCACGGCCGGCCAGGGCACCGGCCCTCGCTGCCAGCGCAGCGGATGGGCCAGCCAGGTCGGCAGGGCGACAGGCCGACGGCCGGAGCCACGGGACAGCACGGGCATCCTCACGGGACGAGAACGATCTCGGCGTCGGGAAAAGACGCAGGCCAGCGGAGTTCCGGGCCTCCGTCTCCCCTACCTCAGCCTATCGGCCGCGGCTGACCCGGCACCGGCCTAGTACCGCGTGACCGCGGTCCCGCCGCGGCCCGGCTCCGTGCCGATCGCGATGTGGGGCTCACGGCCGGGGTCGGCCCAGGCCAGGATGCGGCGCATGGCGCCGGCCGGGACCGAGACGCAACCCGCCGTGGCGGCGCGGCCGTTCACGTGGAGGAAGATCCCGGCGCCGCGTTCGCGGACCGGGTGGCGGTAGTTGAAGCCGATGACGAGGGCGTGCGCGTACTGCCGCCCGAAGTCGGCGAGGTGCTCGGACTCCTCGGGGGCGCAGTCCTCGGGCAGCGGTTCGACCCAGCGGTTGTAGGAGTCCGAGGCGTTGTCCTGGCACCACCAGGAGTCCTCGGTGACCGGCAGGTACCGCGTCGTCGTGCCGGGGGGAGGCGCCCTGGTGCCGAACGCGAACGGGAGGTCGTACAGCCCGGTCGGGGTGGTCGAGGTGTCCTGCACACGGGTCCCGCCCTCGACGAGGCCGCCGCCGCCGAAGCGGGCGGCCGCGGAGCCCGCGGCGACCCAGCGGCCGTCGCGGCGGTCCCACCAGGTCAGCGTCCCGGTGGTGGACTCCGGGGAGGCGGCGACCGCGGTGATCAGCTGGGTGCCGCCGCCGGTGTCCGCCATGCGGTCCGGGAGCGCGGTCGGCGCCCAGGGGACCGCGGCCGCCGTGCCGGCCACGACGGCCGGCACGGCGATGCGCGTCAGTGCCGCGCGCAGGCTCAAGCGGGGAGCTGCGCCTCGATGGCGGCGACGATCTCGTCGGCCTCGGGCTCGGTGCGGGGGCGGAACCGGCCGACGACCTGGCCGTCGCCGCCGACGAGGAACTTCTCGAAGTTCCACTGGACGTCGCCCGCCTGGCCCTCGGCGTCGGCGGTCTCGGTCAGCGCGGCGTACAGCGGGTGCCGCTGCTCACCGTTGACGTCGGCCTTCTCGTAGAGCGGGAAGCTCACGCCGTAGGTCGCGGAGCAGAAGGTCGCGATCTCCTCGGCCGTGCCCGGCTCCTGGCCCGCGAACTGGTTGCTGGGGAAGCCCAGCACGGTGAACCCACGGTCGGCATACCGCTTCTGCAGCCGCTCCAGGCCCTCGTACTGCGGGGTCAGACCGCACTTGGAGGCCACGTTGACGATCAGCAGGGCCTTGCCCCGGTGGTCGGCGAGGGAGGCGGGCTCACCGGTGAGGGTGCGCAGCGGGATGTCGTAGATGCTCACGTTCGGATCTCCTCGTTTGGGGCGCGGACGGACCACAGGTCGTCCATTCAACCCCGGTCACGGTGCCGATCTTCCCATGGGAGGGGGCCCGCGGCACGACCGCGGCGTGACGTCAGTGCTCGGTGACGCGCCCGGAGTCGACCCGGATGCGGCGGGTGGTGTGGACGGCCTCCAGCATGCGGCGGTCGTGGGTGACCAGCAGCAGGGTGCCGTCGTAGGAGGCGAGGGCGGACTCGAGCTGCTCGATGGCGGGCAGGTCGAGGTGGTTGGTGGGCTCGTCGAGGACGAGGAGGTTGACGCCGCGGCCCTGCAGGAGGGCGAGGGCGGCCCGGGTGCGCTCGCCCGGGGACAGGGTGGCGGCGGGGCGCAGCACATGGGCGGCCTTGAGGCCGAACTTGGCCAGCAGGGTGCGGACGTCGGCGGGGGATGTGTCGGGGACCTCCGCGCAGAAGGCGTCGAGCAGCGACTCGCCGCCGAGGAAGAGCCTGCGTGCCTGGTCGACCTCGCCGACGACCACCCCGGGGCCGAGGTGGGCGGCGCCGGCGTCCAGCGGGACGCGGCCGAGGAGGGCGGCCAGGAGGGTGGACTTGCCGGAGCCGTTGGCGCCGGTGATGGCGACCCGGTCGGCCCAGTCGACCTGCAGGTCGACGGGCCCCAGGGTGAACCCGGAGCCGCGGTGGACCTCGGCGCCGCGCAGCGTGGCGACGACCGCGCCCGCGCGGGGCGCGGCGGCGATCTCCATGCGCAGCTCCCACTCCTTGCGGGGCTCGTCGACGACGTCGAGGCGTTCGATCATGCGCTGGGTCTGCCGGGCCTTGGCGGCCTGCTTCTCGGTGGACTCGGAGCGCAGCTTGCGGCCGATCTTGTCGTTGTCGCTCGCCTTGCGGCGGGCGTTGCGGACGCCGTGCTCCATCCAGTTGCGCTGCATCCGGGCGCGGGACTCCAGGGCGGCCTTGGTGTCGGCGTACTCCTCGAACTCCTCGCGGGCGTGACGGCGGGCGGTCTCCCGCTCCTCCAGGTAGGCGGCGTAGCCACCGCCGTAGGTGTTGACCTGCTGCTGGGCGAGGTCGAGTTCGACGACCCTGGTCACGGTGCGGGTGAGGAACTCGCGGTCGTGGCTGACGAGGACGGTGCCCGCCTTCAGGCCCCTGACGAAGGCCTCCAGCCGCTCCAGGCCGTCGAGGTCGAGGTCGTTGGTGGGCTCGTCGAGCAGGAAGACGTCGTAGCGGCTCAGCAGCAGGGACGCCAGGCCGGCACGGGCGGCCTGGCCGCCGGACAGGGCGGTCATCGGGAGGTCGAGGCCGACGGTCAGGCCGAGCGAGTCGGTGACCTCCTCGGCGCGCTCCTCGAGGTCCGCGCCGCCGAGGGCGAGCCAGCGCTCCAGGCCGTCGTTGTAGGCGTCGTCGGCGCCGGGCGTCCCGTCGACCAGGGCCTGCGTGGCGGCGTCGAGTTCGGCCTGGGCGGCGGCGACCCCGGTGCGCCGGGCCAGGAAGGCCCGTACGGTCTCGTCCGGGCGCCGTTCGGGCTCCTGCGGGAGGTGGCCGACGGTCGCGGTGGGCGGGCTGAGCCGCAGCTGCCCCTGCTCGGGCGCGCTGAGGCCCGCGAGCAGGCGCAGCAGCGTCGACTTCCCGGCACCGTTGGCACCGACCAGTCCGATGACGTCGCCGGGGGCGACGACGAGGTCGAGGCCGGCGAAGAGGACGCGGTCCCCGTGGCCGGCGGCGAGATCCTTGACGACAAGAGTGGCACTCATCAGGCTGCCGATGCTATCGCCCCGCCGGCCCGCGCCCCGCGGCCCGCACGCGGCGCCCGGGACGGCCGCCGGCCGTCCCCGATCCAGGGAGGGAACCCACCGTGCCGAGCAAGAAGGCCCTCGTCCGCCGTCCGGGTCCGCGCCTCGCCGAGGGGCTGGTGACGCACGTCGAGCGCTCCCCCGTCGACGCCGGCCTCGCCGCGCGCCAGTGGGAGGGGTACGTGGCGGCGCTGCGCGCCCACGGCTGGGAGACGGTGGAGGTGCCGGCCGCCGACGACTGCCCCGACGGTGTCTTCGTGGAGGACACCATGGTGGTCTTCCGCAACGTCGCGCTGCTCGCCCGCTCCGGCGCCCCTTCCCGGCGCCCGGAGACGGCGGGGGCCGAGGAGGCCGTGACCGCAATGGGCCTGTCGGTCAACCGGGTCCGCGCCCCGGGCACGCTGGACGGCGGCGACGTGCTGAAGGTCGGGGACACCGTGTACGTCGGCAGGGGCGGGCGCACCAACGCCGAGGGCGTACGGCAGTTGCGGTCGGCGTTCGAGCCGCTCGGGGCGCGCGTGGTGGCGGTACCCGTCACCACGGTGCTGCATCTGAAGTCGGCGGTGACGGCGCTGCCCGACGGCACGGTCATCGGGTATCCGCCGCTGGTTGACGACCCGTCGGTCTTCGCTCGCTTCCTGCCGGTGCCGGAGGAACCGGGGGCGCACGTGGTGCTGCTCGGCGGCGGCCGGCTGCTGATGGCGGCGAGCGCGCCGAGGAGCGCCGAGGTGCTGAATGATCTCGGATATGTAACTGTATCGGTGGACATCAGCGAGTTCGAGAAACTCGAGGGCTGTGTGACCTGTATGTCCGTCCGCCTGCGGGAGTTGTACACCTGACGGCGAGTTGCCTTTTCAGCGATACCAACCTACGGTTTCGTAACTTACGATTCCGTAAGTACTCTCAGCGATCCGGCAGGAGCCCAGCGTGACCATTGCCCCGCCCCAGAACACCGGAACGGAAGCATGGAGCGACACCAGGCTGCTGTATGCCCTGGAGGAGGTCGTCGAGACCGAGCTCAACCGTCACCTGAAAGCGGCCAAGGAGTGGATGCCGCACGAGTACGTGCCCTGGAGCGAGGGCCGGGACTTCGACGGGGTGATGGGCGGCGAGGCGTGGGCGCCCGAGCAGTCGAAGGTGACCGAGATCGGCCGGATATCGCTGGTGGTCAATCTGCTCACGGAGGACAACCTCCCCAGCTACCATCACGAGATCGCCACGATGTTCGGCCGTGACGGCGCCTGGGGCACCTGGGTGCACCGCTGGACCGCGGAGGAGGGCCGGCACGCCATAGTGATGCGGGACTACCTGCTCACCACCCGTGCCGTGGACCCGGTGGAGCTGGAGCGGCTGCGCATGCGGCACATGTCGGAGGGCTTCGAGTCCGACAACGGGCACAGCATGCTGCACTCGGTGGCGTACGTGGCCTTCCAGGAACTGGCCACCCGCATCTCGCACCGCAACACGGGCCACGAGTCCGGCGACGCGATGTGCGAGCGCATGCTGGCGCGCATCGCGACCGACGAGAACCTGCACATGGTCTTCTACCGCAACCTGCTCGGGGCCTCCCTCCAGCTCGCTCCGGACCAGACCATGCGGGCGATCCGTGACGTGGTCGTCGGCTTCCGGATGCCGGGGCACGGGATGCCCGGCTTCGAACGCTCCGCGGCGCGGATCGCCATCGGCGGCATCTACAACCTCCGCATCCACCACGACGACGTGCTCCAGCCCGTACTGCGGCACCTGAAGGTGCTGGAGACGACGGGGCTCGGCCCCGAGGGCCTGAAGGCACAGGAGGAACTGGGCTTCTTCATGGGCGAGCTGGACAGCCAGGCCCGCAAGTTCGAGGAGCGCCGGGACGCCCTGCTGGCCCGGCGGGCCGCGCGCGCCTGACGAAGCGGTGCGCGGTGGGGCGCCTCCCCGGAGGCGCCCCACCGTGGCGACCTCGCCCACCATCCAGATCAGGCGTTCGCCGTTGTGCTCGAACTCGTGTCGGCGCACCATGCCCATCCGCAGGTAGAAGCCCTCGGCCCGCGGCTCCGCGCCGACCCCGAGCAGGCGTGCTTCCAGCGCGACCGCCCGCCGCACCAGATGGCCCCACAGCAGGCCCCCGACCCCGGTGCCGATGGACGTCCGGTCGACGAACAGCAGACCGATCCCCAGGTAGTCCTCGTGCTCGTTGAGCGTGTAAAAGCCGACGGGCACGCCGTCCTTCTGGGCGACGGTGGCGTGCCGGGAGTCGATGTCCGCCGCCGTGAGCTTCGGCGTCACGTCGGGGACGTCCGCCACGCGACCGCCCACCCAGTGCGACTTCGACCTCAGGACCAACGCGTCCAGGAACGGCAGCTCCTCCGGGCGGGCCGGACGGATCACGACACCTTCCATGCCACGAGCGTGGCAGCGCGCGGGCCGCGGCGTCATCGGTTTGCCGCCCCGGGCCGACCGCGTCGCCCCGGGCCGGCTCCGCGACCCAACGGGCGGGGGTGCGGGCTCCGATGACATCCTTGAGCGGTGTTCCCCTCCGATCGCGCGGGCGCGGTGTTCTTCGACGTCGACGGCACCCTCGTGCCCGGCACGAGCTCGTCGGCCTTCCTGGCCGGCTTCCTCGGCCATCGGGACGAGTTGACCGAGGCCGAGGACGCCTACGCCAGGGGCGCCATGGACAACCGGCAGGTCTCCGAGCTGGACGCCGCAGGCTGGGCGGGCGTGCCCGAGGGACGGGTCGCCGGGTGGCTCGACGGGCTCCCCCTGGTGCCGGGCATCACGGAGACGGTGGCCTGGTGCCGGCGGAACGGACTGGCGCCGGTGCTGGCGACCCTCGCCTGGTCGCCGGTCGGCGGCCACCTGAGCGAGCGCTTCGGCTTCGACGCGTTCAGCGGCCCCCGGTTGGAGACCTCCGGCGGCCGGTTCACGGGCCGGGTCGCCCGGCACTTCGACGAGTACGGCAAGAGGGACTTCGCCCTCGCCCACGCGCGAGGGCTGGCCCTGGCCCCCGACGCCTGCGGGGCCGTCGGCGACAGCCGCTCCGACCTGCCGCTGTTCGTGTCCGTCGGGCTGAGCGTGGCGTTCAACGCCTCGGCGGACGCCCGGGCCGCGGCGACCGTCCCGGTGGACGGCGAGGACCTGCGGGAAGTGCTTCCCGCCCTGAGCCGCCTGGTCGCGGCCGCTCGTTGACGACGGGACTCAGCCGTGGGCGGGGCCCAGGGCCCAGGCCGCGGCGGAGAGCGTCGCCATCGAGAGCAGCGTGGAGAGCATGACCGCGTCCCGGGCGAGGGCCGTGCTCAGGTCGTACTGGCGTGCGTAGATGAAGACGTTCTGGGCGCTCGGCAGCGCGGAGAGGATCACCACCGCGAAGAGCTGCCGCGCCGGCAGGTGCAGGACGAGGCTGCCGACGGCCCATGCGGTCAGGGGCTGGACGAGGGTCTTGATGAGGACGGTGACCCCGATCTCCGCGCGGATCGCCGGGCCCGTGGCGGCCGGGCGGCCGTGCAGCGACATGCCGAGGGTGATCAGCGCGGTCGGCACACCCGCGTCGCCCAGCAACTCGACGGAGTGGCCGAGCGCGGCGGGGAGCCGCCAGCCGGCCGCGGAGAACGCGCAGCCGAGTGCCGCACCGAGGATGACCGG
This sequence comes from Streptomyces sp. NPDC059718, assembly GCF_042733315.1. Lineage (NCBI taxonomy): Bacteria > Bacillati > Actinomycetota > Actinomycetes > Kitasatosporales > Streptomycetaceae > Streptomyces > Streptomyces sp. NPDC059718. The sequence goes on from NZ_JBHWGA010000010.1 coordinate 156,321, forward strand.
GGTGCGCAGCGGCATCAGAAGCATGCGCGCGGCACCGCCGCCCGCCCGCGCCCGCCCGGCGGCGCCGGTACCGGCGTCGAGGACGGTCAGGATCACCGGGGTGACCAGCAGCACCTGGAAGAGCAGTACCGGGGCGACGAACGAGGCGTCGCCGAGGATCTGCGCCGCGACCGGGATGCCCAGGTTGGCGGAGTTGACGTATCCGGCCGCCATGCCGCCGATCGCCTGGTCGGGCAGGCGCCGCCCGAAGAGCCACCGGCTGACGGCGAACCCGAGCAGGCACGCCAGGGCCGTGCCGGCCGCGAAGGCGATCACGGACGTGTTCGCGAAGGCGTCCAACGGTGTTGCGGCGACCGTGGTGAAGAGGGCTGCCGGCATGGCGACATGGAAGACGAACCGCCCGAGGACGGACTCCGCCTGCTGCCCCAGCAGCCCGGTCCGGCCGACCACGTAGCCCGCCGCGCTGAGGGCCCATATGGGTACGAAGCCCGACAGGAGGGGCGGCAGGGCGTGCATGGAACCTCGGGTCGTCCGGTGAGCCGTAGGGCGCGGTCCCGGGATCGCCGGGCGGGCCGGTGCAGTCAATCAGGCGGCCTCCGGGCCGCCGCACCGGGCCCCGGGCGGAAAATCATGCAAGCACGCTTGATTGTTTCCTGCCGCAGTGCCAGCCTGTGACGCGCACGGCTTCGCTGACGCTGCGTCATTCAGGGGGACCTTTGTCCGACCCCACACCCGTACTGGACGATCTGCGGGACGAGAGCGAGGGCCTGGACGCCCTGGTCGCCCCGCTCGCGGAGGACGCCTGGACGGCACCGACGCCCGCTCCGGGATGGACGATCGCGCACCAGATCGCCCACCTGGCCTGGACCGACCGGCAGTCCGTGCTGGCGGTCACCGACCCGGAGGGCTTCGGCTCCGTGGTGGACAAGGCCGCCGCCGCGGTCGACACCTTCGTGGACGCCGGCGCCGAGGAGGGCGCGGCGCTGCCGCCCGCCGCGTTGCTGGCGCGCTGGCGCTCGGGGCGGGCGGAGCTGCAGGCCGCACTGCGGGCGCAGCCGCCCGGGACGCGCTTCCCGTGGTTCGGGCCGCCGATGAGCGCCGCGTCCATGGCCTCGGCCCGGCTCATGGAGAGCTGGGCGCACGGCGAGGACGTCGCGGACGCCCTCGGCGTCCGCCGTCCGCCGACCGCGCGGTTGCGGCACGTGGCGCGGATCGCCGTACGGGCCCGCGACTACGCGTACTTCGTCAACGGGCTGACCCCGCCCGCCGAGGAGTTCCGGGTCGAGCTGTCGGCCCCCGACGGCACGCTGTGGGCGTACGGCCCCGAGGACGCCGCGCAGCGCGTCACGGGCCCGGCGCTCGACCTGTGCCTGCTGGCGACCCGCCGCCGGCACCGCGCCGACCTCGCCGTACGTGCCGAGGGCGAGGACGCCGACCGCTGGCTGGACATCGCCCAGGCGTTCGCGGGACCGCCCGGGCGGGGTCGCGAGCCGCGTGAGGGAGGAACGGCGTGAACGCCGAGAACCGTACGACCATGCTGGAACGCCTCGCCGAACTGGAGGCCGAGCACGAGAAGGCGCTCGCGGGCGGCGGCCCCAAGTACGTGGACCGGCACCGGTCGCGGGGGAAGCTGACCGCCAGGGAGCGGGTGGAACTGCTGCTGGACCAGGACAGCCCGTTCCTGGAGCTGTCGCCGCTCGCGGCCTGGGGCAGCGACTACCCGGTCGGCGCGTCGCTGGTGACCGGGATCGGCGTGATCGAGGGCACCGAGTGCGTGATCACCGCCAACGACCCCACGGTGCGCGGCGGGGCGAGCAACCCGTGGACGCTGAAGAAGGCCCTGCGGGCCAACGAGATCGCGCTCTCCAACCGGCTGCCGCTGGTCAACCTCGTGGAGTCGGGCGGCGCCGACCTGCCCAGCCAGAAGGAGATCTTCATCCCGGGCGGCGCGCTCTTCCGGGACCTGACCCGGCTGTCGGCGGCCGGCATCCCCACGGTCGCCGTCGTGTTCGGCAACTCCACGGCCGGCGGCGCGTACGTCCCCGGGATGTCCGACCACGTGATCATGGTCAAGGAGCGCTCCAAGGTGTTCCTCGGCGGCCCGCCCCTGGTGAAGATGGCCACCGGCGAGGAGAGCGACGACGAGTCGCTGGGCGGGGCGGACATGCACGCCCGTACCTCCGGCCTCGCGGACTACTTCGCGCTGGACGAGCCCGACGCCCTGCGCACCGCCCGCCGGGTGGTGGCCCGGCTCAACTGGCGCAAGCGGGGCCCCGCCCCGGCCGCCGCCTACGACCCGCCGCTGTACGACGAGGACGGGCTGCTGGACATCGTCCCCGCCGACCTGAAGACCCCCTTCGACCCGCGCGAGGTCATCGCGCGGGTCGTGGACGGCTCGGAGTTCGACGAGTTCAAGCCGCTGTACGGGCCGAGCCTGGCGACCGGCTGGGCGCGGGTGCACGGCTATCCCGTCGGGATCCTCGCCAACGCGCAGGGCGTGCTGTTCAGCGCCGAGTCGCAGAAGGCCGCGCAGTTCATCCAGCTCGCCAACCAGCGCGACATCCCGCTGCTGTTCCTGCACAACACCACCGGCTACATGGTGGGCCGCGAGTACGAGCAGGGCGGCATCATCAAACACGGCGCCATGATGATCAACGCGGTGTCCAACTCGAAGGTCCCGCACATCTCCGTCCTGATGGGCGCGAGTTACGGCGCCGGGCACTACGGCATGTGCGGCCGGGCGTACGACCCGCGCTTCCTGTTCGCCTGGCCCAGCGCCAAGTCGGCCGTCATGGGGCCGGCGCAGCTCGCGGGGGTGCTGTCCATCGTGGCGCGGCAGTCCGCGGCCGCCCGGGGCCTGCCCTTCGACGAGGAGGCCGACGCCGGGCTGCGGGCGATGGTGGAGCAGCAGATCGAGTCCGAGTCCCTGCCGATGTTCCTGTCGGGGCGGCTGTACGACGACGGGGTGATCGACCCGCGCGACACCCGCACGGTGCTCGGCGTGTGCCTGTCGGCGGTCCACAGCGCACCGGTCGAGGGCGCCCGTGGCGGCTTCGGCGTCTTCCGGATGTGAGGAGCACCTGACCGTGATCGCATCAGTGCTGGTGGCCAACCGCGGCGAGATCGCCCGCCGTGTCTTCCGTACCTGCCGCGACCTGGGCATCGCCACGGTCGCCGTCCACTCCGACGCGGACGCGACCGCCCCGCACGTACGGGAGGCGGACGCCGCCGTGCGGCTGCCGGGCGACGCGCCCGCCGACACCTATCTGCGCGGCGACCTCATCGTGAAGGCCGCCCTCGCCGCGGGCGCGGACGCCGTCCACCCGGGCTACGGGTTCCTGTCGGAGAACGCCGAGTTCGCCCGGTCCGTCATCGCGGCGGGCCTGACCTGGATCGGGCCCACGCCGGAAGCCATCGAGGCGATGGGCTCCAAGACCCGGGCCAAGCGGCTGATGGCCGAGGCCGGCGTCCCGGTGCTGGAGGCCGGTCCAGGCGACCTGCCCGTGCTGGTCAAGGCGGCGGCGGGCGGCGGCGGACGCGGCATGCGCGTCGTCCGCGAGGCGGCCGCCCTGGAGCAGGAGCTGGCCGCCGCCCGCGCGGAGGCGCTGTCCGCCTTCGGGGACGGCGAGGTGTTCCTGGAGCCGTACGTCGAGGACGGCCGGCACATCGAGGTGCAGGTGCTGGCGGACACGCACGGCACCGTGTGGACGCTCGGCGAGCGCGACTGCTCGGTGCAGCGCCGTCACCAGAAGGTGGTCGAGGAGACCCCGGCGCCCGGCATCACCGACGGGCTGCGCCGGACGCTGCACGAGGCGGCCGCGGCGGCGGCGCGGGCCATCGGCTACGTCGGCGCGGGAACGGTGGAGTTCCTGGTGTCGGCGGACGGCAGGCCGTACTTCCTGGAGATGAACACCCGTCTCCAGGTGGAGCACCCGGTGACCGAGTGCGTCTTCGGCGTGGACCTCGTCGCGCTCCAGCTGGACGTCGCCGAGGGCGGGCGGCTCCCGGCCGCTCCCCCGGCGCCCTCCGGGCACGCGGTCGAGGCCCGGCTGTACGCGGAGGACCCGGCCCGCGACTGGCAGCCGCAGACCGGCGTCCTGCACCGCTTCCGGGTGCCGCGGGCGCCGGGGCTGCGGGTGGACGCGGGCTTCGGCGACGGCGACCGGATCGGCGTGCACTACGACGCGATGCTCGCCAAGGTCGTCGCCCACGCCCCCACCCGCCCGCAGGCGCTGCGGCTGCTCGCGGGCGCCCTGGAGCGGTCCCGCGTGCACGGCCTGGTGACCAACCGCGACCTGCTCGTACGGGTGCTGCGCGACCCGGACTTCGCCGCGGGGCGGCTGTCGACGGCCTTCCTCGACCGGCTCGGCCCGGCGCCCGCGCAGGACGGGGCCGCGCTGCGGCTGTCGGCCCTGGCCGCCGCGCTCGCCGACGCCTCGGGACGCCACCCGCTGGGCGGCTGGCGCAACCTGCGGTCGGCGCCGCAGTCCAAGACCTACCGCGCCGCGCCGGGTGGCGCGGAGTACGAGGTCCGCTACCGGCTCGGCCGTGACGGCCTCGCTGCCGAGGGCCACCCGGACGTACGCCTGCTGGAGCACGGGCCGGGACACGTGGTGCTGGAGGTCTCCGGGGTGCGCCGGGCCTTCGACGTCGCGGTCTACGGCGACGAGGTGTGCGTCGACGGCCCGTCGGGCTCCCACCGCTTCACCGCGCTGCCCCGCTTCCCCGACCCCGAGGCCCAGCTCGCGCCCGGCTCGCTGCTGGCCCCGATGCCGGGGACGGTGGTCCGCGTCGCGGACGTCGCCGTCGGCGACAAGGTGGCCGCGGGGCAGCCCCTGCTGTGGCTGGAGGCCATGAAGATGGAGCACCGCGTCGCCGCCCCGGCGGACGGTGTGCTCACCGCACTGCACGCCGAGGCCGGCCGCCAGGTCGACGTCGGAGCCGTACTCGCCGTCGTTCAGGAAGAGGAGTCTCCATGAGCGGTACGCCCGCTGTGAACGGACCGACCGGCACCTTCGACAACGTCCTGCTGGAGAGCGAGGAACGGCGCGCGCTGCGCAAGGCGGTCTCCGACCTGGGGCGCCGTTACGGGCGTTCGTACTTCCTGGACGCCGTCCGCGCGGGGCGGCACACCGACAAGCTGTGGCAGGAGGCCGGGGCGCTGGGCTACCTCGGCGTCAACCTGCCGGAGGAGCACGGCGGCGGGGGTGGCGGCCTGGCCGAGCTCTCCATCGTGCTGGAGGAACTGGGCGCCGCGGGCTGCCCGTTGCTGCTGCTCATCGTGTCCCCCGCGATCTGCGGCACGGTCATCGCCCGCTTCGGCACCGGGGAGCAGAAGCGCCGGTGGCTGCCCGGGCTCGCGGACGGCTCCCTCCGGATGGCGTTCGGCATCACCGAGCCGGACGCCGGTTCCAACTCGCACCGCCTGACGACCACGGCCCGCCGGGACGGCTCGGACTGGCTGCTCACGGGCCGCAAGGTCTTCGTCTCCGGCGTCGACATCGCCGACGCGACGCTCATCGTGGGCCGCACCGAGGACGCGCGCACGGGCAAGCTGAAGCCGTGCCTGTTCGTCGTGGAGCGCGAGACGCCCGGCTTCGAGTTCCGGCCGATCGACATGGAACTGTCGGCGCCCGAGAAGCAGTTCCACATCTACCTGGACGACGTACGGCTGCCCGCCGACGCCCTGGTGGGCGACGAGGACGCGGGGCTGCTGCAGCTGTTCGCGGGCCTCAACCCCGAACGTGTCATGACGGCCGCCTTCTCGATCGGCATGGGCCGCTTCGCGCTCGACGCCGCCGTGGACTACGCCCGCACCCGGCAGGTGTGGAAGGCCCCCATCGGCTCGCACCAGGCCATCGCCCACCCGCTGGCACAGGCCCACATCGAGCTGGAACTGGCCCGGCTGATGATGCAGAAGGCCGCGTTCCTGTACGACGCCGGGGACGACATGGCGGCCGGTGAGGCCGCCAACATGGCGAAGTACGCGGCGGCCGAGGCGGGCGCGAAGGCCGTCGACCAGGCCGTGCACACCCTGGGCGGCAACGGGCTGACGGCCGAGTACGGGCTGGCCTCCCTCCTCACGGCGTCGCGCGTGGGTCGCATCGCGCCGGTCAGCCGGGAGATGATTCTCAACTACGTCTCGCACCACACGCTGGGTCTGCCCAAGTCCTACTGAGCACGTCCTACCGAGGAGGGGGGAACGGCCATGGCACAGCCGGCCGTGTTCCACAGCGAGTACCCCGCGGTTCCCGCCATCGACCTGCCGATCCACGAGGCCGTGCTGGGCCACGCAGCCGGGTTCGGCGACCGGCCCGCGCTCGTCGACGGGGTCGAGGGCACGACGCTCACCTACGCGCAGCTCGACTCCTTCACCCGCCGCATCGCCGCGGCGCTGGCGGAGTCGGGCCTGCGCAAGGGCGACGTCCTCGCCCTGCACAGCCCCAACACCATCGCCTACCCTCCGGTCTTCTACGGCGCCACGCGCGCCGGGGCGGCCGTCACCACCGTCCATCCGCTCGCCACCGCCGAGGAGTTCGCGCGGCAGCTGCGGGACAGCGGCGCCTCGTGGATCGTCACCGTCTCGCCGCTGCTGGAGACCGCACGCAAGGCGGCGGAGCAGGCGGGCGGCGTGCGGGAGATCCTCGTCTGCGACAGCGCCGAGGGCCACCGCTCGGTCCTCGACCTGCTCGGCTCCACCGCCCCCGAGCCGGAGATCGCCTTCGACCCGGGCGAGGACCTGGCCGCGCTGCCGTACTCCTCGGGCACCACCGGCGTGCCCAAGGGTGTGATGCTGACCCACCGCAACATCGCCACCAACCTGGCCCAGCTGGACCCGACGCTGTCGATGGGGCCCGGGCACCGCATCCTGGCCGTGCTCCCGTTCTTCCACATCTACGGGCTCACCGCGCTCATGAACGCCCCGCTGCGCAAGGGCGCCACCGTCGTGGTGCTGCCGCGCTTCGACCTGGAGCAGTTCCTGAAGGCGGTGGCGACCCACCGGGTACAGGGCCTGTTCGTGGCCCCGCCGATCGTGCTCGCGCTCGCCAAGCACCCGGCGGTCGCCGCGCACGACCTGAGCTCGCTGGAGTACGTGCTGTGCTCGGCGGCCCCGCTCGACGCGGAGCTCGCCCAGGCCTGCTCCAAGCGGCTGGGACTGCCGCCGATCCTGCAGGCGTACGGGATGACGGAACTCTCCCCGGGCACGCACGTGGTGCCGCTGGACTCGCGGGACGCGCCACCCGGCGCGGTCGGCAAACTGCTGCCCAGCACCGAGATGCGCATCGTGCCGCTCGGCGAGGAGGACGAGGACGCCTCCGCCGACGGCACCGGGGAGATCCACATCCGCGGTCCGCAGGTCATGAAGGGCTACCTGGGCCGGCCCGAGGAGACCGCCGCCATGATCGACGACGAGGGCTGGCTGCATACCGGCGACGTCGGCCGGGTGGACGCCGACGGATGGCTGCACGTCGTCGACCGGGTCAAGGAGCTGATCAAGTACAAGGGCTACCAGGTGCCGCCCGCCGAACTGGAGGCCGTGCTGCTCACCGACCCGCGGGTGGCCGACGCCGCGGTCATCGGCGTGCTTGACGAGGACGGCAACGAGATCCCCAAGGCGTACGTGGTGCCGCAGCAGGGCTCCGACCTCACGCCGGACGACGTGATCGCGCACGTGGCCGCGCAGGTCGCCCCGTACAAGAAGGTGCGCCGGGTGGAGTTCACCGACGCGATACCGAGGGCCGCGAGCGGCAAGATCCTCCGGCGTGAACTGCGCGCCCGGGAAAGGGGAACCACCTGATGACCGACGACGCCGCGGCACCCTGCGTGCGGAGCGCGCACGACCGGGGGATCACCACGCTCACGCTGGACTCCCCGCACAACCGCAACGCGCTGTCCGCACGCATGGTCGACGAGCTGTCCGACGCGCTGGCCCGGGCCGGCAAGGACCCGGCCACGCGGGCGGTGCTGCTCACGCACACCGGCGGCACCTTCTGCGCGGGCGCGGACCTGAAGGAGGCGGCGTCGCCGGAGGGGCCGCGGCGGCTGGTGGCGCTGCTGCGCGCGATCGTGGAACTGCCCAAGCCGGTCGTGGCGCACGTGACCGGTCACGTGCGCGCGGGCGGCCTCGGGCTGCTGGCGGCCTGCGACGTCCCGGTGGCGGGGACGCGGGCGAGCTTCGCCTTCACCGAGGCGCGGCTCGGCCTCGCCCCGGCCGTCATCTCGCTGACGGTCCTGCCGCGCATGGACGCCCGGGCCGCCGCGCGGCACTACCTGACGGGCGAGGTCTTCGACACCGCGGAGGCCGTCCGCACCGGCCTGGTCGCCGCACCGGAGGAGGCGCTGGACGGCATCCTCGCCGGGCTGCGCGCGGCGTCGCCGCAGGGGCTCGCGGAGTCCAAGGCGCTGACGACGGCCGCCGTGCTGCGCGTCTTCGACCGGGACGCGGCGACGCTGACCGAGCAGTCGGCCCGGCTGTTCGGCTCGCCCGAGGCCGCGGAAGGGATGCGGGCGTTCCTCGAACGGCGGGCCGCACCATGGGCGCTGTGAGCGCCGGCACCCGTACGCCCAAGCAGGACCGCAGCCGCGCCACCCGGCAGCGGCTGCTGGGGGCCGCCGTCGCCTGCCTGGCCGAACGCGGCTGGGCGGGCAGCACGGTGACCGTGGTCGCCGAGCGCGCGGGGGTGTCGCGGGGCGCGGCCCAGCACCATTTCCCCACCCGCGAGGACCTGTTCACCGGGGCGATCGAGTTCGTCGCCGAACAGTGGCTGGTCGCCCTGCGCGAGCACGCGCACGCCCTGCCCCGCGAGGGCGTGCCCCGCACGCACGCCGTGGTCGGCATGGTCGTCGACCTCTACACGGGGCCGATCTTCCGGGCCGCCCTGCACCTGTGGGTCGCCGCGGCGAACGAGGAGCAACTGCGGCCCCGGGTCACCTCGCTGGAGGCGCGCATCGGGCGGGAGGCGCACCGGCTCGCCGTGGAGATGCTCGGCGCGGACGAGGCGGTGGCCGGGGTCAGGGAGACCGTCCAGGCCACCCTCGACATGGCCCGGGGCCTGGGGCTGGCGAACCTCCTCAGCGACGACAGCGCCCGCCGCGCGGGCATCGTCCGCGAGTGGTCGGCGGTCCTGGACGGGGTGCTGCGCCGCGGAATCTGAGTCGACCCCTGTCGGTGGCGGCTGAGGGGAGAACTGACGGCCCGTTGTCAGTGGCCCCTGGTAACGTTCCCGCGCACCGGTCCCGGTGGTCGCCACGACGTCGGCGTCCGCCGCCACCCGGTCGTCCCGCCGCGTCTTGCTGCGGCGCAGGCGTCCGTCCCGGGCGAAGGACGCGGCCATCTGCTCAGCGCGCAGCCGTACCGGATCGTCGACGGGCAGGGTGCGCAGCTTGCCCACCACCGCGTCGAAGGCGGCGGGTTCCGCCTCCGTGATGTCGCCCGAGTCCCCCGCTGCCCCTGCCCGACGTCCGGCAGTGCCCGGTGGAGCCGGCCGGATTCGAACCGGCGTGATGCGTCTGAGCAAGACGGTGCGCCTGCCTCTGCGCTACGTCCGGGCATTGCGCCGATCGTACCGGCGCCGCGCAGGGCCCCTCAGGGCGGCCCACCGGCCAATCCACCGGAAGGTTCCGGGCGTTCGCGGCCGAAGACGCCGTGGGCATATTGACGCGCGCATGCCATGACCGCACGATCGGGTCGAACTCCTGCGCTACCCCCACACCCAGGAGGACGTCCATGCACATCCCCCGAACCGGCCGACGGGCGACGGTCACCGCCGCACTGCTCGCCTGCGCCCTGGCGACCTCGCTCGCCGTCCAGGCCGACGCTTCGCCGTCCACCGCCGGCGGCCGTCCCGTCGCGGCCGCCGCCGACGAGATCGTCCGGCAGTACGAGGTGGCCGGCACGGGCACCGTCGCCGCCCGTACCGCGCTCGCCGCCCACGGCGTGTCCATTGACGCCGCCCGCACCCACTCCACCGTCGTCACCGCGAACGCCGCCCAGGCGGCCGCACTCCGCTCCGCGGGCTACCGCCTCACCGCGCTCCCCGGTCCGCCCGCCGGGAGCGACGGCAACCGCGGCGCCGACGGAGGCGCCTCGGTGCTGGACTTCCCCGGCTCCGACTCCGGCTACCACAACCACGCGGAGATGACCGCCGAGATCAGCGCCCTGGTCGCCGCGCATCCCGCCATCATGAGGCAGCAGGTCATCGGCACCTCCTACGGCGGCCGGAACATCGTCGCCGTCAAGGTCAGCGACAACGTCGGCACCGACGAGGCCGAGCCCGAGGTGCTGTTCACCCACCACCAGCACGCCCGTGAGCACCTCACCGTCGAGATGGCGCTCTACCTGCTGCACCAGTTCGGCGACACCTACGCCACCGACAGCCGCATCAAGAGCATCGTCGACTCCCGCGAGATCTGGATCATCCCGGACCTCAACCCCGACGGCGGCGAGTACGACATCGCGACCGGTTCCTACCGCAGCTGGCGCAAGAACCGCCAGCCCAACTCCGGCTCCACCGCCGTCGGCACCGACCTCAACCGCAACTGGAACTACCGGTGGGGCTGCTGCGGCGGCTCCTCCGGCACCAAGTCGAGCGAGACCTACCGCGGCGCGTCCCCCGAGTCCGCACCCGAGGTCAGGCTCGTCGCGGACTTCGTACGCGGCCGGGTCGTCGGCGGCAGGCAGCAGATCACCGCGGGCATCGACTTCCACACCTACAGCCAGCTCGTGCTGTGGCCCTTCGGCTACACGACCGCGAACACCACCACCGGGATGACGGCCGACCAGTACAACACCTTCGCCACCTTCGGCCGCACCATGGCCGCCACCAACGGCTACACCCCCGAGCAGTCCAGCGACCTCTACATCACCGACGGGTCGATCGACGACTGGCTCTGGGGCACCCAGGGGATCTGGGCGTACACCTTCGAGATGTACCCGGGCCCGAACGGCTCCTCGGGCTTCTACCCGCCCGACGAGGTGATCCCCGCCCAGACAAGCCGCAACCGCGAGGCGGTGCTGCTGCTCCTGGAGAACGCGGACTGCATGTACCGCGCCATCGGCAAGGAGGCGCAGTACTGCTCATGAGCGAGCCGGTACGGACGCTACGGCCCGGCCCCGCGGCGCCTCGCGCGTCCGCGGGGCGTGGCGCGTCGCGGGGCGTGGCGCGTCGCGGGGCCCGCCTGCCCGGGGTCCGGGCCGCCCGCGTCCTACGATCGGGGCGTACGCGTGCCCGTCGTCCGCCGTCCGCGCCCGCCCCGGGGAGGCCCCGTGACCACCGTCCACGACCCGCTCGCCGTGCGCGAGCAGGTGCGCGCCTTCGCGCTCACGCTGCCCGGCGCGGCCGAGGAGTTCCCCTGGGGCGAGAGCGTCGTCAAGGTCAACAAGAAGGTCTTCGTCTTCCTCGGCACCGGCGACGGCAGCCATCCTCCCGGCATCAACGTCAAGCTCAAGGACCCCCAGGTCCATGAGCACGCCCTGTCGGTCCCCGGCGCCGAGCCCTCCGGCTACGGCCTCGGCGGGGCCGGCTGGGTCACGGTCCCCCTCACCGGGGAGGCGCCGGCCGCCGAGGTGCTGTGCGACTGGGTGGAGGAGAGCTACCGCGTGGTCGCCCCGAAGCGGCTCATCGCGGAGCTGGACGGCCGCTGAGCCCGGTCGTCGCGCCGATCACGGCGGCGGTCGCCGCGTCGACCGGATAGGGCGGCTCCTGCGGCAGCAGCGCCGTCGCGGCCTCGTGGTCGCCCGAGCGTACGAGCCCGTGGACGCGGTGGGCGAGCGCGGTGACGTCCCGGATCCGGACGATCCAGTGGTCGGCGTAGTCGCGCGTCGCCCGGCCGGTGAGTCCGAGCTGCAGCGAGCGGTACGGCAGCGGGCGCAGGGAGAGGTCCCGCTCCGGATCCCACTGGACGCGGACCTGCGTGGTGCGCACGCGCTCGGCCCAGGTCCCGCGGTCGGGGTACACCGAGCGGTCGAAGTGCGACAGGCAGGCCTGCCGGAGCGCCGAGTCGAAGCCGTCGCGGCTGATGTCGAGGGCGAGCACCCGCTCCTGCCCGTCCTTGCGGCCCCAGCCGCTGCGGTACATCATCCACAGGAACGACGGCTTGATCCACGTCATCCGGGAGCGGCTCCAGCTCGCGGGGAAGCGGCCGTGCTGCGCGGCGTGGTCACCGATCTCGGGGCGGTACGCCTGATAGACCGTCACGGTGTCCTCGGTGTGCGCGGCCCTGATCAGGCGGTACGGCATCTCGGTGTTCTCCATGATGCGGGCATCGTGCCCGCCGCCGGCCACCCGCCGCCAGGCATTTTCCGGCGGCGTGCCCGTCCGGCGGCCCGTGCCATGCGGCCCACCGGCACCTCGCCTAGCCTGGAATCCCGACACGACATCGCTACGAAGGGCCCGGTGAACTGCACCGCACCCGGGTGGGAGGTATGCGGTGGGCACTGTCTCCTTTCTCATCGTCATCGTCATCGTCACGGCGCTCGCCTTCGACTTCACCAACGGGTTCCACGACACGGCCAACTCCATGGCGACGTCGATCGCCACGGGCGCGCTCACGCCCCGGGTGGCGGTGGCGGTGGCCGGTGTGCTGAACCTGCTGGGCGCGTTCTTGTCCACGGAGGTCGCCAAGACCATCTCCAACGGCATCGTCGACGACGCCAAGGTGTCCGCCGTGATGATCTTCGCCGGGCTGGTGGGCGCCATCCTGTGGAACCTCGTCACCTGGCTGCTCGGCCTGCCCTCCAGTTCCTCGCACGCGCTGTTCGGCGGGCTGATCGGCGCGGTCTGGGTGGGCGCGGGCGCGTCCGCGGTCAACGCCGGCGAGGTCCTGGAGAAGATCGTGATCCCCGCTGTCGCCTCACCCGTCGTGGCCTGCGTGGTGGCGATGCTGGCGACGTACCTGGCGTACGTGATCACCAGACGGACCCGGGGCAACGAGGTGAAGCGCGGCTTCCGGGCCGGCCAGATCGGCTCCGCCTCGCTCGTGGCGCTCGCCCACGGCACCAACGACGCGCAGAAGACGATGGGGGTCATCACGCTGACGCTCATCTCGGGGGGACTGCTCACGCCCGGTTCCGGTCCGCCGTGGTGGGTGGTGCTGAGCGCCGGGCTGGCGATCGCGCTCGGCACGTACATGGGGGGCTGGCGGATCATCCGCACCATGGGCAAGGGACTGACCGACATCGAGTCCCCGCAGGGCTTCGCCGCCGAGACGAGCGCGACCTCCGTGATCCTCGCGTCCTCGCACCTGGGCTTCGCGCTGTCCACCACCCAGGTCTGCACCGGCAGCATCCTGGGCGCCGGGCTGGGCCGCAAACTGGCCCAGGTGCGCTGGGGGGTCGCCGGGCGGATCGCCGTGTCCTGGGTGCTGACGCTCCCCGCGGCGGCTGCCGTGGGCGGGGTCGCGGCCTGGGTCGCGGACCACGGCAACCTGGGCGTGGCGCTCGTGGCGGGTGTGGCCGTCGCCGCCGCCGCGGGCTTCTACCTCCTGTCGCGCCGTCGCCCGGTGAACGCGGAGAACGTCAACGACACGCGGCCCGGTGCGCCGGCGCCCAGCCCCGCCGGCCACTCGGCCGGGTAGCGGTGAGGAGCGGATCCGCATGGACATCCAGTGGGGCAACCTCGGCAGCGTGTTCGGGGCCAGCCTCGGCATCACGATCGCCCTCGTGGTGATGTTCTCGCTGGGCGTCGCCGCGTGGGGCCGGGCCGGCGGCGGAGGCCCGCGCGACGGGCAGCCGCGCGACGCCCAGGAGAAGACGGCCCTGGCCGTGGCGGCCCTGTGCTTCGCGGCGTGCCTGGCGGTGGCGGCCTACGGCATCGACCTGATCGTCCCCGGCTGATGCGCCCGCGCCGAGGTGCGGCAGGGCCGGCTGTGGCGTCCGGGCCGGTCAGGCCGGGTTGGCGTCCACGGCCGCGGCGGGCGCGGGCAGCGGCGTGACGGTGCCGCGCTCGTCCCCGACGGGCTCCGGAGGCGGGGCGGCGGCGGGGGCCTGCCCGCCGGCGTGCTTCTTCTCGACGACCTTCTCCGCGGTCTTGCCGCCGAAGTAGAAGCCCACCATCACGATCATGAAGGTGTTGAAGCTGCCGTAGACGTCGTCGAGGAAGCCCGAGGTGTCGGCCATCGCCCGTGCGACCTCGTTGTTGAACGAGGCCGCGACGAAACCGAAGTAGAGGACCGTGAAGGCCGACATCACGGCGGTGCGCACGTCGCGGGAGTCGGTGAAGAGCACCAGGAAGGTGCACAGGCTCATGGCGGGCAGTGCCACGGACAGACCCGCGATGCCGATGTCCTGCCCGAAGAACCAGAAGGTGGAGCCCACGCCCAGCGCGAGCAGCACCACGTTCACGACGACGAGCAGCAAGCCCACTTGCCAGTTGATCTGACCGTCGCCTATGCGGCCGGAGAACTTGTCCGGCGGCCTCTCCCCGTTCACGGCGCTCAGGTTACACCGGGGTCCCGCGAAGTGGGTTCCTCCGCAAGGCGTTTGATGGCCGACAGCCGGGCGTCCCAGCGGGCGGCGACGCGGTCCATCCACCGCGCCGCCGCCACCAGCCGCTCGGGCCGTACGGCGTACCGCATCTCACGGCCCGCGCGCCGCCCGGCGACCAGTCCCGCGTGGTCCAGCACCGTGAGGTGCTTGACGATCGCCTGGCGGGACACGGGGAGTTCGGCCGCGAGCACGGTGGCGGTGGTGTCACCGTGCTCGGCGATGGCGTCCAGGATGCGACGCCGCATCGGGTCGGCCAGCGCGGCGAAGACGTCCTCCTCGCCCTCGGTACGGGTCTGCGTCATGCGGGCAGCTTCTCCACGTACGTGGCGAGTCCGGCCGTGACGTCCGCCCAGCCCTGCGCATGGCTCTCGTACCCCGCGTACGGGATGCGGTCCTCGGGGATGTCGAGGGCCGCGAAGCCGCTCTCGACGACCCGCAGACGGGTGCCGTCCCCGTCGGCGGTGAGGGTGAACTCTACGAGGGTGGAGTTGTCCTCCGTGGCCTCCGTGCCCGGGAAGGCGGTGGCCCAGCGGTAGGAGAAGTAGCGCGGCGGTTCCACGCTCACGATGCGGCTGGGGTAGACGCCGAAGCCGTGGTCGATCTCGAAGGCGCCGCCCGGCCGCAGGTCCACGTCGGCGGGCGCGCCGCCACCGCCCAGGTCCTCGCCGAACCAGCGGCCGATGTGCTCGGGCCTGGTCAGGACGTCCCACACGCGCTCGACCGGCGCCGCGATGCTGATCTCCCGCTCGATCCGGTCCTGGGTCTGGGTGCTCATGATGGTTCCTCCGTCGCTGGACAGCCTTACGTGCAACTCCAGGGTTGCACGTAAGGCCGTATCGCGCAACCGACGAGTTGCGCGTTGGGGATCAGTCGGTGAGCAGCACCTCCCGCAGGGCGGTGAGCAGGGCGTCGTCCGTGCCGAGCCGTGCGCGGGCGTACCCCTCGACGGAACCGTGCTCGGCGGCCAGCCCGGCGAGGAAGATCCGCATCGCGTCGGCGGGCGCCCTCCCCCAGCCGGGCCAGCGCAGGCTCCGCTCCGGGTTGGCCGCGGTCCAGTCCGCGAGAAGGCGGGCGGTGGCCAGCTCGCTCAGCGCGTAGTCGGCGACGATGTCCTCCTCGGGCACCCCCAGCAGCCCGAGCACCAGCGCCGCGAGCAGCCCCGTGCGGTCCTTGCCCGCCGCGCAGTGGAACACCAGCGGCCCGCTGGTGCCGGCGGCGATCACCTCCAGCGCCCGCGCCAGCTCCTTGACGCCGTCGGCCGCGACCTCCGCGTGCAGCCGGGCGTAGAAGGCGGTCGTCTCGACCTCCGGCCCGAACGCGGTCTGGTCGACGGGCCGGTGCTCGATGCTGAGGTTGTGGTACGCGACCCCGGTGGCCTCCGGGACGCGCCCCTTGGCCTCGATCTCGAACGGGTAGCGCAGGTCGATGACCGTGCGCACCCCGAGGGCGGCGAAACGCTCCAGGTCCGTGCCCCCGAGCTTCGAGAGCGCGTCGGAACGGTAGAGCCGCCCCCAGCGGACCGCGCGGCCCCCGGCCGTGCGGTAGCCGCCCAGGTCGCGGAAGTTGTGCAGTCGCTCGAACGCGATGTGTCTCCCCATGGGGGGACCCTACGGGGCGGGCCGCCCGCTCAGAAGATCCCCTGGCCGGGGACGAGGATCCCCCGGGGGTCGTACCGGCGCCTGGCCGCCGCCAGGGCGGGCCACGCGGAGCCGAAGTGGGCGCGCCAGTCGGCGCGGCCGAAGGGGATGGAGCCGACCGGGTACTGGGTGCCGCCGGCCGCCCGGGTGGCCTCGAACGCAGCCCGGTTGGCGGCCAGGAGGCGGTCGACCGTCGCGGTGTCCTGCGGCGGGGTGGTGCGCAGCACGGCGAGCAGGTACGGGACCGGGTCCTGGCCGGCCCGCAGCAGGGGGCGGTGCAGGCGCTCGCGCAGCAGCGGGTAGAGCAGCACGACGCCGGGGCCCAGGTCGGCGGGCGTGAGCGCGTCGAGGATGCCCCCGGCCACGGCGGCGGCCTTGTCCCCGGGGATGAGCAGGTTGAGCCAGGGGTGGGCGAAGTCCCACAGGCCGGCGGCCTTGAGCGCCGCCACCGAGGCCGCGAGCCGGTCGAGGAAGGCGAAGTAGCCGAGGTCCTCGGTCTGCACGCCCGCGGTGTCGTGGTGCAGCCCCGCCAGCAGCGCTGCGTCGTCGGGCGCGGCGTCGTACGAGACCGCCTCCAGGACGTAGCCGCGGAACGCGCCGTTCGCGTCCGGGACGACCTGGCCCTCGACGTAACCGAACCGGCCGTCGGTGACCAGCAGTCGCTGGTCGGCGAGGAAGGTGCCGAGGTCGTGGTACGGCAGCAGGTAGTGCCGGACCGTCGTGGGGGCCTTCACCAGGCGCAGCGTGGCCGACACGATGACGGCGCACTGCCCCAGGCCCGCCAGCACCGCCTCGAACAGGTCCCGGTGCCGCGACGGGGAGCAGCGCAGCGACTCGCCCGCCCCGGTGACGACGTGCAGCTCGGTGACGTTGTCGACCTGGGCGCCGTGGTGGTGGCTCTGCCCGCCGAGTCCGCCCACGGACAGCGTGCCGCCGACGGAGAGTTCGAGGTAGTCGGTGAAGACGGGCGGCGTGAGCCCGTGCGCCAGGGTGGCCCTGGTGACCTCGCTCCACGTGGCCCCGGCGCCGACCGTGACGGTACGGCTGTGCGGTCCGACCGGGCCGATCCGTGCCAGGGGCGTGGTCTCGACGACCAGCCCGCCGTCGACCTGGGCCTGACCGAAGGTGCCGTGGCCCTGGCCGCGCGGCGCCACCTTCAGCCCGTGCCGGTTGCAGAAGCGCACCATGGCGACGACGTCGTCGACCGACCCCGGACGCAGCACCGCGACCGGCCTGCGGTGCACGATGTGCCCGAAGTCGTCCGCGGCGGCGCCGAGCGAGGCGTCGTCGGTGAACAGGGCCCCGTCCAGGTGGGGCAGCCCCACCGGCGTGCCGTCCGCCCGGTCCGCGGCCGTCGCGGCCACGGCCCAACTGCGGCCCACGGGGTCGAATCCGACGACCACGGCGCCCGCGGCCGTCGCCGCCGTCCGCAACATCGCGCGTCTGGACGGGAGGTGGGACATGCGCGCTCCCCCTGAACGGGTCGGTGGACACTGCAACAGTCCCGGATTCTAGGCCTGCTGCCCCCTCGTCAACCGCGACTCGTGGAATCCCGTGGGGCCACCGGCGACGCTAACCGACCCCATGGCGGGCGGCCCGCCGGGCGGGCCGCCCGGGTGATCATCCGAGCGACTTCCACCGGGGGTCGGTCGCCGCCTTCACGAGGGCGTCCATGGCGAGGGCGGGCGTGGTGCGCGTGGGGGGCCGGTGGTAGCCACCGGAGTTGAGTTCCGAGATGACGACCCGCAGCCCGTCGGGCCGCAGGGTGTCGGCCGTCCACTGCTGGATTCCGGCCCCGCCCTTGTCCCCCGCCCCTTGAGTGGTCTGCACCTTGGTGCCGTCGGGCAGGGTCTCGGGGTCGGAGAACTGCAGGTCCCCGAAGTCCTTCTCGGCCCAGTGCTGGACGTTGACCTCGACGAGCGTCGGCCCGTGGCCGTCGTCCACGGTGATGTGGGCGTAGCCGTCCTCCCCCACCGGCGCGGTGATCTTCAGGCCCGCCGGCATGACGGCCTTGAGGCGCTTGAGGATCTTCGTGCCGCTCGGCTCGGCGGAAACGGTCGTGTTCGAGGGCACCCTCGGCGGCGCGTGGAATGCGTCGAAGACGCCGTTCCACACCGGTGCCCGCACGAGTGCGCCGAGCTGCGCGGCGTCCAGCGGCGGGTTGTCCCTGCTGGTCTGCTTCGCCTTCTCCTCCGGGGCGTTCCACTCATTGGCCCAGATGCGACGTCCCTCGGCAGTGGTCAGGATGGCCTGCCAGTTCTTGGGGCCCTCGCGCTCGTCCTGGTACTCCCAGGTCTTGATGACCACCAGCACCGAGTGATCGGGCAGTTCGGTGCGCCGGCACGTCGTACCCTGCTTCATGAGCGCCAGGTCGGGGCACTCGGTCAGGTCCTGTCCCGACTGGTCGGCAAGGTCGAGGCCGACGGAGATCGTCGAAGCGCCGTGACCGTCGTCCCACACGACCTCGGCGAACGAGGAGGGCCGGGCGCGCGGATCGTCCCGCGGCCCCGCAGCCCGGCCGCTGAGAAACCCACCCTTGGGCAGCAGGCCTCCCAAGAGCCGGAGCAGCTTCTTCTGCTCGGCCGTCCTGCCGAAGTCCTCGGCGCTCCCACGCGTCGCCTGGAGGCCGCTCGGCGCCGAGGGGCCCGTATCCCCCGCCGTGCCGCCCGGCACGACCAGCGCCGCCGTCACACCCACCGCGGCCACGGCCGCGACGGTGCCGGCGACGGCGGCTGTGCGACGGCCGCGGATGCGGCGGCCCCGGGTGAGGCCGGCCGCGACGAGGGTGCGGCTGTCGGTGCTGAAGGTGTCGCCGGTGCGGCGCAGCGCGGCGCCGAGGTCGTCTTCGAAGGGCATGGTGAACCACCGTCCGAGGTGAAGGGAAAGGGAGGCGAAGTCAGTGGAGGGGTGCTGCGTCAGTGCGTGGAGACGAGTTCGGCCAGGCTGTCGCCGAGCAGTTCGCGGAGCCTGGCGAGGGCGCGGACCGACCGGGTGCGCACGGCGCTCGAGCTGACCCGCATCGCGTCGGCGGTCTCCTCGATGCTCCGGTCCTCCCAGTAGCGCAGGACCACGACCGCGCGGTCCTTCGGCGCCAGCCGGGCGAGCGCGTCCAGGAGGGTCAGTCGCAGCAGGGCCGTGTCGCTGTCGGAGCCGCCGGCGCCCGCGGGCACGTCGGGGAGCTCGCCCGTGGGGGACTCGTCGCTGCTGCGCCGCCGCCTGTGGCTGAGGAAGCTGCGGACGAGCACGGTCTGGGCGTACCCGGCGGGGTTGCCCACCCGGGACACCCGCCACCAGGTGACGTACAGCTTGCCGAGGGTCTCCTGCACGAGGTCCTCGGCGAGATGGGTGTCACCGCCGGTGAGCAGGCAGGCCGACCGGAAGAGATGGGCAGCGCGGGTCCTCGCGAAGTCCAGGAAGTCCTTCGTACGGTCCTCGTGCATGTCCCACCCCGTCGTCTTTCGGCGTCGCCTTCACCTCACTGACGTCGTGAGGGTGGGGAAATGTTGCACCGCCACAGCAAGAGCACGGGAAGCAGGAGCGGCAGCGCCGCCAGGGCGAACAGCGGCCCCGGCCCGGACCAGTGGGAGCCCAGGGCCCAGCAGCCGAAGAGCAGGAGCGATCCGGCCTCGGATCCCAGGCCCGCCAGGGAGGTGACCGTCGCACGGGTGCGGTCGGTGATGCGGTCCTGGAGGCGGGCGTCGGCGGCCGTCGTCGCCCAGTCCAGGAGGCCGAAGGCCGCGGCCACCAGTGCCAGGCCGGCCGGATGCGTGCCCGCCGCGCCCGCGGTCAGGCACACCACGGCGACGGCCGGTGCGAGCGGGGCCCAGCGGGTGCCGCGGCCGGCGAGCCAGCCGCCGGCCGTGGCCCCCGCGGTCACCAGGAGCACGAGCAGCGGGACGAAGGACGGCCGCACGCCCGTCGCCTGCGCGAGCAGCGGGACGTACTCGTCCAGCGCGGTCGCGCCGGCCACCAGGGAGACGACGGCCACCATGCGCCCGGCGCCGGGAGTGTGCCGGGCCTGGGCGAGGGCCTCGCGCAGCAGCCCGGCGTACGAGGCCGCGCCGCCGTCCTCGTCCGCACCGGCACCGCGTGCGCGGGGCTCCGGCAGCGCGAGGGCTGCCAGCGCGGTCAGCACGGTCACCGCGACGCTGACCAGCCCGACCGCTCGGTCGCCGCCGGCCGCGAGGAGCGGCCCCGCCAGCGCGGTCGCGGCCAGCGCCGCCGTGGTGCCCAGGGCCTGCGCCCGGCCGGTGAGGCGGGCGTACGCGTGGGCCGCGCCGACGCGGGTCAGCTCCTCGTGCACCAGGGCCTGCAGCGCCCCGGACCGCAGCGCGGACCCGGCGCCCCACAGGACGAACCCGGCGGCGAAGGACGCGTAGCACGGCCACAGGGTCCACAGCGTGAAGCCCGCCCCGGTCAGCAGCGGCGCGACGGTGAGCAGGGCACGCCGGGAGAAGCGGTCGGCCCACACGCCCGAGGGCACCTCGAGCAGGAACGCCGTGAGGGACCACACGGCGAAGAGCGAGGAGATCCCCGCCTCGGACAGCCCGGCGCCCGCGAAGAGCACCGCGTACACCGGGTAGAGCGGGATCAGGTCCTCGAGGAAGGCGTAGGCGTAGAGCCTGCGCGCCAGTGGGGACTCGGGTGAGGATCAATGTCGCCATGTCATGGGACGAGCGTAGCCGGGTACGAACCGGATGAGGAGGCGTTTTCCATGCGCATGGGACGGAGCGGGAACGAGCCCCTGCGGGCTCGCAGCGCACTGCGGATGCGGCTCGCACTCGCGGCCTTCGGGCTGGTCTGGGCGATCGCGGGAACGGTGCTCTTCGCCGACCTGGGGCGTACCGGGTGGGCCGTCTTCTTCGGGGTGCTGGCGCTCGCCGCGGGCACCGACCTGGTGGTGGTCGTCCGGCACATCCGCCAGGGCGCGCACTGGCAGCCGGGTCGCGATGTCCCGCCCTACGAACCGCTCCGCAAACGCTGAGCGCACGGCCGGACACGCACGGGCAGGCAAAGACCGAGGGCCCGGTGCTGATGCACCGGGCCCTCGGTTTCAGTAGCGGGGACAGGATTTGAACCTGCGACCTCTGGGTTATGAGCCCAGCGAGCTACCGAGCTGCTCCACCCCGCGTCGTTGAACGCAACCTTACGGGGTGTCGGCGCCAGGACCAAATCCATTCCCGGTCAGCCACCGCCAGCGGGGGATCTCGGCCACGACGGTGGCGGCCGCGAGGACCCCGACCAGCACCGCGACCGGGGCGGGCCAGGCCGCCCAGGAGGAGACGACGGCCGCTCCGAGCTGCAGCAGCACCAGCGCGACGGTCACCGCGCCCGGGACGGGGACGATCACCTGCGCCTTGTCGCCGGGGGTGGCGAACACCGTCGGCAGGCCGACGAGCACGACCACCGAGAGCGCGGCGAGCGGCCAGGAGTGCCCGGCCAGGGCCCACGGGGTCGCCACCCAGGCCACGAGTTCGGTGGTGAAGCGGAGGACGGAGGCGACGCGGCCGTCGGGCGCGGTGGTCCGGGAGGTCACGGCGTCACACTCCCATGGACCGGGCGCCCGGTAAATGCGTTGCCGGGGCCCCGGCACCGGCGTAGCTTCTGCTCCGGCCTGCCACCGTCCGATTGGAGAAGGCCGTTGCTCTTCTGAGGTCAGGGACACCGTGTCCGCGGCTCGCCGAACCGGCGTCCGCGCGGGCCCGTGTGCGACCTCGGCCGTGAGCAGCCGCCTGCGTGCAGCGCCCGCCTTCCGGTGTCCCCGTGTGCCGACCCGTCGTCATTCACGAGCACCCCGGAGGACCACATGGGACATCCCACGATCTCCATCACCTGCACCGACCTCTCCTTCGCCTGGCCGGACGGCACTCCCGTCCTGGACGGCTTCCAGCTCGCGGTCGGCCCCGGCCGCACCGGCCTCATCGGGCTCAACGGCTCGGGGAAGTCCACCCTGTTGCGGCTCTTCGCGGGCGAACTGACGCCCGTCGAAGGGACGGTTCGCGTCGCCGGCGAGGTCGGCTACCTGCCGCAGGACGTCGTCCTGGACACCGCGCTGCGGGTGGACGAGGCCCTGGGCATCGCGGACGCGCGGGCCGCGCTGCACGCCGTCGAGGCCGGAGACGTACGCGAGGAGAACTTCGCGGCGGTCGGCGACGACTGGGACGTGGAGGAGCGGGCCCGCGCCGGACTGGACGGCCTCGGGCTGGGTCACGTCGGCCTCGACCGGGTCGTCGGCGAACTGTCGGGCGGCGAGTGCGTCCTGCTGCGGCTGGCGGCCCTGCTGCTGCGCCGTCCGGACGTGCTGCTGCTCGACGAGCCGACCAACAACCTGGACCTGGCGGCCAGGCAGCGGCTCCACGAGGCGGTCGCGGCCTGGAACGGCGTGCTGGTGGTCGTCTCGCACGACCGCGAACTGCTCCGGCACGTGGACCGGATCGCCGAGCTGCGCGACGGCGGGGTCCGCTGGTACGGGGGCGACATCGCCGTCTACGAGGAGGCCCTGGCCGTCGAGCAGGAGGCCGCCGAGCGCATGCTGCGCGTCGCGGAGTCCGATGTGCGGCGGCAGAAGCGGGAGTTGGCCGAGGCCAACGTCAAACTGGCCCGCCGGGTGCGCTACGGGCAGAAGATGTACGACGCCAAGCGGGAGCCGCGTGCCGTGATGAAACTGCGCAAGCGCAGCGCCCAGGTGTCGGCGGGCAAGCACCGCGTGCTGCACACCGAGCGGCTGGCGGAGGCGAAGGAGCGGATGGACGAGGCCGTGGAGGCGGTGCGGGACGACGACGAGATCCGCGTCGACCTGCCGCACACCGCGGTCCCCGCCGGCCGGACCGTGCTGACGCTGCGTTCCCTGCGGACGGCGTACGGGGCACCGGCCGGTGACCTGGAGCTGCGCGGCCCGGAACGGATCGCGCTGGTCGGCCGGAACGGCGCAGGGAAGACGACGCTGCTGCGGACGATCACCGGCGAACTGCCCCCGGCGGCGGGCGAGGCGCAGGCGCACGTGCCGCTGCGCTTCCTGCCGCAGCGGCTGGACGTCCTGGACGACGAGCTGTCGGTCGTGGGCAACGTGGCGCGGTTCGCCCCGGAGGCCTCGGGCAACCGCATCCGCGCGTCGCTGGCCCGCTTCCTGTTCCGTGGGGGACGGGCCGACCAGGCGGCCGGTTCGCTGTCGGGCGGGGAGCGGTTCCGGGCCTCGCTCGCGGCGCTGATGCTCGCCCAGCCCTCGCCGCAGCTGCTGCTGCTCGACGAGCCGACGAACAGCCTGGACATGGCGAGCGTGCGGCAGCTGACGACGGCGCTGGCCTCCTACGAGGGGGCACTGGTCGTGGCGAGCCACGACCTGCCGTTCCTGCGGGGCATCGGCATCACGGGCTGGCTGCGGCTCGATGCCGACGGGCTCACCCGCGTCGAGCCGCTGTGACGGATGTGGCGCCGCTCCGGCGGCGGGGCTCCCCCCGGGGCCCCGCCGCCGGTGTCCGTGGGCCGCGTGGCGGCGTCAGCGGTACAGCTTGTTCACGGCGGTCCGGGTGGTCTTCTTGAAGGCCTTCAGCGGGATCCGGTCGAGGGTTCCCATCTGGCCCCACTCGACGACGGTGACGGTGCGGCCGTCGCGGCCGATCCCGTAGAGCCGGACGTTGTGCTCGGACTCGGGGGGCGCGACGTGCACGCCGTAGACGTGCGCGCCCTCCTCCACGTCGAGGGCGCCGAAGTCCTTCCAGTCGGCCTCCGAGCCCGGGTTCTGCTCCAGGAAGCGGCCGACGCACCCCCGCACGGACGCGCGGAGCTTGGCGGCCAGGTCACGCGCCGCCTTGGTGTTCTTGGCCGTGAAGGTGACCTGCTGGGCGTTGGTGTCCAGTTCGGTCCAGAACGAGCGGTGCGAGACGCCCTTGCGGGACAGGCCGCGCAGGGCGCAGGCGGTGCCGCCCTCGGGCAGCCCGCCGGTGACCCGGTCGGCGTACCAGGGCGAGAGGGGGTACGGCGGCAGTTCCTTCGGTGCGAGGAACCTCGGCGCCGCGGTGGGCGCGGCGGCCCCGGCCTCGGCGGAGCCGGCGGCGAGGAGCGAGGTGGCGGCGACCGCGGCCAGCGCGGTCACGGCGGCGCGGCGGGTGGGTGTGCGGTTCAAGGTGCTTCCCCCGTGGTCAGGTCGTGGACGAGGACCGTCGCCGAGCGGCGGCGGTACTGCACCTCAGCCTGCGCGGCGCCGTCACGACCCGGCAACAGCAGCGGCGGGTTCCGGGACGCCGGAACGGTTGCGCGTACCCTGGCCTGGGGAGACGTGAGCGCCCTGGAACGGGCGGCCGGGACACGGGAAGACGTCGGGGGCGCGGGACATGGGTGGTACGGCGGCGGGCAGCGAGCACTTCGCCCGGTATTTACGTGACCTGAAGGACCGTTCGGGGCTGAGCTACGGGCAGCTGGCGACCCGGCTCCACGTCAGCACGTCGACCCTGCACCGCTATTGCAACGGCGACGCCGTACCGGCCGACTACGCGGTCGTGGAACGCCTGGCGCGGTTGTGCGGCGCGGGTCCGGAGGAACTGGTCGAGCTGCACCGCCGGTGGGTGCTCGCGGACGCCGTCCGGCGGGTCGGCAACCGCGGCGGCGGCGGGGCGGTGGCCGAGCGCGACGAGAGCGGCAACGGGAGCGGAGACGGGGCAGCCGACCCGCCGGACGGCAGCGACGACGACGCCACCGGTGACGCCCCCGTCGGAAACGCGTCTGCGCCCGGCCCCGAGGCGGCCCCGCAGGCGCCCGCCGAACTCGACCCCATCGGCACCGTCCCGGCGCCGCGCCCGCGGCGCTCCTGGCGCCGCCGTCTGTCCCGGCCCGCCGTCGCCGGATCGGTGGCGGCGCTCGTGCTCACCGGCGCCGCGCTGGCGATGACCGACGGCACGGGCGGCGAGGGTCCGCCGGCCCACGCCGCGTCCTCGCCCTCCGCGCGCCCCGGCGGAGCGGGAGGCACACCGCCCTCGCCGGGTGGGACGGGCACGGTCCCGGCCTCGCCCGGCGCGTCCCCCTCCGGGCAGGCCTCGTCCACGAAGCCGTCGGCGAAGGCCACCGACACCGCTCCGCGCTCCCCCGGCGGCGGCACGGCTTCCCACGCCCCGGTGCCCGCGCGGCCTCTGGTCTGGAGCGTGCGCTCGCACGTCTGGGAGAACGGCTGCGGTCACGACTACCTCATCGACCGGCCCCCCGCGGACGTCCCTCCCCCGCCGGTCTCCCAGGACGCGCGCGCCTGGGCCACCGCCCTCGGCGCCGTGCACGGCGGTACGACCATCGTCGAGGCCACGATCCGGGGGCGCGGGTCGACGCCCGTGGTGGTGCAGGCCCTGCACATCCGCGTCGTCGAACGCCGCGACCCGCTGCGCTGGTCGTCGTACTCGATGGACAACGGCTGCGGTGGAGCGCTGACCCCCGCGGAGTACGCGGTGGACCTCGACGCCGCGCGTCCGCAGCCGCGGCCGCGGGACGGCTCCGACAGCGAGCACGTCCTTCCCGCGGTCCGCCTCCCCTACCAGGTCTCCGCACAGGATCCGCTGGTGCTCAGGGTGCACGCCCGCACGGTGCGCTGCGACTGCGACTGGTTCCTCGAGCTGGAGTGGAGCGCCGGCGGCCTGACGGACACGGTCCGCATCGACGACGGCGGGCGCCCCTTCCGCACCAGCGGCGTCAAGGGCCGCCCCGAGTACGGTTACTGGTCCTCCGGAGGCTGGACCCGCAACTAGGCTCCGCGCCCGGTCCCGACGCCCGGCCCCCGTGCCCGTCCCGCGTCCCCCGCTCCGGGACGTGGCGAAGGGCCCCACCCTCCCCGTGCAGGGTGGGGACCCTCTCCCCCGTTTCCCGTCGGCCGCATCCCTCGCGGTCAGAGGCCGAACGGCCAGATGAGGCCCTTGTTCATGGTGATGAGCACGACCAGCACCATCAGGTCGGCCGCGCCGAGCACCAGGCCGAGGATCGCCCGGACGGGACGCCGGGTGCCCCGGACGAGCGCGACGCCACCGAGGATCAGGGCGAAGGGGCCGAGCACGATGTTGAAGGCCAGCAGGCCGACCAGGCCCAGCACGAACGAGGCGACGGCCATGCCGTCGGAGCCGTCCGAGCCCGACCAGGCTTCCTTGGCGCGCAGTTCGCGCTCACGGGCGGGTACGTAGGAGTCCATGGATGGGTTCCCCCCTGGGAGACGTGGGGTCAGCGGTGGCGGTGGTGCCCGACGCGCTCGCGGACGTAGAACGTGAGCAGCCAGACACCGACCACGCCCGCGGCGACAAGGAATACGGGGAACGAGGTGTACGAGACGGTGCCCAGGAGGATCCCCATGGCGACCAGGACGACGAGGAGGGTCACGGACGTGTGCCTTTCTCGGTTGCCGGATGGCACTGCGGGCTGCGGACGACGTCACAGCTCAGTGAACAACTGGAATAACAGTTGTTCACTGAGTCGGTACTCTACTCTCGCGCAACTCGGCGAACGGCTGTTTACTGGATGACATGAGTCACACCCTCGGGGTCCGTGAGGCCCAGAAGCAGCAGACCCGGCGGGCCCTCCTCGACGCGGGCCTGCGCCTGTTGGAGAACCAGAGCCTGAGCAGCCTGGGGCTGCGCGAGGTCACCCGCGAAGTGGGGGTCGCGCCCGCCGGGTTCTACCGGCACTTCCGCGACATGGGCGATCTCGGAGTGGCCCTGGTCGCCGAGTCGCTGGGCAGTCTGCACGCGATGATCCGGGCGATCCTGGCCGAGCAGGACGACGCCGAGGAGGTCATCGCCCGCTCCGTCCGCGTCATCACCCTGCACGTGCGCGGCCACCGCTCGCACATCCGCTTCATCGCCCGCGAGCGGCACGGCGGGGTGCAGGCCGTCCGCGAGGCCATCGCCGCCGAACTCTCGCTCTTCGCCGACGAAGTGGCCGAGGCGCTCGGCGCGCAGCCCGTCTCGCACGGCTGGACGGCCGAGGACGTACGCATGCTCGCCGAGCTGTACGTGGACCGCATGCTGATGACGGCGATCGCCTTCATGGAGGCGCCGGCCGACGACGCCGCGGCCGAGGGGAACATCGCGGAGCGGGCCCGCAAGGAGCTCTACCTGATCCACCTGGGACGTCGGCACTGGCTGGACGCCTGAGGGCGAATTGACACTTGCGTGGACCCACCATCTAGGGTGGCCGCATGGCTTTCGCACTCTTTAGGCGCAATCGGACGGCCAACGGCACCACGAATCCCGCTCTGTTGCCACCGATCGCCAGGGGCGCGGGACTGATCAGCTGTCAGGTGCTCGACCCCGCGGGCCGGCCGATGGGCGGAGCCGAGGTCACCGTGTCCGACGCCCGCACCCACCGCACGCAGGTGCGGGCGATCAGCGACCCGTACGGGACGTTCCTCGCCACCCTGCCGCCCGGGCACCACTCCGTGATGATCAGCGCGGACGGCATGCGGCCCTACCGGGGCACGGTGGAGATCGCGGAGGGACTCCAGTCCCCCATCGGCACGGTGCGGTTGGCGCCCGCACCGGGACTCGAACTGCCGCCGCCGGGCACCTGGTTCTTCGACCCGCCGCACACGGCCGTCCGGTTCATCGCCAAGCACGTCGGCATGGCCCATGTGCACGGCCGTTTCGACCGCTTCGAGGGCGGCATACGCGTCGCGGAACGCATGGAGGACTCCCACGTCGAGATCACCATCGACGCCGCGAGCATCAACACCGGCAACCGGACCCGGGACGACCACCTGCGCTCCGGCGACTTCCTGGACGTGGCCGCCCATCCCTGGATCCGCTTCGCGAGCGACCGCTTCGTGCACCAGGGCGGTTCGCGGTGGGCCGTGCACGGCCACCTCAGCATGCACGGCACCAGCCGCTCGGTCACCCTGGACACCGACTACCTGGGCATGGCGACCGGCGGCTACGGCGAGGAGCTGCGCTGCGCCGCCCTCGCCACCGCCGAACTGCACCGCGACGACTACACCCTCAACTGGCAGAGCATGCTGGCGCGGGGCATCGCGGTGGTGGGCCCGACCATCAAGCTGGAACTCGACGTCCAGGCCATGTTCTCCAGCCACGACACCCCGACACCACCGGAGTAGCGCCGCGCGCGCCCTCAGCCCGCGGAGGGCACCGGTGTGATGACGGCGAAGGCCGCGCCCTGCGGGTCGACGACCTGGCCGAAGCGCCCGACCTCCGGCATGTCCATCGCGGGGACGCGGATCGTGCCGCCGGCCTCGACGGCCTTGGCGAGCGTGGCGTCGCAGTCGGCCACCGCGAAGTACGGCAGCCAGTGCCCGCCGGCGCCCGCGGCCAGCATCTCCTCGTCGAGCTGCATGACGCCGCCGTGGGCGTCGCTCTCGCCGCCGCCCGCAGGGGAGACCATGGTGTAGACGTTGCCGGGCATCTGGGAGTCCTCGGTCTTCCACTCGAAGACCGAGCGGTAGAAGGCCAGCGCCGCGGGCGCGTCGGTGGTGTAGAGCTCGGTCCAGTACAGGGAGCCGGGCTCGTTGACGACGTCCAGGCCCTTGTTGGCGCCCGGCTGCCACACGCAGAACCGGGCCCCGGTCGGATCGGCGTACGCCGCCATCCGCCCGAGGTCGAAGACGTCCATGGGGGAGAACCGCACGCCGCCCCCCGCCTGTTCGACGGACTTGGTGGTGGCGTCGGCGTCGGCCGTCTGGAAGAACGGCTCCCAAGCGGCGGCGGTGACGCCGGGTTCGTTGTTCGGGCCGATGCCCGCGACGGTCCGGTCGCCGGTACGGAACATGCCGTAGCCGCCGGCCTCCGGTCCGGCCGAGAGGAAGTCCCAGCCGAAGACCTCTCGGTAGTAGGCCACCGAGGCCTCGACGTCGGGAGTGCCCAGGTCGAGCCAGTTGGGGGCGCCGGGAACGTAGTTGGTGCTGAGCATGGTGTGCTCCTTCGACGGGGGTGTTGTGCCCTGGTCGCTCCCAGTCTTGCAGCGGGCACTGACAGTGGCCCCGTACCGCTCCGTCAGCTCTGCCGTGGCTGGCTGGTGATGACCGCGAACAGCGCGCCGAAGGGGTCCGCGAGGTGCGCGAAGCGCCCGACGCCCTCGGCGTGCTGCGGCGCCATGACCACCGTCCCGCCGAGCTGCCCGGCCTTGGCGACGACCTCGTCGGCGTCCTCGACCTCGAAGTAGGGCAGCCACCGCGGGGTGACGCCGGCGGCCCTCATCTCCTCGGTGATCTCCACGATGCCGCCCAGGGACGCCTCCCGGCCGCCGCCCGAGGTCGACAGCACGGCGTAGCGGGTGGTGCCCAGCGGCACGTCCTGCGCCTGCCACTCGAAGACCACGCCGTAGAAGGCGCCGGCCGCGGCGGCGTCCGGCGCGTACAGCTCCGCCCACCCGAGGCTGCCCGGCTCGGTGACCACGTCGAGGCCCTTGGTGTCGCGGGGCTGCCACACGGCGAACTCCGCTCCCCCGGGGTCGGTGAAACCGGCCATCCGGCCGTTGCTGAAGACGTCGAAGGGCGCGAAGCGGACCGTGCCGCCGGCCTGCTCGACCGCCTTGGCGGTGGCGTCGGCGTCGGCCGTCTGGAAGTACAGCGTCCAGGAGGACCGCATGCCCTCCTCGCTGAGCGGCCCGAACGCGGCCACGGTCTTCCCGCCGAGACGGAAGAAGCCGTAGCCGCCGGCCTCGGGCCCGAGCGACTGTGCGTCCCAGGCGAAGAGCCCGGTGTAGAAGGAGACCGCCGCCCCGAGGTCCGGGCTGCCCAGGTCGATCCAGTTCGGGGCGCCGTTGACGTACTGGGTGGTGAGCATGGCGGTCTCCTTGGCCTGCGTGCGTGCCCGGTGCTGCCGTGGTCCCGGTGTCCGTCCTCAGTCTGGCACCGGTGCCCGGCTCGCGCCGGGCGGCGTCACTTCCCCTGGGTGAACGCGTCGTAGGCCTTGAGCACGTCGTCCGTGGGGCCGTCCATCCGCAGCGTGCCGTGCTCCAGCCAGATGGCGCGGTCGCAGGTGTCGCGGATCGACTTGTTGTTGTGGCTGACCAGGAAGACGGTGCCGGCCTCCTTGCGCAGCTCGCGGATCCGCGCCTCGGAGCGCTTGCGGAACCGGTTGTCGCCGGTGGCGAGCGCCTCGTCGATCATCAGGACGTCGTGGCTCCTGGCCGCGGCGATCGAGAAGCGCAGCCGGGCCGCCATGCCGGAGGAGTAGGTCCGCATCGGGAGGGAGATGAAGTCGCCCTTCTCGTTGATGCCGGAGAACTCGACGATCGAGTCGTAGCGCTGCCGCACCTCGTCCTGCGACATCCCCATCGCGAGGCCGCCGAGCATGATGTTGCGCTCGCCGGTCAGGTCGTTCATCAGGGCGGCGTTCACGCCGAGCAGCGAGGGCTGCCCCTGGGTGTAGACCTTGCCGCTCTCCGCGGGCAGCAGCCCCGCGACCGCCTTGAGGAGGGTCGACTTGCCCGAGCCGTTGGAGCCGATCAGCCCGATCGACTCGCCCCGGTAGGCGGTGAAGCTCACGCCGCGCACGGCGTGCACCTTGCGGACGTTCGGGTTGCCTCCCTTGCGGCGGACCAGCCGCGACAGGGCGTTGACCGCGGTGCCGCGGCCGGCCCCGGCGCCGTGCACCCGGTACACGATGTGCAGGTCGTCCACGATCACGGTGGGGATGCGCTCAGCCACGGCCGTACCTCTCCTCAGCCTTCCAGAACCACACGAAGCCCCCGACACCCATGACCAGGGCCCAGCCCAGGGCGACCGCCCACACGTGGGGCGGCAGCTGCTCGGAGGTGAAACTGTCGATCAGCGCGAAGCGCATCAGGTCGATGTAGACCGCCGCCGGGTTCAGACCGAGCAGGATCTTCACGGCCTGCGGCGCGTGCGCCGCCACGTGGCTGATGCTGTACATGACACCGGAGGTGTACATCCAGGTCCGCAGGATGAACGGCATCAACTGCGCGAGGTCGGTCATCTTGCTGCCGAGCCGCGCCATCACCAGCGCCAGGCCCGCGTTGAACACCGACTGCAGGATCAGCGCCGGGATCGCGAGCAGCCAGGACGGCCTCGGCACCTCGCCGGTCATCAGCACGATGGCGAAGAGCACGAGCATCGACATCAGCAACTGCTGCAGCTGCATGATCGTCTGCGCGATCGGCAGGCTGGCGCGGGGGAAGTGCAGGGCCCGCACCAGGCCGAGGTTGCCCGAGATCGCACGCACGCCCGCCATCACCGAGGACTGGGTGAAGGTGTAGACGAAGATGCCGGTGACCAGGAACGCGATGTAGTTGTCCACGCCGCGGTCGGTGCCCAGCAGCAGGCCGAAGATCAGGTAGTACACCGCCGCGTTGAGCAGCGGGGTCAGCACCTGCCACAGTTGGCCCAGGCGCGCCCGCGTGTACTGCGCCGACACACGGGCCGTGGCGTACGAGGTGATGAAGTGCCGGCGTCCCCACAGCTGCCGCACGTAGGCGCCCAGACCGGGACGGGCCCCGCTCACCGTGAGGCCGTACTTGGCCGCCAGCTCTGCGGGGGACGGCGCCGGAGCGCCGGGCGGCGCGGGCGCCGCTGAGGAGGACTCGATGTCAAGGCTCACGAGGGGGGCGCTTCCGTTCGGGGGGTGAGGCGCAAGGGGGGGTGGTTGTGCGCCGACGGAACGAGACCGTATCGTCGTTACCAGGACGTTAGACCACACGAGCGTTGGAACGCAACCGTTCCGTCCCGTCGTCGCGTAGGCTGCCGGACATGGCACCGGACACCGCACCCCCACGACGCGCCCCCGCCGGGGCGGCTGTGCTCCGAGACGATGTCACGGAGGCGATCCGGGCGGCCGTCTTCGAGGAGCTCGCCGCGGTCGGGTACGGCCGGATGTCCATCGAGGGCATCGCACGGCGCGCGGGCGTGGGCAAGGCCGCGGTCTACCGGCGCTGGCGTTCCAAGCTGCCGCTCGTCCTCGACGTGGTCTCCGCCGTCGCGGCGCTCGGCGTGCCGGCGCCCGCCACGGGCAGCCTGCCGGGCGACATCCGGATGCTGCTGGAGGTGACGGCGCGGGCGCTGCGGCACCCCGTCGCCTCGCAGATCATCCCCGACCTGCTGGCGGAGGCCTCGCGCAACCCGGAGATCGCCGAGACCCTGCAGTCGGCGCTGCGCAACACCCAGCGCGGCATCGCCACCGCCATCGTCGAGGCCGCGGTCGAACGCGGCGAGCTCCCCGCCGGCACGGACTGCGACCTCGCGCTCGACCTCATGGCCGGCCCCCTCTACTGGCGCCTCGCGGTCCTCCGCTCCCCCCTCACCCCCCGCTACCTCGACCGTCTCGCCGCCGCCACGGCCGCGGCCCTGGCGGCGTCGGCCTGACGCCCGCGCGTGCCGGGCTCCAGGTAGACCTGGCCCAGGGGACTGTGGCGCAGTCGCCGGACCTCGAGGTCCGTGATCGACGCGGCTGCGTCCTGGTCGGCCTGGTCACGGGCCGCGGCTCGCCCCATCGCGGCGGCCACGGCGGCGCCGGCTCCCTCCTTGGTGTCGTCGACGACGTAGTAGTGCCAGGTCTCGCCGCTGCGGGCCGCGCTGCGGCGCAGGCCCACGAGCCACTGGTCCGCGCAGGTCGCGGGGCCGGCCGGGTGCTGCCGGTCGATGGTGGTGTGCATGCCTTCTGCTCCCCTGGATCAGTCGGCCACCCGGGGGTGGTGGGCGGCCGGGGCCGCCCGCCGGCTCGGTGCGGTCGGCGGGCGGCCTCGTGGCGGTCGCGTCCCGTGCGGGCCGCGGCCCAGTCAGATCGTGGACGCGTCGATCACGAAGCGGTAGCGCACGTCGCTGGCGAGGATGCGCCGGAAGGCCTCGTTGATCCGGTCGGCGGGGATCAGCTCGATCTCCGCGCCGAAGCCGTGCGCCGCGCAGAAGTCCAGCATTTCCTGCGTCTCCGCGATGCCGCCGATCAGGGAACCGGCGATGATCCTGCGGCCGGTGATCACGGAGAAGAGGTCCAGGGAGATCGGCTCCTCGGGCAGGCCGACGTTCACCAGGGCGCCGTCGGTCTTCAGCAGCTTGAGGTAGGCGCCGAAGTCGAGCGGGGCCGAGACGGTGGACAGGATGATGTCGAAGGTGCCCTCGAGCTCCTCGAACGTCCTCGGATCGCTGGTGGCGCGGTAGTGGTCGGCGCCCAGCCGCAGTCCGTCCTCCTTCTTGCGCAGGGACTGCGAGAGCACCGTCACCTCGGCGCCGAGCGCATGGGCGATCTTGACGGCCAGGTGACCGAGGCCGCCCATGCCCAGGACCGCCACCTTCCTGCCCGGTCCGGCGCCGAAGTGCCGGAGCGGTGAGTAGGTGGTGATGCCGGCGCAGAGCAGGGGCGCGGCCACGTCCAGGGAGAGGCCGTCGGGGATGCGCAGGACGTAGTTCTCGTCGACGACGATGGCCCGGGAGTAGCCGCCGTAAGTGGGCTCGCCGTCCTTGCCGACCGCGTTGTACGTGAAGGTCATGCCGCCGCCCGTGCAGTACTGCTCCAGGCCCGCCTTGCAGTTGTCGCAGGTGCGGCACGAGTCGACCATGCAGCCGACGCCCACCCGGTCACCGGCCTGGAACTTCGTGACGCCGGGGCCGACTTCGGAGACGACGCCGGCGATCTCGTGGCCGGGGACCATCGGGAAGATCGCCTCACCCCAGCCCTCGTCGACCTGGTGGATGTCGGAGTGACAGATGCCGGCGTATTTGACGTCGATCAGGACGTCGAACTCGCCGACCTCGCGACGCTCGATGGTGGTGCGCTCCAGCGGGGACTTGGGAGCGTGAGCGGCGTACGCGTGGGTGGTGCTGGTCATGTCCGTGGTCTCCTCAAGGATTGATGCCATCACGTTCGGTGATCGCGGCAGGCGGCGGCAGCCTCGATGCGCTCGGGGACGCCGTCTGCGGGAGGGGAGGGGGACCGGTGACGGGGGCTCGGCTGGATCCGTGCCTGCCCGGTGGGCCTCCGCAATCCAGGACACCACGCGGGAACCGGGCCGCAGGGGCCGCTTTCCGGCCCTGACCTGCCGGGGAATCGGCTGCGTAGGACTCGGCGACCCCCTTTCCCGGGTCGCCCGCGCCACCTGGCGAGCGAGAATGGACGCATGGCCCGCAACGTCGAGCTCAGCGAGTTCCTGCGTCGATCACGCGCCCGCATCTGCCCCGAATCGGCCGGGCTGCCCGAACGGGGCGCCTACCGGCGGGTGCCGGGGCTGCGCCGGGAGGAGGTCGCCCAACTGGCCGGAGTGAGCACCGACTACTACACGCGGCTGGAGCAGGGGCGGCAGATCAGCCCCTCGGCCGGTGTGCTGGAGGCGGTGGCCGCCGCGCTGCGGCTCGACGACGCGGAACGGGCCCACCTGTTCGACCTCGCCGGGCCGAGGCCCGGCACCGCCCGCCGCCGCTCGGCGCCGACCGTCCAGCGCGTCAGGCCCGGGATGCGGCGGTTCATGGACTCCTTCGTCGACCAGGCCGCCTTCGTCCTCGGGCGCCGCACCGACGTGCTGGCCACCAACCACCTGGCCCGCGCGCTGATGGCCGATTTCGACGCCATGCCGGTACGCGAGCGCAACCTCACCCGCTGGATCCTGCTGGACGAGGCCGCCCACGCCCTGTACCCGGACTGGGAGCAGGTCGCCGCCGAGATGACCGCCACCTTGCGTCTCGACGCCGGCCGTCACCCCGAGGACACCCGCACCGCCGAGCTGGTGGGCGAACTGGCCATGAAGAGCGAGCACTTCCGCCGCTGGTGGGCCGACCACAAGGTCTTCGACCGCACCCACGGGACCAAGCGTCACCACCACCCCGTCATCGGCGACCTGACCGTCGACTACCAGGCGTTCACGATGCCGGGTGAGCCCGACCAGACCCTGTTCATGTACCTGCCGGCGCAGGAACAGGCCTCGCAGGACGCCTGGAAGCTGCTCGCCAGCTGGAGCGCCCGGGAACCGGCGGCACGACGGGACGCCGGCGGCCGCAGCGGCGCTCCCGCGCGCGCCGACAACACCCGGGGCTTCGACCGGCGTTCCGCCTGACGCGGGCGGCGCTGGTGCCGGTACCGGTGCCGCGCTTCAGCCGCGGGGGACGGCGAAGTCGTCGAGGCGGGCGCGTTCCGGGGTCAGGGCGGACCAGGGACCGGGCCAGGTGAGGACGGCGAGGGCGGAGGTCGGGAACTTGTCGGCGGCGCGGAGCAGGGCGTCGGCACGGGCCTCGCCGGTCAGGCGCAGGACGAGGTCCTGGACCCCCGGGTTGTGGCCGACCAGCAGGAGTGACGCGGCGTCGTCGGGGGCCTCGCGCAGGACGTCGAGGAGGGCGCGGGCGGTGGCCGCGTAGACCCGCTCGTCGAGGCGCACCGGCGGGGGCGGCGTGGCGCCCAGGGCCTCGGCGGCGAGTTCCCAGGTCTCCTGGGTGCGCCGGGAGGTCGAGCAGATCACCAGGTCGGGGGTGTGCTTGCCCTCGCGCAGCCAGCGGCCGACGGCCGGGGCGTCACGTCGGCCGCGGGGGCCGAGCGGGCGGTCGTGGTCGGGGACGTCCGGCGGCCAGGCGGACTTGGCGTGCCGCAGCACGACGAGCCGTCGCGGTCCCTCCGTGCGGCGCCTCACGACCTCACCCCGCCGACCTCGCCGGTCAGCTCCAGGGCGAGCACCCGGTCCGCCTGGGCGAAGGTCTCGAAGCGGGAGCCGTCCGGCAGGGCGGTCTCCGTCTCCAGCCGGTCGAGGGCGGCCAGGTAGGCGGCGGTGTCGAGGTCCGCGCTCAGGGCCTCCTGGAGACGCTCCACGTACTCGGCGCACATCGGTCTGGACGGCGATTCGGCCCAGCGGGCCACGGCGCCGCGCCAGTGCCGGAGCGCCGCGTCCGCCGCCTCAAGGGTCCCCGGGGTCAGCTCCGCCGGGGCCCGGCGGTCCAGACGGAGCAGCGCCAGCCGTACGCCGGGCCCCGCGGTTACCTCGTCCGGGTGAACCGGTCCCACGTCCAGGCGGGGGTCGCCGGTCTCGGTGCCCGCGGGTGCGACGTGCACCCGGGCAGGTCCGGCGAGCGCCTCCTCGGCCTCGGTCACGTCGTCGCCGCGTGCCGCGCCGGGCTTGATGCCCAGTGCCGCCGCGGCCGCGTCCAGGGCGGGGTCGGGCGGGCCCACCGAGGCCACCAGCACCTGCCCGCCGTGGGTCTCCACCGTACGCGCCAGGACGTCCGCCAGCAGCAGCACCCTCAGCGCGGTCGTCCCGCCCACGGCACCGGTGTGGGCCAGCACCCGCAGCGGAACGCGCCGCCCCGGGTCCAGTTCCACGGACTTGCCGCTCCTGCCGTCCACGATGCGCAACACGCCTCCGAATCTAACCCGTACGGCTCACCGGCGCAGGTGCCCTCACCGGGTGACGGGGTCTCGCGCGGCGCTCGGGCGCAGGGGGGACGACGCGCCGCCCGGCGGGCCCGGCCGGACCGCCGGCCGCCCCGTACCGGGGCCGCTCCGGCCGCACGCGGACGTCCGCCAAGTGCCGCGCGGGCCCACAGGACTTCCGGCCGGCCGACGGGAGGCACCCCCGCGCGCCCAAGTACCTCCGTCGCGGCGGAGGATGGGCCGCCGGGCAGGCCCGGACGGCGTCGAAGGGCCCGACGCCCGCGCCGCGGTGGTCCCGGGTACCGCAGGGACTGGGTCGACGAAGGCCGTGCCGTCCCGGAACCAGCCTGTGCGGGTTGTTTGCGCCTGCGGCGGGCTGTCCCCCGCCCGCCCTCCCTCCCCCAGCCTTCGGCCGGGGGGACCCCCATCCGGCGCGATTGGTGCGGGCTTCGCGCGGTTCGTGGTGGGCCGGGGTCGCCCCAAGTGCCTCATTCACCCCCCACCGGCCGTCATGCGCCCACACAACGGGAGGGGGTGTGGCGGGGTGCCCCCACAGGCGACGAGCGGAGCACGCGGTACCCAATGACGTAGACCAGCGCCGCGAGCGCCGAGGTGGGGGTCCCCCCGGCCGAAGGCTGGGGGCGTACCCCGGCGCGGCACCGACCCCATACGTACGCAGCGAGGCGGTCACTGACCGCGCCGGGCAATCGGGCGGGAGGCGGGGAAACCGCCCGCCGCAGGCGCAACGCACCCGCACACAACCACCGGGCAGCCCGGCGCAGCCGCCCGCAACCACAGCGGCGCCGGACGTGGTGCCCCGGCCGCCGCCGGAGTCCCGGGGGACGGTCAGTCGTCCTCGGCGGACGCCGCGGTGTCGCGGTCGGGGCCCTGCGCACGGACGCGCTGGACGTGTTCCAGGGATTCGCGCAGGTCGCCGAGCCAGGTGTCGGTGTTGCCGCGGACGAGGCGGACGCACCAGGCGAGGGCCTCGCTGCGGCTGCGGGCGACGCCGCCCGCGACGAGGGTGTCGAGGACCTGGCGCTCGGGCTGGCGGAGCCGGGTCATGACGGGGACGGAGACGGTGGTGTACATGGCCCGGCGCCCGCCGCACTCCACGCCCCAGGAGACCTTGCGGCCGAAGCGGTGTTCCGCCTCGCGGGCGACGGCGACGCGGTCCTCGCGGGTGCGCTCCCGGAACTCGGCGATCCGTCCGTCGAGCGCGGCCTCGCGTTCCACCTGCGACGCGTCGGCGCCGACCGCGGGTTCGGGGATGCGGCCGACGACGGTGATCTCCTCGCGGTCGACGGCCACGTCCACGAGCGCCTCGAACAGTCCGTCGGGGAGCCGCCCGGCGAGCCAGCCGCGCAGCGCTTCCTTCTGTTCGCTGGTAATCATGTAATCAACATTACGCCTTGGATTTCCGAGCGCAAGGGCCCCCTGAAACTCGCGTCCGAGGCGTCGCGTTGTCCGCGGGCGCGACTTACAGTTGCGCGTATCGGAGCAGAACGGGGGATTCGCCACGCGGCGCCTCTGGGAGGGCATATGACCCGCATCTCGGTGAAGGTGGACGGCACGGCCTACGAGGACGAGGTGGAGCCCCGCCTCCTGCTCGTCCATTACCTGCGCGACCGGCTCGGTCTGACCGGTACCCCCGTCGGGTGCGACACCACGAACTGCGGTGCCTGCACGGTGGACCTCGACGGGAAGAGCGTGAAGAGCTGCTCGGTGCTCGCCGTCCAGGCCGACGGCGGCGAGGTGACGACGATCCAGGGGCTGGCCTCCGCCGACGGAGAGTGGCACCCGCTGCAGAGGGCGTTCCACGAGCAGCACGCCCTGCAGTGCGGGTTCTGCACCCCTGGCATGATCATGGCCGCCCGCGACCTGCTGCGGGAGAACCCCGACCCCACGCCCGAGGAGGTCCGCGAGGGCCTGGAGGGCAACCTCTGCCGGTGCACGGGCTACATGAACATCGTGCGCGCCGTGCTGGCCGCCGCCGCCGAGGAACGCCGGCACCAGGCGCCCGAGCCCGGCGCCGTGGCCGAGCACGCCGAGCCCAGCACGGCGGGAAGCGGGGCGCCGGTATGACCGACCAGCTCACCGGACGCGAGCCCGAGGTCGGCCGCGCCCGGGTCCGCAAGGAGGACGCCCGGCTGGTGACCGGCCGGACCAACTGGACCGACAACATCACCGTCCCGGGCCTGCTGCACATGGCGATCCTGCGCAGCCCCATGGCGCACGCCCGCATCGAGCGGATCGACGTCACGCCCGCCCTGGAGCGGCCGGGGGTCGTCGCCGCCTACAGCGGCCGCGACCTGGCCGAGGGGCTCGGGTCGCTGCCGTGCGCCTGGCCCGTCACCGAGGACATCGTGCTGCCCGAGCACCCGCCCGTCGCCGTCGACGAGGTCCGCCACACCGGCGACCCGGTCGCGGTCGTCGTCGCCCGGGATCGCTACGCGGCCGCCGACGCGCTGGAGGCGATCGACGTCGACTACGAGCCGCTGCCTCCGGTCCTCGACATGGAGGCGGCGCTCGCCGAGGGCGCCCCGCTGGTCCACGCCGACAAGGGCACCAACCGCTGCTACACCTGGCCGCTGGCCACCGGCGAGGACTACGCGACCGTGCGCGAGCGGGCCGACGTCGTGCTGCGCCGGCGCTTCGTCCAGCAGCGGCTCATCCCCAACGCCATGGAACCGCGGGCCGTCGTGGTGGTGCCGCCGGACACCTCGGACCAGTACACCCTGTACTCCGCGACGCAGATCCCGCACATCGTGCGCGTGATGATGGCCGTCGTCACCGGCATCCCCGAGCACCGGCTCCGGGTGGTCGCGCCGGACGTCGGCGGCGGCTTCGGCTCCAAGCTCCAGGTGTACGGCGAGGAGGCGCTCGGCCTGGCCGTCGCCCGCAGGCTGGGCCGCCCCGTGAAGTGGACGGAGTCCCGCTCGGAGGGCTACCTGGCCACCCACCACGGCCGCGACCAGATCCAGGACCTCGAACTCGCCGCGACGCGCGAGGGGAGGCTGCTCGGACTGAAGGTCGACCTGCTCGCGGACATGGGCGCGTACCTGATGATCGTGACGCCGGGCGTCCCGCTGCTCGGGGCGTTCATGTTCCCCGGCATCTACAAGATGGACGCCTACGACTTCACCTGCACGGGCGTCTTCACCACCAAGACCCCCACCGACGCGTACCGCGGGGCGGGCCGCCCCGAGGCCACCTTCGCCATCGAGCGCATGATGGACGAGCTCGCCGCCGAACTCGGCATGGACCCGGTGGAGGTGCGCCGCCGCAACTGGATCGGCCACGACGAGTTCCCGTACACCACCATCGGCGGACTGACCTACGACAGCGGGAACTACGAGTCGGCGACGGACAAGGCGCTCGCCCTCTTCGGCTACGACGACCTGCGTTCCGAGCAGCGCAAGCGGGAGGAGCGCGGCGACCGGGTGCGGCTCGGCATCGGGGTGTCGACGTACACGGAGATGTGCGGGCTCGCGCCCAGCCGGATCCTGCGCGACCTGCGCTACGGCGCGGGCGGCTGGGAGGCGGCGTCCATCCGCATGCTGCCCACCGGCAAGGTGGAGGTGCTGACCGGCACCAGCCCGCACGGCCAGGGCCATGTGACCAGCTGGAGCCAGATCGCGGCGGACGTGCTGGGCGTGCCCTTCGAGGACGTCGAGGTGCTGCACGGCGACACGCGCACGGTGCCGCAGGGCATGGACACCTACGGCTCGCGCTCGCTGGTCGTCGGCGGGGTGGCCGTGCACCGCGCCGCGCGGAAGGTGGTGGACAAGGCCCGCAAGGTCGCCGCGCACCTGCTGGAGGCGAGCGAGGACGACCTGGACTTCGCCGACGGAGTCTTCTCGGTCAAGGGCTCGCCGGAGGCGCGCAAGACCATCCAGGAGGTGGCGTTCGCGACGTTCACCTCGCACGACCTGCCCGACGGGCTGGAACCGACGATCAACGCCGAGCACGTGGAGGACCCGGAGGCCTTCTCCTACCCGCACGGCACGCACCTGTGCGCGGTGGAGGTGGACACCGAGACCGGCCGGGTCCGGATCCGCAGTTACGTGTGCGTCGACGACGTCGGAAAGGTCGTCAACCCCATGATCGTGGAGGGCCAGGTGCACGGCGGTCTCGCCCAGGGCATCGCCCAGGCCCTGTTCGAGGAGGCCGTGTACGACGCGGAGGGCAACCTGGTGTCCGGCACCATGGCCGACTACCTGGTGCCCAGCGCCGCCGACCTGCCCGACTTCCTCACCGACCGCACCGAGACGCCGGCGACCACCAACCCGCTGGGCGTGAAGGGCGTCGGCGAGGCCGGGACGATCGCCTCGACCCCCGCGGTGGTCAACGCCGTGGTCGACGCCCTGCGGCCGCTGGGCGTCGTGGACGTGAAGATGCCGTGCACGCCCGAACGGGTCTGGCGGGCCCTGCGGGACGCGCGGTCCGCCCGGCCGGAGGAGGACGGCTCATGATTCCCGCGTCGTTCGACTACGCCAGGCCCCGCTCCGTGGAGGAGGCGGTGGGGCAGCTCGCGCTCGCCGGGGAGGACGCGAAGGTGCTGGCCGGCGGCCAGAGCCTGCTGCCGATCCTGCGGATGCGGCTCGCCTTCCCCGAACTCCTCGTGGACGTCGGCCGGATCCCCGGCCTGCGCGGGGTGCGGGCCGACGGGGACACCCTCGTCATCGGCGCCCTGACCTCGCACCACGACGTCGTGCACGACCCGCTGGTGCGGCGGCACGCCGGGCTGCTGGCCGCCGCCACGGCCACGGTGGCCGATCCGGCGGTGCGTCACCGCGGCACGATCGGCGGCGCCCTCGCCCATGCCGACCCCGCGGGGGACGTCCCCGCGGCCGTCCTCGCCCTCGACGCCGAGCTGGTCGTCCAGGGGCCGGACGGGCGGCGGACCGTCCCGGCGCGGGAGTTCTTCACCGACTACCTGCAGACGGTGCTGCGGCCCGACGAACTGCTGGTGGAGGTACGGGTGCCCAAGACGGACGCCTGGGGCTTCCACTACGAGAAGTTCCAGCTCAGCGCTCAGGCCTGGGCGGTGGTGGGGGTGGCCGCGCTGGTGCGGAGGGACGACGGCCGCATCGTCGAGTCCCGGGTCGGGCTGTCGAACATGGGGCCCACCCCGGTGCGCGCCACCGCCTGCGAGACGGCCCTCGCCGGTGCCGACGCCGTACCGGAGGCGGTGGCCTCGGCCGCCGACAGCGCGGCGGAGGGCACCCGTCCGGCGTCGGACCTGTCGGCGTCCGCGGACTACCGGGAGCACCTGGTGAGGGTGCTGACCCGCAGGGCCGTCCTCGCCGCGGCGGACCTGACATGAGGAGCGGACGCAGCGCATGACCTGGCCGGCGCACGGGATTCCGCCGGGGTGGACCGCCCCGGCGGGACCCTCCTGCGGGCCGCTTCCCGTGACGACGTCACGCGCCGGGGCGGTGGGGCCCCACGGCGCCGGCGCCCCGGCACCCGCCGCGGCGCCCCGCGACGCCGCCCCGCCCGTCGCCGCCACCGCCGGGCTCCCGGCGCACACGACCGGCCCGCTTCCGGGGATCGCCGGCCCCGAACAGATGCGGGCCCGGCTGGAGGAGACCGGCTACCTGGTCGACGACGGCCTGGCCGTCGCCTGCTACCTGGCGCTGACGCTGCACCGTCCGATCTTCTGCGAGGGTGACGCGGGCGTCGGCAAGACCGCGTTGGCGCACGCGCTCGCCGAGGCGCTCGGCGCGCCGCTGATCCGGCTGCAGTGCTACGAGGGCATCGACGCGTCGCAGGCGCTGTACGACTGGGACTTCCCCCGTCAGTTGCTGCACCTGCGGGCGGCCGAGGCGGCGGGCGTCAGCGACCCGGAGACCCTGGAGGGCGAGCTCTACAGCCGGCGGTTCCTGCTGGCGCGGCCGCTGCTGCGGGCCCTGGAGACCAGCCCCTCGGTGCTGCTGGTCGACGAGATCGACCGCGCGGACGACGAGTTCGAGGCCTTCCTGCTGGAACTGCTGTCGGAGTACTCCGTCACCGTCCCCGAACTGGGCACCCTGCGGGCGCAGTCGCCGCCCGTGGTGGTGCTCACGTCCAACCGGACGCGCGAGGTGCACGACGCCCTGAAGCGGCGCTGCCTGTACCACTGGTTCGACCACCCCGGCTTCGAGCGGGAGCTGGCGATCGTACGGCGCAGGCAGCCGCACGTGGCGGCGCGGCTCGCCGCGCAGGTGACGGCCGTGGTGCAGTGCCTGCGG
The DNA here is from genome assembly GCF_042733315.1 of Streptomyces sp. NPDC059718. Lineage (NCBI taxonomy): Bacteria > Bacillati > Actinomycetota > Actinomycetes > Kitasatosporales > Streptomycetaceae > Streptomyces > Streptomyces sp. NPDC059718. Next base: position 198,952 of record NZ_JBHWGA010000010.1, read on the forward strand.
GAGCAGGACCTGGTGCGGCCGCCCGGGGTGGCGGAGACCATCGACTGGGCGGAGGCGCTGGCCGCGCTGGGGGCGACCGAACTCGACGCGGACCTGGCGATGACCACCCTCGGCTCGGTGCTGAAGTACCGCGAGGACGCGGAGCGGGCACGCTCGCTCGACCTGTCGGAGATCCTCGCCGCGCGGGCGGGCGGGTCGCGGTGAGCACGATGCGCGCGGTCACGGCGGACGGCACGGCGGGGGTGGTGGGCTTCGCCCGCGCCCTGCGGGCCGCCGGGGTGCCGGCCGGCCCGGACCGGGTGGCGGCGTTCCTGGCCGCGCTCGGCCGGCTCGACCCGTCGCGGCGCCGCGACGTGTACTGGGCGGGACGGCTGACGCTCTGCGGCGGCCCGGACGACCTGGAGCGCTACGACCGGGTCTTCGCTGCCTTCTTCGACGGCGGGCGGCCGCCGCACCGCCGGGTGCGTCCGGCGGTCCGCCCGGTGCGCCCGCCGGCGGTGGCGCGTGCCGTGACCGGGGAGCGCACCACCGGTGAGGAGGCGGGTGACGGGCCCACCGCGACCGCGCTCGCCAGCGCGACGGAGGTGCTGCGGCACCGTGACGTCGCCGCCATGACCGCGCTGGACCGGGCCCAACTGCACCGGCTGCTGGCGGTGTTCGCCCTGGACGGCGAGCCGCGCCGTACCCCCCGGCGCCGTCCGGCGCGTCGGGGGGACGTGGATCCGCGGCGTACCGTACGGGAGTTGCTGCGCCGGGGCGGCGAGCCTGCCGCGCTCCCGCGGCGGGCCCCGGCCCGCAAGCCGCGCCGGGTGGTGCTGCTGCTGGACGTCAGCGGCTCGATGGCCCCGTACGCGGACGCGCTGCTGCGGTTCGCGCACGCCGCCGCGCACGGTTCGCGCGGCCGCACGCCCACCGAGGTCTTCACCCTCGGCACCCGGCTCACCCGGGTCACCCGCGAGATGGCGCGCCGGGACCCGGACGCCGCGATGGCCGCGGTCGGGGCGGCGGTGCCCGACTGGAGCGGCGGGACCCGGCTCGGGGAGACGCTGCGGGCGTTCCTGGACCGCTGGGGGGCACGGGGGACGGCGCGCGGCGCGGTCGTCGTGCTGCTGTCGGACGGCTGGGAGCGCGGTGACCCCGACCTGCTGGCCGCGCAGATGCGGCGGCTGGCACGGCTGGCGTACCGCGTGGTGTGGGCCAACCCGCGCAAGGCGAGGCCCGGGTACGCACCGCTGGCGGCGGGGATGGCGGCGGCGCTGCCGAGCGTCGACGCCTTCGTGGAGGGGCACAGCCTGGGCGCGCTGGAACGTCTGGCCGCCGTGGTGAGAGGAGCCGACGGTGCGTGAGATCCTTCCGGCGCTGAACGACTGGTACGCCTCGGGAACCCCCTTCGGGCTGGCCACGGTCGTGGCGGTGAGCCGCAGCGCGCCGCGCGGACCGGGCGCGGCCATGGCGGTGGGGCCGGACGACGAGGTCGTCGGCAGCGTCTCCGGGGGCTGCGTGGAGGGCGCGGTCTTCGAACTGGCCAAGGAGGTCGTCGAGTCGGGCGAGGCCCGGCTGCACACCTTCGGCTACAGCGACGCCGACGCCTTCGAGGTCGGCCTGACCTGCGGCGGTGAGATCACCCTGCTGGTCCGTCCGGTGTCCCCGGCCACGGACACGGGCTTCGGCGAGGTGGCGGCCTCCGTCGCCGCGCACCGCCCCGTGGTCACCGCGACGGTGCTGGACGGTCCCGCGCCGCGCGGCGCCGCGCTCACGGTGTGGCCGGACCGGGTCGCGGGCACCCTCGGCTCGGAGGGCCTGGACGCGGCGGTCACCGACGACGCCCGCGGTGGGCTGGCCCAGGGCGCGACCGGGCAGCGCCACTACGGACGGCACGGCGAACGGCGCGAGGACGACGTGACGGTGTTCCTGCAGTCCTTCGCCCCGCCGCCGCGGATGCTGGTGTTCGGCGCGATCGACTTCGCGGCGGCGGTGGCGCGGATCGGGCTGTTCCTGGGCTACCGGGTGACCGTCTGCGACGCCCGTCCGGTGTTCGCGACCCCCAAGCGCTTCCCCGAGGGCGTGGAGGTCGTCGTGGACTGGCCGCACCGCTACCTGGGCGGCACGGAGACCGACGACCGCACGGTGGTGTGCGTCCTCACCCACGACCCCAAGTTCGACGTGCCGCTGCTGGAGGTCGCGCTGCGCCGCCCCGCCGCGTACATCGGCGTCATGGGCAGCCGGCGGACGCACGACGACCGGCTCAAGCGGCTGCGCGACACGACGCTGGCTCCGGCCGAACTGACCCGGCTGCGCTCGCCGATCGGGCTGGACCTGGGCGCGCGCACCCCCGAGGAGGTCGCCGTGTCGATCGCCGCCGAGATCATCGCATTGCGCTGGGGCGGCAGCGGCACCCCGCTGTCGGGCACGGCCGGCGCGATCCACCCTCCGGTGCTCAGGCCGGTGTGACGAGGAGGAGATCAATGGAACTGCACCACGAGTTCGAGGTCCCCGTCCCGGTGGCGGACGCCTGGCGGGCGCTGCTGGACATCGAGCGCGTCGCGCCGTGCATGCCGGGCGCGACGGTGGAGGAGTACGACGGCGAGACCGTGAGGGGCGCGGTGAAGGTCAAGGTGGGCCCGGTGACGGTGACCTACCGCGGCACGGCGGTCTTCGAGGAGCGGGACGGGACCGCGCACCGCGTCGTGCTGGCCGCCCGGGGCAAGGAGGTCCGCGGCCAGGGCACGGCGCGGGCGACGGTGACCGGCACCCTGGCGGAGAAGGACGGCGCGACGGTCGTCTCGGTGACGACCGACCTCGCCGTGACCGGCCGGCCCGCGCAGTTCGGGCGCGGCGTGATGGCGGAGGTCGGCGACCGCATCATCGGCCAGTTCGCCGACTGCCTCGCCGGCCGGCTGGCCGCCCCGCAGCCTTCTGCCGGGGGCGAGGACGCCACCGAGGACGCGCCTCCCGCACCGGCGATCCACGAGGACGAACCCATCGACCTCCTGCGCATCGCCGGCGCCCCGGTCGCCAAACGCGCCGCGGCCGCCGGTCTGCTGGCCGCGGCCGCCGGTGCGCTCGTCGTCTTCCTGCTGCGCCGCCGCCGCTGACGCGGATGCGGGCGATGCCCGGCCGGTGCCTGGCCGGTGCCGGTGGGCAGCGAGAGGCCGGCGTAGACCTGGTTGGGAACGGTGCGCAGCAGGGCGTCGGCCGTGGTGCGGGCGGACTCAGAAGTTGATCATGTGGCCGGCGAGGCCGTGGACCGCTTCCTGGACGGCCTCGCTGAGCGTGGGGTGGCCGTGGACGTTGCGGGCCAGTTCGTTCGCCGTGAGGTCCCACTTCTGGGCGAGCGTCAGCTCGGGCAGCAGCTCGGTGACCTCGGGGCCGATCAGGTGGCCGCCCAGGAGCTCGCCGTACTTCGCGTCGCTGATGAGCTTCACGAAGCCGCTCGCGTCGCCGAGGCCGTGCGCCTTGCCGTTGGCGGTGAAGGGGAACTTGGCCACGCGCACGTCGAGTCCGCGCTCACGGACCTGCGCCTCCGTCCACCCGAAGCTGGCGATCTGCGGCTGGCAGAAGGTGACGCGCGGGATCATCACGTAGTCCAGGGACATGGTCTCGGCCTCCGCGATGGTCTCGGCGGCGACGACGCCCATGGCCTCGGCGGCGTGCGCGAGCATCAGCTTCGCCGTGACGTCGCCGATGGCGTAGATGTGCGGGACGCTGGTGCGGCAGAACTCGTCGATGTCGATGGCACCGCGCTCGGTGAGCCTGACCCCGGTCTGCTCCAGGCCGTAGCCGGAGATCCGCGGCTGGAAGCCGATGGCCTGGAGCACCTTGTCGGCTTCGAGCGTCTGCCGCTGGCCGCCGGTGGTCACCATGACCTTGACCGAGTCTCCGGCGTCGTTGATCGCCTCCACCCGGGTCGAGGTGAGCACGTCGATGCCCAGCTTGCGGTACTGGCGGGCGAGTTCGGCCGACACCTCCTCGTCCTCCAGCGGCACGATCCGGTCGAGGAACTCCACGAGGGTCACCTTCACCCCGTAGTTGTGCAGGACGTACGCGAACTCCACGCCGATCGCGCCGGCGCCCGCGATGAGGATGCTCCGCGGGAGCGTGTCCGTCATGATCTGCTCCTCGTACGTCACGACCCGCTCGCTGAGCGAGGTGCCGGGGAGCAGTCTGGTGGTCGCGCCGGTGGCGATGATGCAGTGGTCGAAGGTGACGGTCTCGCTGCCGCCGGAACCCAGCGCGACGTGCAGGGTGTGGTCGTCGGTGAAGGTGCCGTGGCCCTCGAACTTCGTGATGTCGTTCTTCTTCATCAGGAAGTGGACGCCCTTGACCCGGCCGTCCGCGACCTTGCGGCTGCGCGCGAAGGCCTCGCGGTAGTCGAAGCTGACCTCGCCGTTCACCCGGATGCCGAAGGTCCTGGCCTCCTTGGTGAAGATGTGCGCCAGTTCGGCGTTGCGCAGCAGGGCCTTGGAGGGGATGCACCCCACGTTGAGGCACACCCCGCCCCAGTAGCGCTCCTCGACGATCGCCGTGCGCAGGCCCAGCTGGGCGGCCCGGATGGCGGCGACGTACCCCCCGGGACCCGCGCCCAGGACGACGACGTCAACGTGTGTGCTCATGCGGCGACCCCTGTGTGGACCACGGTGCGGAAGCTCGAGCGGGCCGGACGGTCCCGTCGCCCACGATCACGCGCCGGGGGCGGCCGCGCAACACGGGGGTGGCGTCCGCCGCGTCACGTCGGCCGCCCGGCGTACGTCCGGGTCTTGGGCGGCTCAGTTGTCCGCGACGAACTGGCGGGCGAGCGCGTCGCCGATGGAGACCGCCTGGGCGTGGCTCTCGATCGGCGCGACGGAGGAGTTCTTGAAGAGGATGTACGTCACGCCGGACTCCGCCCCGCCGGTCTCCGGGTCGGGGTCGATCCCGAGGGCCTGCGCGGTGGCGTAGGAGGCCTCGCCGATGATCGCGGTGGGGCCGGTGTCGCCGACGACGGCGTACTCGACCCGGCCGCCGTACACGACGGCGACCACGCCGCCGCCCTTGATGCCGGCGCCGCGGTAGTCCCAGGTGCCGCTGGGGCTGGGGACGACGACGTAGGGGAGCGTCTCGGCGTTGAGCGGGCGGCCGTCCGACTGGTGGAAGGCCGTGTCGTCCTGGAACCACGGGTCGGTGTCCCAGTTGCAGCGGGCGGTGACCTGGCCGTCGCAGTCGATGTCCATGTCGGCCTTCCAGAACACGGCGCCGTTGGCACCGCAGACCGGGACGGTGGCGGAGGTCTCCTCGTCGGTGCGGTACCTGCCGCTGGAGATCTGCGGACAGCCGTTGACCTCGGCCAGTAACTGGGCGGCCGTGACCGAGCCCTCCTGGGGACTGCGGGGGGACGACCCGGCGGCCCCGGCGGCGGGGGTGAGGAGGGCGGCCAGCAGGGTGGCTCCGGCCCCGGCGGTGGCCAGTGCGAGGCGCTTGCGCACGAGGGACTCCTTCCGTTAGGAAACTTTCCTAACCCACAGCTTGGCATCTTGTCCGGGCCATGCCAAGAGGACGAAGGTCCCGCCGGTGAAGGACCCGAAGATGACCGAAAGACCGAGGGCGCGCCGCCGCGCGCCCCCTACGGTGGGGGCTGATCCGCGTGCCCGGCATGCACGCAGCCGGCCCCAGGAGGTACCACCGTGGCACTGACGACCCGCGCGACCCGAGCCCTCGGAGCAGTCGCGGCGGTGACGCTCGCCGGAGCCACGCTCGCCGCCTGCGGCACGGAGCACATGATGCAGAGCGCCGGCAGCGCCGCCTCGGCGCCCTCCGTGCGGCCCGCCTCGCCCTCCGCGCCCTCCGCGCCGTCGTCCGCGCCCTCGTCGGCCCCCGCCGCGACGCCGTCCACGGCGCCCGGCGCCCCGTCCGGCACGCCGGGCGCGGCCCGCACCCCGGCGGGCACCGCGCACCACGACGACCCGCACCACGACGCCGCGCACCGCGGCGCCGCCGCCCCGGGGACCGCCCGGCCGCAGGCCCCCGCGCTCGGCGCGGACCCGCGGCGCGGCGGCACGGGGGCCCACGGCACCGCGGTCCAGGCCCCCGCCCACGGGACCTCCGTGACCGCGCGCTCGATCCAGCACGGTGTGGAGGTCCCGGGCAGGTCGGTGGCCCTCACCTTCGACGACGGCCCGGACCCGGTGTGGACCCCCAAGGTCCTGGACGTGCTCGCCCGGCACCACGCCAAGGCCACCTTCTGCGAGATCGGCCCCAACGCCAGGGCCCACCCCGACCTGGTGCGGCGGATCGCCGCCGCGGGCCATCGGCTGTGCGACCACTCCGTCCACCACGACGAGGCGCAGAGCCGCAAGTCGCAGGAGTACAACCGCCACGAGATACTCGACGCCCAGAGCGAGATATCCCGCGCCGCCGGCTCCGGCGACACGGCGCTGTGGTACTACCGGGCCCCCGGCGGCGACTTCTCCCCCGCGATCCGCGCCATCGCCGCCGACCACGGACTGCGCCCGCTCGGCTGGACCGTCGACTCCGACGACTGGCGCCGCCCCGGCGCGGACGCCATCCTCGCGACCGTGAACTCCGAGCTGAAGCCGGGCGCCATCGTGCTCATGCACGACGGCGGCGGCGACCGCAGCCAGACGGTGCAGGCACTGGAGACCCTGCTCGACCGGCTCGACGCGGCCGGCTACACCTACACCTTCCCCCAGCGCTAGATCCGCGGCCCGGGCCCGGCCCGCCGGGGAGCGCCCGCGTGCGGAGCTGGTCGAGGATGGGGGAAACGGAGGACACGACCCGCGTTCTTCTCACACCCCGTGACGATTCCCTGCACACGGGCTGCGCCGGGGCCCCGGAGGCGGTGTAATGACCACGTGGTCAGCGACGGCGCGAAAGGACGCAGAGTTCGGGCGCTGTCCGCCGAGCTCGCGCTCAAGACGCTCCGATCCGACCTTGGCCAGTCCGCCCGCCTGCGATCCGTCATCGAACAGGCGCTGGTCTTCACCGGTGCGACCCACGTAGCCGTGTACGCACCCTCGGAGACCGGCGGGGAGTTGTGCCTGGTCGCCTCGGCCGGGGTGCCGCGCACCCTGCACGGGCTGCGCCAGAGCTACGCGACGGACGGCGGTTCCCCCATGGCCGTCTCCGTGCGCCAGGACCGCGTGGTGTCCGCGGGGCCCGCGGAGGTCGCCCGGCTGACGGGGAACGGGACGCCGGAGCCGCTGGAGGTCTCGCTGACCGCCCTGCCGCTGCGGGCGGACCATGTGAGCGTCGGCTGCCTGGTGGCGGTCACGGACCAGCCCGGGGGCTTCGACACGGAGGACCGGCAGCGCCTCGAACTGTTCGCCACCGCCATCGGCCACCCCGGCCCCACGCCCGGCGACGCGTGCGGCGACACCGACCCGATGGCCGGGGCGGAGTCCCGGGGCACCGGGTTCACCCTCGACATGGACACCGGCTGGATCAACGTGGGCGACGACGTGCTCGCCCTGTTCGGCCTGGAGCCCTCGGGGTTCGACGGCCGGGTGGAGACCCTGCTCGCGCTGACCCTCCCCGAGGACCTGCCCGCGCTGATGTCGGTGGTGGAGGCCGGGCACATGGCCACCGGCGACCGCGAGCTGGAGTTCCGCATCCGCCGGCCCTCCGGGGAACTGCGCTGGCTACGGCTGCGCGGGCGGGTGCTGTTCGCCCCGGACGGCCGCCCCGTACGACTGCTGGGCACGGTCGGGGACGCCTCGCGGATGCGCGCCGGGGTCAACGACGTGGGCCGGGTGCAGCAGCTCGCCGCCGACCTGGCCGTCGCCGCGACCGTACGGGACGTCAGTGCGGTGGTGGTGACGGCGCTGCGCCGCCCGCTGAACGCCGACCGGGTCGCGCTCGCCGAACTGGAGAACGACCGGCTGGTGGTCACCGTCCTCGACCCTGCGGACCCCTCCGCGTGGCCCGAGGTGTGGCGCACCGAATGGCGTTCGGAATGGCCGGACGCGCCGACCCGGGCCATGCCCACGCTGGCGACCGCGCTGCGCGAGGGCCGGGTCGCCTTCTGGCCGGCCGGGGCACCGCTGGAGTCCACGCTGGCCGGGGTGGGCCCCGGCGGACTCGCGGTGCTGCCGCTCCCCGCGGCCGGACGGGTCGTCGGCTGCTGCCTCATCGGCTGGGACGAGCCCCACGAGTTCGGCGCGGACGAACGCGCCGTGCTGACCGCCGCGGCCGGGCTGGTCGGCCAGGCGCTGGTCCGCGTACGGGCCTTCGACGCCGAGCACGAACTGGTCGGCACCCTCCAGCGCACCCTGCTGCCGCGCCGGCTCCCGGTGCTGCCGGGCGGGGTCGCGGTCGCCCGGTACCTGCCGACGACCGGCGGGCTGGAGGTCGGCGGCGACTGGTACGACGTCATACCCCTGCACGACCACCACGTCGCCCTCGTCATCGGCGACGTCCAGGGGCACAACGCCGGGGCCGCGACGCTCATGGGCCAGATGCGCACCGCGATCCGCGCCTACGCCGTGGAGGGCCACTCCCCCGACGTCGTCGTGTCGCACGCCAACCGCCTGCTCATGGGCATGGAGACCGACCTCTTCGCGACCTGCTGCTACGTCAGCATCGACATGGAGGAGGGCAGTGCCTGGTGCGTGCGCGCCGGTCACCTGCCCCCGGTGCTACGGCTCCCGGACGGCACCACCCTGACCGTGGAGGGCGACGGCGGGCCCCCGCTGGGCGTCGTCGACGACGCGGACTTCCCGCTGATCCCGCTGCGGCTGCAGAACGGCACCGTCCTCGCGCTGACCACGGACGGCCTGGTCGAGTCCGCCGAGCTCCCGATGGACGAGGGCGTCGCGCGGATGTCGCGCGAGCTGTCCGAGGCCGACCCCTCCCACCTGGGCCGCATGGCCGACGCCCTGCTGAGCAACGCCACCCGCAGCGACGACATCGCGCTGCTGCTGATGCGTTACGACGGCATGGCCGTCAAGCCCGTGCGCGAGAGCTGGACGGTGTGGCGGCTCCCCGACGCCGCCTCGCACGCCCGCCGGTTCACCGCCCGCACCCTGCGTGCGTGGGGGCTCGGCGAGGCGGCCGACACGGTGCTGCTGGTCGTCTCCGAGCTGGTCACCAACGCCCTGGTGCACACCGAGGGCCAGGTCCGCCTGGACATCACGCTCACCGGCGACCGGCTGCGGATCGCGGTGGGCGACGGCTCGCCGCGGACGCCGGTCAAGCCGGCGATCATCAACTGGCACGACACCGGCGGCCGCGGCATCCTCCTCGTCGAGGCGATGTCGGCGGCCTGGGGCACGATGCCGCTCAGCGGCGGCAAGCAGGTGTGGTGCGAGATCCCCGTCCACCCCCCGCACATCGACCCGGGCAGCGGCAGCTGACGCGGCCCGCCGTGGGGGCGCGCGAGGAACCCGGTGCGCCGGCGGCAGTTGCGCCGGCGCATGACGCGGCCGGGGCTGCGGCACAGGTGACGCGCAGTCGCCGCGGCGGGTCCAAGGACCCGATGCCACGCCCGGTGTGCCCTTTTTCCCAGGCCTCTCCGACCCTCCACGAGGGCCCGCGCGCCGACACGACCGTGGAAGGCCTCCCGGGGGCAGTCGCGTCGGCGGGAGCATGTGCGGCAGCCCTGGCCGGATGGCGCGCGTCCCCGCCGTGGGGTGTTCCCGCACCCGGCGGGGGTCCCGACGGATAGGCAGTGCCCGCACCGTCCGGCACCCTGAACTCGGCCGGGGCAACGGATAGTTCCGGCGGTCCGGGCGTCGTGAGCGCGACGCCGGAACTCGGCGTCGCGGTTGCGCGGGCCCCTCCGACCACCACGCGGACGCAGCGCCCTGCCGGGCGGGAGTCGCTTCAGGCAACACAGCACCGGCCGGCGGCCCGGCTGCGGCAACCCCGTCATGCCGGGCCTTCGCCAGCCCATGCACAAGGCCCCGCGTCCCCGCCACGAGAAGCTCCCGCGCCATCACGCGCGCACCACAGCACCGCTCCGAACCTGCCCCGCACGCGGGCGAGTTGCGGCCGGGCCGGGCGCCGGCAGCGGGTCCGCGAGGGGCCGGTCGGCTTGGTGCTCCAACCGTGACCTGCAGCACCTCTTCCCGACATGCCGACCAGTCGGTATCGTGCGGCCACCCCGGAGCACCGACGCCCCGGGGCGTACCGGTCGAACCTGCCCGTCCCCCCACCGCGCCCGCACACCCTCGCCACGCAAGCCGCTTGGAGACCGCGCGATGACGTACTACGGCGACACCTGGCACCACCGGCAACCACCGCCGCCCGCACCGGCGCCGGCACCACCACCGCGAACACCCGCGCGACCTGTCGAGCTCAGACGGCTGCGTTCGGCCTACCGGCTGCTGCGGCGGGTCTCGGCGCTCACCGCGCTCGGCTACTTCCTGGCCTTCCTCCTGCTCTCCGTGCTCGCGCGGGACACGATGGGCACGAGGGTCGCCGGACAGCTGACGCTCGGCACGCTGATGGGGCTGTCGCAGCTCGCCGTCACGTTCGCGGCGATCCGCTGGTACGAGCGCAGCGCGCGGCGGTCGGTGGACCCGCTGGCGCTGCGCGTACGCCAGCGGGAGACGGCCGACGGGGCCGCCCGGTGAACCAGTTCGCGGCCGCATACGACTCGGGGACGCAGACAGTCGTCCTGCTCTTCTTCACGTTCCTGGTGACCTGCACGCTGCTGCTCAGCGTCTTCGCCGGGCCGGAACGGGACGACCTCGCGGAGTTCTACACGGGCTACCGCACCCTCACCCCGTTCAAGAACGGCCTGGCCATCGCGGGCGACTACATCTCCGCCGCGACCGTCCTCAGCACCACCGGCATCATCGCGCTCTTCGGCTACGACGGCTTCGTGCTGGCGACCAGCACCGGCATGTCGCTGGTGGTGCTGATGTTCCTGCTCGCCGAACCCCTGCGCAACGCGGGGCGGTTCACCATGGGCGACGTCCTCGCCCGTACGATGCGCGGCCGGTCCGTGCGGATCGCCGCCAGCGTGGTCACCCTGGCCGCGTGCCTGCCGTTCCTCATCGTGCAGCTGTCGGGGGCGGGTTCGCTGCTCACCGCCATCCTGGACATCCACCTCGACGGTGCGCGCACGGTCTCCATCGCCATGATCGGCACCTTGATGGTCGTCTACGCGGCGATGGGCGGGATGCGGGGCACCGCGCTCATCCAGATCATCAAGATCGTGATGCTGCTGGGCAGCAGCGCCGTGGTCGCCGCGCTCGTCATGAGCCGTTTCGGCTGGAGCGCGGACGCCCTGCTGCGCGCCGCGCAGGCGGGCAGCGGGGCCGGCGAGGCGTACCTGCGGCAGGGCCTGGAGCTGGGGCGGACCACCGAGGGGAAGCTGGACTTCATCGGGCTGCAGCTCACGGTCGTCCTCGGGGTGGCCTGCCTGCCGCACGTGACGATGCGTCTGTACTCGGCGCCCGACGCCCCCGCCGTGCGCCGCTCGATGTCCTGGGCGGTCGGCGCGGTCACCACGTTCTGCCTGCTGGGCACGGTCATGGGGGCGGGCGCGGCCGCCATGGTCGGCGCCCGGCTGATCACGGGGGCCGACCCCGAGGGCCGTACGTCCGTGCTGATGCTGGCCCGGGCGTTCGGGGAGGCCGCGCCGTCGATCGGCGAGACGCTGCTGTACGCCGCCGTCTGCGGGACGGTGTTCGTGACGCTGCTGTCGTCGGTGTCGGGACTGACCCTCGCCGCGGCCTCGTCACTGGCCCACGACCTGTTCGGGCACGCGATGCGCGACGGGCGGGCCGCCCCGCGCACCGAACTGGCGGTGGCCCGCTGGGCGGCCGTGGGTGTCGGCGCGGCGGCGGTGGCCCTGGCCGCGCTGGTCCAGGACTGGAACGTCGCCGTCATGACGACGACCGCGCTGGCGATCGGCGCCTCGGCGGTGGCTCCGGCCCTCACGTACTCCTTGTTCTGGCGGGGCTTCGGCCGCACCGGCCTGCTGGCCGCGCTGTACGGCGGCACGGGGTGCGTCCTGCTGCTGACGGTGTTCTCGACGGCGGTGTCCGGCGGTCCCACGGCACTCTTCCCGGACCGTGACTTCCACTGGTTCCCGCTGCAGACCGCCGGGTTGGTGTCCATCCCCTTCGGCTTCCTCGTCGGCTGGCTCGGCAGCCGCTACGACCGGCGGCGCCGCGACGGGACGGCCGCCGAGAGCAGGCGGCTCTACGAGGCGGGCGAAGCACGGCTGCTGGCAGGCGCCGGCTAGCCCAACTCCTCGTCACCGGGGGCTTGTCAGCGCTTCGGACAGGGGTCACCCTCAGTCGGAACCGAATCCGATTCGGATTCGGTCGGGCTGGGAGGAGCCCTCCCGGACGGCAGGCCGGCCCCGCCGCCGGAGCGCCGGGCCGCCCGCGCGATCCGCTCCACGATCCCCGTTCCCCCGACCCCCGACCCCCTCGTCCCGTACCACCCCGCCGAACTCCCAAGGAAGGGTGACTGGTGGAAAGCCTCCTGCGCATCGACGGACTCGAGGTCTCCTTCGGAGGCCTGTCCGCGCTCGATGCGGTGTCCCTGTCGGTCCGGCCGGGCGAAGTGCTCGGCGTCATCGGGCCCAACGGGGCCGGAAAGACGACCCTGTTCAACGCGGTGTGCGGCTTCGTACGCCCGGCCGCCGGGACGCTGCACTGGCAGGACCGGGCACTGCCCTGGCCCCGGCCGCACCAGCTGGCCCGGCTCGGCATCGCCAGGACCCTGCAGGGTCTGGGGCTGTTCCCCCGGCTGACCGTGCTGGAGAACGTCATGGTCGGGGCGACCCGGCACGCGAGGGCGGGCTTCACCTCCGCGCTGCTGGGACTGCCCCGCTCGGACCGCGACGAGCGGCTGCTGCGCCACCGTTCGCTGGCCGTCCTGCGTGAGCTCGGCGCGGAGGACGCCGCCGGCCGCCTCCCCGGCGAACTCCCCTACGGGGTGCAGAAGCAGGTGGCGCTCGCCCGGGCGCTCGCCGGTGAACCGCGGCTGCTGCTGCTCGACGAACCGGCCTCGGGGCTGTCCGAGGACGGCATGCGCGACCTGGGCGAGGTCATCTCGGGGCTGCGCGAACGGATGGCGGTCATCCTCGTCGAGCACCACATGGACCTGGTCATGGGGGTCTGCGACCCGGTCCTCGTCCTGGACTTCGGCAAGGTCATCGCCCACGGCACCCCGGACGAGGTGCGCGACGACCCGCTGGTGACGGAGGCGTACCTCGGCGACGAGGTCACCGCGGGAGCGGGGGCGGGAGCGGCCGCGGCGCCGGCCGACACCGCGGCGCCGGGGGCGCCCGGGTCCCGAGAGGAGTCCTCCCGTGCTTGAGGTCCGCGAACTCGTCGTCTCCTACGGCATGGTGCGGGCCCTGGACGAGGTGTCCCTCACCGTGGACCAGGGCAGCATCACCGCCGTGCTCGGGGCCAACGGCGCCGGCAAGACCACGCTGCTGCGCACCGTCAACGGACTCGTCCGGCCCCGCTCCGGCAGCGTCCTGCTCGACGGCACCGACATCTCCAGGCTTCCCGTCGAGGAGGTCGTGCGGCTGGGCCTGGCCCATGTGCCGGAGGGCCGCGGGGTCATCACCGAGCTGACCGTCCACGACAACCTCCGGCTGGGCGGGCTGTGGCGGGGCCGGCGCGAGCGCAGGGCGCTGCAGTCCGCCGGCCTGGAGGAGGTCTACGCCCTCTTCCCCGCCCTGGCCGAGCGGCGCGCGCGGCCCGCGGAGACCCTCTCCGGCGGCGAGCGGCAGATGCTCGCCATCGGCAGGGCGCTGATGACCCGGCCGCGGCTGCTGCTGCTCGACGAACCGTCGCTGGGGCTCGCGCCCCGGGTCACCGCCCAGATCCTGGCCGTCCTGCGGGACCTGCGGGAGCGACAGGGGCTCACCGTGCTCCTGGTGGAGCAGAACGCGCGCAGCGCCCTGTCCGTCGCGGACCACGGCGTCGTGCTGAACCTGGGGCGGGTGGTCGCGGCCGACGCGGCCGCGCGCCTCGCCACCGCGGACGACCTCCGCCACGCCTACCTGGGGTTCTGAATGTACTTCATCAATCTGACACTGGGCGGGGTGAGCAGCGGCGTCGTCTACGCGGCGGTCGCGCTGGCCCTGGTGCTCATCTGGCGGGCGACCCGGATCGTCAACTTCGCCCAGGGCGGCATGCTGATGATCACGACCTTCGTCGCCCTCGGCGTGATCCACTCGACCGGTTCGTACTGGCTCGGGCTGCTGGCCGCCCTCGCCTCGGGGTTCGTCCTGGGGGCGGTCGTGGAACGGGTGCTGGTCCGGCCGGTCGAGAACGGGCCGCCGATGAACGCGGTCATCGTCACGCTCGGACTGCTGCTGTTCCTGCAGGCGGTGGCCGGGATGGTGTGGGGCGGCTCGCCGCGCTCCTTCCCGCCGCTGCTCGGCATCAAGGGCTTCACGGTGGGCGGCGCGAGGCTGCTGCTGTCGCCCTCGGACCTGTTCGTCATCGGAGCCGTGCTGGTGGTGATGGCGCTGCTCGTGCTGCTCTTCCGGGTCACGCCGGTGGGGCTGCGGATGCGGGCGGCGGCGTTCTCCCCCGAGGTGGCCCGGATGTTCGGGGTGCGGGTCGGCCGGGTGCTCACGCTGGGCTGGGCACTGGCGGGGGCGGTCGGGGCGCTCGCCGGGGTCCTCGTGGCGCCGGCGACCTTCGTCGGGCCCAACCAGTTCGACGCGGTGCTGGTGTTCGGCTTCGCCGCCGCCGTCGTCGGGGGGCTGGACAGCCCGCCGGGTGCGGTGGTCGGCGGGCTCGTGGTCGGGCTCACCCTCTCCTACGTCTCGGGGTACCTGGGGTCCGAGGTGGCGCTGCTGGGCGCGCTGGCGGTGTTGATGACGGTGCTGATGATCAGGCCCAACGGCCTGTTCTCGCGGACCTCCGTGCGACGGGTGTGAGGGACTCATGACCGAGACGACCGACACGAAGGACCTGCGTTCCCCGCTCGGGGGCCCGGCCGCGTCCGGCCTGACGGCCCGGCTGAGGGGGCCGATGGACCGCACCGCGGTACGGCACCTGGTGCCCGCGCTGCTCGGGCTGCTGGTGGTCTGCGGCGTCAGCGCCCTGCTGTCGCCGTACCAGAACCTGGAGGTCGCCGGCGTCGCCACCTATGTGTGCGCGGTCGCCGGGCTGACCGTCCTGACCGGGACCAACGGCCAGATCTCGCTGGGCCACGGCGCGCTGATGGCGGTCGGTGCCTACGGGACCGGTCTGTTCCTCACCGAACCGGGCTGGTCGCTGGCCGTCTCGCTGCTGGCGGGCACGGCGGTGACGGCCGCCCTGGGCGCGCTGGTGGGCGCCGCGGCGGCGCGGCTGCAGGGCCCGTACCTCGCGGGCGCGACCCTCACCCTGGCCGTCGGGCTGCCGGCGCTCGCGAACTACCGGCACCTGACCGATCTGCTCGGCGGCGAGAACGGGCTCGTGGTGGCCTCGCCTCCGCCGCCCGAGGCGCTGGGCCCGTACTTCCCGCTGGAGCGCTGGCAGGCCTGGGTCTGCGTGCTGTGCGCGGTGGTCGTGCTGGTGTTCCTCGCCGACCTGGGCCGCAGCCGCGTCGGCCGGTCGTGGCGGGCGATCCGGGACGACGAGGTCTCCGCGGCGCTGGCCGGCATCCACGTGGCGCGCCTGCGGGTGCTCGCCTTCGTGGTCAGCGCGGCCTGCGCGGGGCTGGGCGGCGGGCTCCTCGCGGTGGTCAGCTCGCTGGCCGCGCCCGGGGCGTTCCCGCTGGCGCTCTCCCTGTCCCTGCTGACGGCGGCGGTGCTCGGCGGGCTCGGCAGCCTGGCGGGCGCCGTGTACGGCTCGGTGCTCCTGGTCCTGCTGCCCAACTGGACGGGCGACGTGGCGGACGCCCTGCACCTGTCCCGGGGCTTCTACGCGAACCTGCCGCTGGCCCTGTACGGCCTCGCCCTCGTCCTGTCGATGCTCCTGTTCCCGCAGGGGATCCACGGGGCCCTCATCCGTCTGGTCCGGCGGCTCCGCACGCGGGGCTCCGGTACCTGACCGCCGGTATCCCGTTCCCTCGACCACCGGCACGTCACCTGAAATCCGTCCAACACCCACCGAATCCGATTCGGTTCCAGGAGGGGTCATGAGAAGAAGTCACCGACACGGCCTGCGCCTTCGCGGCGGCGCCGCGCTGGCCGTGCTCGCCTTGGTGCTCACCGCCTGTTCCAACGGCTCCGGCAGCGGTTCCGCCGCGCCGGGCGTCACCAAGGACAGCATCGTCATCGGCAGCCACCAGCCGCTCACCGGCCCGGCGGCGCCCGGGTACAGCAACGTCTCGGCGGGCGCGAAGGCGTACTTCGACCACGTCAACGCCAAGGGCGGGGTCAACGGCCGGAAGATCGAGTTCAAGTACAAGGACGACGCGTACAACCCGACCCAGACGGTGAAGGTCACCAAGGAACTCGTCCTGGAGGACAAGATCTTCGCGATGATGGGGGGTCTCGGCACGCCGACCCACACCAAGGTGGTCGACTACCTCAACAGCCGCCGCGTGCCGGACCTGTTCGTCTCCTCCGGCTGCCGCTGCTGGGACGAGCCCGAAAAGCACCCGCAGACCTTCGGCTGGCAGCCGGACTACCTCGTCGAGGGCAAGATCCTCGGCCAGCACATCAAGGAGAACTTCGCCGGCAAGAAGGTCGCCTACTTCTACCAGGGCGACGACTTCGGCAAGGACGGCGTCGAGGGCCTGGACCAGTACATCCCCAAGGAGTCGGTGGTCAGCCGGCAGAGCTACCAGCCCGGCGGCACCGACATCGCCCCGCAGGTCACGGCCATCGCCCAGTCCAAGGCGGACGTGGTGGTGCTGTTCACCATCCCGACGTACACCGCGCTGTTCAAGCTCACCTCGCTCAAGCTCCAGTACAACCCGCAGATGGTGGTGACCAACGTCGGTTCCGACCCGACCACCCTGGCGGGCCTGCTGCAGTCCTTCGCGAAGCAGGCGGGCGGCACGGCCGACCCGGCGGCGCTCATGGACGGCATCATCACCGACACGTACATGCCGCCGACGACCGACACGTCCAACAGCTGGATCAAGCTCTACCGCGAGATCCACGACAAGTACATCCCCAAGCTGCCCTTCGACGGCAACGTCGAGTTCGGGATGTCCATGGCCTACACCTTCGTCCAGGCGCTGCAGGGCGCCGGGGAGAACCCGACGCGGGAGTCGCTGGTGAAGGCCGTGGAGAAGGGCGGCTTCACCGGGCCCGGGCTGGTGCCGTTCCGGTTCAGCGGGGACTCGCACGCCGGCTACACCGGGGTCCAGATCGGCATCCTGAAGGGCAGCACCGAGGTCGCCCTGCAGGGCACGCCGCTGGTGACGGACGACGAGCAGGGCGCCATCACGCCGTACACCACGGCACAGCCGGAGGCCCCGGCCGACGGCATCCCGGCGTCCTGAGGGGCGAGGGGTAGTGTGCTGCCCCTCCAGGCAGTGGGTCCACGGCGCGACGCGACCGTGACGGACGGAAGGTCCCGGGATGGGCGACAGACGCGGTGACGAGCTGCTCATCGGCGATCCCGCGGACCTCCCCACCTCCGGTGGGGCGTCCGGGCCGGCCCCCGCCCCGCCGCCCCGGCGCGCGGCGGACCCACCACACGGGCGGGTCACAGCGGCCCCCGCGGGGGTGGGGGGGGCGGGGGTAGCGGCGGGCGGCGGCG
>NZ_JBHWGA010000010.1:216585-227528 GCF_042733315.1 Streptomyces sp. NPDC059718
GCTACGGACCCGGTGACGTCCGTCACATCGTCTCGCCCGCCGACCCCCCCCCCCCGGGTGGGCCGCCCGGCCCGCCCCGGGCCCCCACGCCCGGCCGGGCGGCGACCACCCGTCAGGCGCTGCTCAAGGCGGCCCGCGAGGTCTTCGGGGAGTCGGGGTACGCGGCGGCCGGCGTCGCCGAGGTGGTTCGCCGCGCGGACGCCAGCGTCGGCGGGCTCTACCACCACTTCGACGGCAAGGTGGACCTCTTCCTGGCCCTGTGGGAGGAGTTCCGCACCGCCCAGGTCCACACCACGGCCCGCGCGGTGGCCCGGCTCCGCGAGAGCGGGGAGAACCGGCCCCGCGCGCTCTTCCTCACCGGCACCCGCGCCTACCTGGAGCACACCTGGGCGCGGCGGGAGATGGCCAGGCTCTTCTACACCGGGGACACCCCGCCGGGATTCGACCTGCTGGGCCGGCAGAACCTCCGGACCTGGATCAGCCACAACGCGACCCTGCTCGGGATCACGCAGGAGCGGCCGGGCGACCGCGCCCTGCTGATCGCGCTCACGACGACGATCGCCGAGATCGGACGGGAACTCGTCGCCTGCGACGACCCGCGCGAGGCCGCCGACCTCACGGACACCGCCCTGGAACTCATCGGCAGGCTCTGCGACTTCGGGCTGTCGGCCGCCGCCGACGCCACCGGCTGAACCCTTCCGGTCACGGGCCCCGACGTCCCGCGCGCCGCGGATCCGCCCTGGTCACGGGCGGGCGGAGCGGCTCAAGCGCAGGGCTGAACATTACCTTCGGTAAATCTGCACACCGCACACGCGGGCGACATACGCCCGCACGTACGCGCGGGACATCCCCCGCCGGTGCGCGCGGTTTGATCAGGAGTGCCCGGTTCCGCAGCCCCGGCGGGAAGCCCGTCTGTGAAGGAATTGCCACCGGGGCGTGGGAAATACGGCACACAGGTGAAGCCGCGGATCCGAACCAAATTCGAACGCGGCAATCTCCAATTGGCCGTCCCACCTGCTCCCATGCTTGTATCCCGTGCCGTGGCGAAGAGGTTGCCCCCCTGATGATTCGCCACATGAAATGTGTTCACACGAAGGGAAACCCCCCATGGACTTCACCCCCCAGGTTGAGACCCGCGAGATCTCCGACGCGGACCTGGACAACGTCTCCGGCGGTCTCGTGGGCGGGCTCGTGGCCAACGCCACCGGCACCGTCGAGTCGATCGCCCCGGTCGCCGGCACCGTGTCCGGTGTCGTCGGCACCGTCGAGGGCCTCTCCGGCGTCAACACCGGCGCTGTGACCGGCCTGGCCACCGGCCTGATCGCGGGTCTCTGAGACTGATGGATCCGCGGGTCCCGGAGGCCTCCCTTCCGGGGCCCGCGGACGCCATTGAGGCCTTGTGTCCCAATGGCGAGGGATGCGGCTGAGGGAAGAGTTCCGTGCAGTTTCGCCAAAAGGCCCTTGCCAAGCTCCAGTCACCGGAAGAACTCGATCTCCCGGTGCGTTTCGCGCGCCCGCAGGGCCGTCTCGTGCTCTCCGTCGCCATTCTCGTGATGGCCGCCGCGAGTTCCTGGGCGGTAAACGGTTCCGTGTCCTCGAAATTGAGCGCGCCCGGAATCATCGGCTACGGGCAGGGCAGTTACGTCCTGCAGAGTCCGGTCGCCGGACAGGTCACCCGGGTCCTCGCCGAGGAAGGGGAGCGCCTGCCCGCCGACGCCCCGTTGCTCAGCGTGCGCACACCGCGCGGCGACACCGTCGTCCGCACCGTGGCCGCGGGCCGGGTCAGCGCCCTGGTGGCCTCGATCGGCACCGTCGTCACCGTCGGCGCGGACGTGGCGACCGTCGAACGCGCCGCCCGCACCGGCGACCCGCTCGTCGCGACCCTCTACGTCCCGGCGACCGGCGCCTCCTCGGTGCCGGTGGGCGCCGCGGTGGACCTCGCCGTCGAGTCCGCGCCCCAGGCCCGGTACGGGGTGCTGCGCGGCCATGTGCGGGCCGTCGGCCGTACCTCGCGCACCGCCCGGCAGATCGCCGCCGACCTCGGCGACCCGCAACTCGCCGCGCAACTCACCCGCGCGGGACGCCCGGTGGCCGTCGTCGTGACGCTCGACGCCTCCTCCCGCACCCCGACCGGCTACCGCTGGTCCAAGGGCGACGGCCCCTCGTACGAGCTGGACTCCATGACCCTGGCCACCGGCGCCGTCCACCTGGCCGCACAGCGCCCGATCGATTGGCTGCTCCCTTGACCGCGCCCGCCCGGCCCCAGCAGCGGCCGCTGCCGCCCGCCGGCCGCCGCAGACACCGCCCCGAGCCCGCACGCACCCGCCGGCAGCGGCCGGGCCGCAGGCCCCGGAGCGTCCGCACCCCCACCGTGCTGCAGATGGAGGCCGTGGAGTGCGGCGCGGCCTCCCTGGCGATGGTGCTGGGCCACTACGGCCGGCACGTACCGCTGGAGGAACTGCGCATCGCCTGCGGCGTCTCCCGCGACGGCTCCCGCGCCAGCAACCTGCTGAAGGCGGCCCGCGGCTACGGCCTGCAGGCCAAGGGCATGCAGATGGAGACCGCGGCCCTGACCGAGGTGCGCGCCCCGGCCGTCCTCTTCTGGGAGTTCAACCACTACGTCGTCTACGACGGCATGGGCCGCCGCCTCGGCCGGCGCGGCGTCCACGTCAACGACCCGGACAAGGGGCGTCGGTTCGTGCCGCTGGAGGACTTCGACACCAGCTTCACCGGTGTCGTGCTGACCTTCGAGCCGGGCCCGGACTTCCACCGCGGCGGCCGCAGGCCCGGCGTCCTCGGCGCCCTCCCGGCCCGGCTGCGCGGCACCAGCGGCACCATGCTCGCCGCGCTGGTGGCCAGCCTCCTGCTGGTCGCGGTCGGGGCCGCGCTGCCCGCGCTCAGCCGCACGTACATCGACCTGTTCCTGATCGGCGACCAGACCTCGCTCCTGGGCACGCTGTTCGCGTCGATGGCCGCGATGGTGGCGCTCACCGCCGCGCTCACCGCGGTCCAGCAGTCCAACCTGCTGCGCGGCCGGATCATCTCCTCCACCCTCGGCAGCGCCCGCTTCCTGCGCCACCTGCTGCGGCTGCCGGTCACCTTCTTCACCCAGCGCAATCCGGCCGACCTCGTGCAGCGCCTGCAGTCCAACGACGCGGTCGCCGAGACCCTCGCCCGCGACCTGGCCGCCGCGGCCGTCGACGGCGTCGTCGTCGTGCTCTACGCGCTGCTGATGTGGACGTACGACCCGCAGCTCACCGTCCTCGGGGTGGGGATCGCCCTGCTCAACGCCGTCGCCATGCGCGTGGTGACACGGCTGCGGGCCACCCGGACGCAGAAGCTGCGCGCCGACAGCGCCCGGCTCACCAACACCTCGTACACCGGCCTGCAGTTGATCGAGACGATGAAGGCCACCGGCGGCGAGAACGGCTACTTCCGCCGCTGGGCCGGACAGCACGCCGCCACCCTGGAGGAGCAGCAGAGGCTCGGCGTGCCCAGCGCCTGGCTGTCGGTCGTCGCCCCGACCCTCGCGACGCTCAACAGCGCGCTCATCCTGTGGATCGGCGGGCTGCGGGCGGTGGAGGGGCACATCTCGATCGGCCTGCTCGTCGCCTTCCAGTCCCTGGTCGTCCGGTTCACCGCGCCCATCACCCGGCTCAACGGCGTCGCCGGCCGCATCCAGGACTTCGCCGCCGACGTGGTGCGGCTCAAGGACGTCGAGAACTTCCCCGTCGACTCGCTGTACGCGCGCCCCGAGTCCGGGGCGAGCACCCGCCGGCTGAAGGGCCACGTCACGCTGGAGGACGTCACCTTCGGCTACAGCCCCCTCGACAAGCCGCTGCTGTCCGGTTTCTCACTGTCCGTCGCGCCCGGCCGCCAGGTCGCGCTCGTCGGCGGCTCGGGCAGCGGCAAGTCCACCGTCTCCCGGCTGATCGCGGGGCTCTACAGCCCCTGGGAGGGCACGATCCGGATCGACGGGCAGCGCCTGGAGGACATCCCGCGCGGCGCCCTGGCCGCCTCCGTCTCCTTCGTCGACCAGGACGTCTTCCTCTTCGAGGGCACGGTGCGCGACAACGTCGCGCTGTGGGACCCCTCCATCCCCGACGGGGACGTCGAGGCCGCGCTGCGCGACGCCTGCCTGTACGAGGTCGTCGCCCGCCGCCCCGGCGGCGTCCACAGTCACGTCGAGCAGGACGGCCGCAACTTCTCCGGCGGGCAGCGGCAGCGGCTGGAGATCGCCCGGGCCCTCGTCCGGCGGCCCAGCGTGCTGGTGCTCGACGAGGTGACCAGCGCCCTCGACGCGGAGACCGAGCAGGTCATCATCGACAACCTGCGGCGCCGCGGCTGCGCCTGCGTGGTGATCGCGCACCGGCTCAGCACGGTCCGCGACAGCGACGAGATCGTGGTCCTCGACCACGGCACGGTCGTCGAGCGCGGGCGCCACGAGGAGCTGATCGCGGCGGGCGGCGCGTACGCCGCCCTGGTCAAGGAGCACTAGGTGATCCCCGTACAGCCCGGCACCGCCGCCGGCGATCCGGTCCTGACCGCCCTCGGCGGGCTCGGCGGCCCCGTCGACTGCACCGGCCTGCGCAGCCTGCCCCTGGAGGGCCCGCACGTGCTGTGGCTCGTGGTGGCCGGCGCCCTCGACCTGTTCGCGGTCGACGCCGCCCAGCAGGGCCACTGGCACTACCTGGGCCGTCTGGAACCCGGCACCCTCCTCCTCGGCCCGGTCGAGGGGCCCCGGCACACCCTCGTCGGACGCCCGCTGCAGGGCTGCTTCCTGCGCCACGTCCCGCTGCGCGAGCTGTACCGGCCGCACCCGCACCAGGCGGCGCACGGCGACGGCTGGGCGCAGCAAGGCCCCTACGGCGCCGGCCACGACACCCGGGAGCTCGCCCTCAGCCTGCTCGAGCACGCCTTCGCGCTCGGTGTCGGACGCAGTCAGCGGGTGCTCTACGAGGCCCCGCTGACCGGCCGCACCACGGAAGGCGAGCACGTCGCCGACGACGACATCCTGTGGCTGCCGGTCCTTCCGGGGAGCGTGCAGTACGGCGCCGCGTACTCCGCGGAGGCGGCGGGAGACCTGCTCCTCGACGGCGCGATGTGGCAGAGCATGGTCAACCAGCAGTACCGGCTGCTGTCGACGCTGGACGGCTGGATCGAGGGCCTGGAGCGCGCCCACGAGGACCGCACGGCCGCGGGCATCAGGGCCGGGGAGGCCGTCCGCGAGCAGGCCGACCGCGATCTGGTGGCCTCCATCGCCACCTCCCGCAAGGCCCCCACGCGTACCGCCGCGGCCTCCGACGACACGACGTACGCCGTCTGCCGGCAGGTCGCCGAGGCCGCCGGGATCACCCTCACCCCGCCGTCGCGCAGCGGCGCGGTCAGCGACCGCATGGACCCGGTCGAGCGGGTCGCCGTCACCTCCGGCATCCGCACCCGCCCGGTACGGCTCGACGACGCCTGGTGGCGGGAGAACACCGGCCCCCTGGTCGGCCGGCGCGCCGCGTCCGGCGCACCGGTGGCGCTGCTGTGGCGGCGCGGCGGCTACGAGGCGGTCGGGCCCGGCGGCAGCAGCCGCGTGCGGGTCGCCGACCACAACGCGGAGGACTTCGAGGAGCGCGCGGTCATGCTCTACCGGCCGCTCCCCGAACGCGGCACCGGGCTGACGCGGCTGCTGCGCTTCAGCCTCCGGGGCTCCGCGGGCGATCTGCGCAACCTCGTCCTGAGCAGTCTCGTCACCGTGGGCCTCGGTGCGTTCGTGCCCATCGCGACCGGACAGGTGCTGGGCACGTACGTACCGGACGCGGAGACCGGGCTCATCGTCCAAGGCGCCCTGGCCGTCGTCGTCACCGGCCTGGTGTGCGCCGTCTTCATGCTGATGCAGAACCTCACCGTGCTGCGCATCGAGGGCCGCATCGAGGCCACCTTGCAGCCCGCCGTGTGGGACCGTCTGCTGCGCCTGCCGACCGGGTTCTTCGCCGGCCGCTCGACCGGCGAGCTCGCCAGTGCCGCGATGGGCATCAGCGCCATCCGCCGGGTGCTCGCCGGAGTGGGCCCGGTCGCCGTCCAGGCGACGACGGTCGGCGCGATGAACCTCGTCCTGCTGCTCCTGTACAGCGTCCCGCTCGCACTCGCCGCCCTCGGCATGCTCGTCGTCATCGGGGCCCTGCTCCTCGGCCTCGGGCTGTGGGAACTGCGCTGGCAGCGACGGCTGGTGGTGCTCGGCAACCAGCTGAACAACGAGGCCTTCCAGACCCTGCGCGGCCTGCCCAAGCTCCGCGTCGCCGCCGCCGAGAGCTTCGCCTACGCCGCCTGGGCCCGCCGCTTCGCCCGCAGCCGCGAACTCCAGCAGCGCGCGGGCCGCATCAAGAACATCACCACCGTGCTCAACGCGGTCTACCTGCCGCTGTGCTCCCTCATCATGTTCATGCTGCTGGCCGGCCCGGCCAGGGGCTCGCTGTCCGCGTCCGGCTTCCTCACCTTCAGCACCGCCATGACCATGCTGCTGACCTCGGTCACCCAACTCACCGGGGCGCTGCTGTCGGCCGCGGCGGTGCTGCCGATGTACGAGCAGGTCAAGCCGATCCTCGACGAGGCGCCCGAGGTGCGCGGCGGCAGCACCCAGCCGGGCGTCCTCTCCGGCGCGATCGAGGCCCGCAACCTCTCCTTCCGCTACTCCGGCGACGGCCCGCTCGTCCTCGACGACGTCTCCCTGCGGGTCGGGCCCGGCGAGTTCGTGGCGATCGTCGGCCCCAGCGGCTGCGGCAAGTCCACCCTGCTGCGCCTGCTCATCGGCTTCGACCGGCCCGCCTCCGGCAGCGTCCTCTACGACGGCCAGGACCTGGCCGCGCTCGACCAGGGCGCGGTCCGCCGGCAGTGCGGCGTGGTGCTGCAGAACGCCCAGCCGTTCACCGGCTCGATCCTCGACTGCATCTGCGGCGCCGAGGTCCACACCCAGGAGGAGGCGATGGAGGCCGCCGCCATGGCCGGTCTCGCCGAGGACATCAAGCGCATGCCCATGGGCCTGCACACCATGATCGCGGGCGGCAGCACCATCTCCGGCGGCCAGCGCCAGCGCCTGATGATCGCCCAGGCCCTGATCCGGCGGCCCCGCATCCTCTTCCTCGACGAGGCCACCAGCGCCCTCGACAACGAGACCCAGCGCACCGTCATCGACAGCACCCGGCGGCTGCGCGCCAGCCGCGTCGTGATCGCCCACCGGCTCTCCACCGTCATGGACGCCGACCGCGTCGTCGTCATGGAGGACGGCCGCGTCGTCGAGGAGGGCCGCCCCGCCGACCTGCTGGCGAACCCCGGCGGCCGGCTGCACGAACTGGTGCGCCGTCAGATGAGCTAGATCAGGCGCCCTGCTGGTGCACTCGGTCACCCGTGAACGTGCTCTCGGTGTCGGTATCCCGACACCTGTCCGCAAAACGACAGGCAGTCGGGTGCGGACGTCGCTCAGGGCCTCGGCAACGTGCCGCCCCCCGAGAACCCCGCGATCAGCATTCAGGAGCACGGACCGAACCACCACCCCCCGTATCCGAGTTCGTGCAGCTCAGGGCTTTGAGGGGCTCGAGTCCCCGCACCTCGGGGATCGACCGGGCGCCGTTCCCGTCGCGGGGAACCCACCGCGCCCGCGGCGGCGAAACACCCCCAACAGGCGGCCGCGGCAACGCCGGGCGCGACGGATCGTCATTCGAATGTGATCTTCGCGTGATCGGTTGGAGGTTGGGTGTGACGGACATTCACACCGTTAACTTCATGGGAGGAGACTCGTGGTCACGAGCGCGAGCCTTCGACGACGACGCCGAATCGTCGCGGCGTCGGCAATCACCGTTTTCGCCACCATATTCAGCAGCTTGGGGAACATCGGGCCGGCCGCGGCACAGACCGGCGCTCCGCTGCCGGACCTGAAGCTGGGCCAGTACGACCACTCCCGAGCGGCCCTCACGGGCGGTGGCGCCCTGCACACCGCCGCGCAGCCCGACACCATCAAGGGGCAGTACGTCGTGCGGCTGCGGGAAGCGCCCGTCACTTCGTACACGGGCGGCGTCAAGGGACTCGCGGCGACGAGACCGGTGGCCGGGCAGGAGCTCCAGCCTCATTCGGCCGCGGCCGAGAAGTACCGCAAGCACCTGGGCGACGCGCAGCGTGACGTGCTCGGCGACTTCGGCGTACGGGCGCAGCGGACCTACACCACCGCCTTCAACGGCTTCGCCGCCAAGCTGACCGGCGCGCAGGCCGGCGAGCTGTCCAAGGACCCGCGCGTCGCCGCGGTCACCCCGGCCCGTCTCGTGAAGGCCGACGCGGCGACGACCGGGACGACGCAGGCGGCGCAGCCCCCGGCACAGGCGCCGGCGCGGACTGCTCCGCAGACCGCGCCGCAGACCAAACCGGCCCATGGCTCCGATGTGGTCATCGGCGTGATCGACACCGGCATCTGGCCGGAGAGCGCCTCCTTCGCCGCCACCATGCCGCGGCCCGCGGGCTGGCACGGCACCTGCCAGACCGGTGAGGGCTTCCCCGCCGGCGCCTGCAACGGCAAGATCGTCGGCGCCCGGTACTTCGCCGACGGGTGGCTCAGCGCCTACGGCTCGCTCCCCGACGGGGAGAACCTCTCGCCTCGCGACATGAACGGGCACGGCACCCACACCGCCTCGACCGCGGCGGGTCTTCCCGTCAAGCACGCGATGGTCCTCGGGCACGACTACGGCGCGATCTCCGGGGTGGCGCCCGACGCGCGCATCGCCGTGTACAAGGCCCTTTGGGGCGGCTCGGGCACGGACGCCGACATCATCGCGGCGATCGACGCGGCGGTGGCCGACGGTGTCCAGGTCATCAACTACTCGATCGGCAACTCGATGGGCGACTACCAGCCCAACAGCCCGATCGGGGACGCCTTCCTCAACGCCTACCTCGCCGGCGTGTTCGTCGCCGCGGCGGCCGGCAACGACGGCATGTCCGGAATGGTCAGCAACGCCGAACCATGGGTGACCACGGTGGGCGCGACGGTGGAGCGTTCCCACGAGGCGACCGTGCGGCTCGGCGACGGCACCCGCATCGTCGGCACGTCGATGGACCAGCTGCCGTCCCGTCGCAGCACCCCCATCGTCTTCGCCGACCAGGCCGGATCGCTCGACGACGGCGCGCAGTACTGCTGGTCCGGAAGTCTCGACCCCGCCAAGGTCAAGGGCAAGATCGTGGCCTGCGACTTCATCGACCCCGTCGACGCGGTGGCGACGGTCAAGGCCGCCGGCGGTGTCGGCGTGGTGCTGTTCCAGTCGACCGGCAACACGCGGCTCAACGTGATCTACGACTTCCCGACCGTCTACCTGTGGAGCGCCGAACAGGCGGGCAAGCTCTTCAACTACCTGTGGGCGCACCGGACTGACGGGACCGCGTCGCTGGTCGAAGGCGGGGACGGCAGCAGCCTCGTGGGACTGCCCAGCGTGGCCGGCCTCTCGTCGTACGGCCCCGACCAGGTCCACACCGGTCTGCAGAAGCCCGACCTCGTCGCGGACGGCATCGACGTGGTGGCGGCGGTCTCGCCGATGGACGGCGGGCGTCTCTTCGACGCGTACTCGGGTACCTCCATGGCGGCCCCGCACGTGGCCGGCATGGCCGCGCTGCTGCGCGCCCGGCACCCGAAGTGGTCGCCCGGTGCGACCGCCTCGGCGCTGCGCACCACCGCGAGCGACACCCAGGGCACGGCCGGCCCGTTGCAGCAGGGTTCCGGCATGCCCCGTACCTCGTCCGCCGACGACCCGGGCCTGGTGATCGAGCCTTCCGCAGCCGAACTGACCGCCTTCGCTTCCGCGGCGACTCCGGACGGCAAGGAGATCAACCTGCCCTCGATCGCGCTGCGCGAGTACGACGGGACGAAGCCGGTGCGCCTCACGCGACGCCTGACCAACGTCGGCACGCGGACCGAGACGTACACGGCGCGCGTCGAGGGACTGACCGGGATGAAGGTGACGGTCAGCCCCCGGACGATCTCGGTGAAGCCCGGTGCCACCGCCACGGTGACCATCACGCTGGAGCGCGGCACCGCGACCTGGGACCGCTACACCACCGGTTCACTGGTGTTCACGAGCGCCGAGCACCGGGTGCGGCTGACCGTCGCCGGCCGGCCGTGGGGCTTCACGCCGCGGCCGTACGACGACACGGGAATCGAGTTCGGCCGCACCGGCGGGCAGGGCCAAGGCTTCCTGGAGCCCGGCTTCACCGGCCCGCTGGCCGGCCGCACCACCGGGTACACCCCCGTGACCTGGACCGACAAGAAGCTCACGACCTCCGTCAGCGGCGGCGTCTTCTCCCCCGGCGGGGTGGGTACCCAAGGCACGAAGATCACCGTGCCGCGCGGCGCGGCCGGACTCGTCGTGCAGACGGCCTCGGACGACCCCAACACCAATCTCGACCTCTACCTCTACAAGGACGGCAAACTCGTCGACCGAAGCTGGGCGTCGTGGCACAGCAACGAGCGCAGCGTCCGGTTCTTCCCCGAACCCGGCGTCTACACCGCTTACGTGCACGCCCAGAC
This sequence comes from Streptomyces sp. NPDC059718, assembly GCF_042733315.1. NCBI lineage: Bacteria > Bacillati > Actinomycetota > Actinomycetes > Kitasatosporales > Streptomycetaceae > Streptomyces > Streptomyces sp. NPDC059718. The sequence goes on from NZ_JBHWGA010000010.1 coordinate 227,132, forward strand.
GGCCACGTCGCCCGACATTCCCTACCGGCTCGGGGTGACCGTCATCCCTGAGAAGGCCGACCGGCGCAACGCCACCTTGACCACACCGTCCGCGGTGCAGCGGGGTGGGAACGCGCAGGTGACACTGAACCCGGTGGGCCCGCAGCCCGACGTCGAGCAGTGGGCGTACACCGAGTTCCGCACCGGCCGGACCGTCGTACCCGGTCTGCTGATCAGTTCCCGCTGACCGCAGACCGATGTGCCGACCATTTCATGCCGAGCCGGGGGGGGGGGGGGCCCCACGTAGGGCGGGCCCCCGCCCGGGGGGGCCCGCGGCGGGGGGCCAGGGGGGGCGGGAGGGGGGGGGGCTTTACCGGCGCCGGGGGGGGGGGGGGCGCCCGGGGGGGGTCGAGGGGGA
>NZ_JBHWGA010000011.1:0-219188 GCF_042733315.1 Streptomyces sp. NPDC059718
GTCCCCATCACATCACTGCCATGCAACCCGTCGTCCTCGACATGGACCGCCCTGTCCGCACCCATCGACAACGCCTTGCGCAACGCGTCCTTCGCATCCTCCGGACCCACCGTCACCACGGTCACCTCGGCGTCACCCGCCGCCTCCGCGATCTGCAGCGCCTGCTCCACCGCATACTCGTCCAACTCCGACAGCAGACCATCCACCGCATCCCGATCCGTGGTCAGATCCCCCGCAAAGTGACGATCACCCGTCGCATCGGGCACGTACTTCACTGCGACAACGATCCTCAAGCTCACTTGATGTCCCTCCACACTCTCGGTTTGCTGATTACGGCAGGTTGCGGGCCATGACGATGCGCTGGACCTGGTTGGTGCCCTCGTAGATCTGGGTGATCTTGGCGTCGCGCATCATCCGCTCCACCGGGTAGTCCCGCGTGTACCCGTAACCACCGAGCAGCTGCACCGCGTCCGTGGTGATCTCCATCGCCGCGTCCGACGCGTAGCACTTGGCCGCCGCACCGAAGAACGTCAGGTCCGCGTCCGAACGCTCCGACTTCGCCGCCGCCGCGTAGGTGAGCTGCCGCGCCGCCTCCAGCTTCATCGCCATGTCCGCCAGCATGAACTGGATGCCCTGGAACTCGGCGATCGCCTTGCCGAACTGCTTGCGCTCCTTGACGTAGCCCTTGGCGTAGTCGAGCGCGCCCTGCGCGATGCCGATGGCCTGCGCGGCGATCGTCACCCGCGTGTGGTCCAGGGTGCGCATCGCCGTGGCGAAGCCCGTGCCCTCCGCGCCGATCATCCGGTCCGCGGGGATCCGCACGTTGTCGAAGTACACCTCGCGGGTGGGCGACCCCTTGATGCCCAGCTTCTTCTCCGGGGCTCCGAAGGACACGCCCTCGTCGCCCTTCTCCACCACGAAGGCCGATATGCCCTTGGAGCGCTTCTCCGGGTCGGTCACGGCCATGACGGTGTAGAACTCGCTCACGCCCGCGTTGGTGATCCACCGCTTGACGCCGTTGAGCACCCAGAAGTCCCCGTCGCGCACCGCGCGCGTCTTCATCCCCGCCGCGTCGGAGCCGGCCTCCGGCTCCGACAGGCAGTACGAGAACATCCCCTCGCCACGCGCCAGCGCCCCGAGGTACTTGGCCTTCAGCTCCTGCGAGCCCGACAGCTGCACCGGCAGCGAGCCCAGCTTGTTCACCGCCGGGATCAGGGAGGAGGAGGCGCACACCCGCGCCACCTCCTCGATGACGATCACCGTCGACAGGGCGTCCGCACCCGCGCCACCGAAGGCCTCCGGCACGTGCACCGCGTGCAGGTCGTTCGCCTCCAGCGCGTCCCGCGCCTCCTGGGGGAACCGCCCGAGCTCGTCCACCTCGGCCGCGAACGGCGCGATCTTCGCCTCGGCCAGCGAACGCACCGCGTCCCGGAGCATGTCGTGCTCCTCCGACGTCCGGAAGAGGTCGAAATTGTCACTCACGTCCGTTACTCCAGTCCGCGTCAGCTTCCATGGCATCGAGTACCCTCAATTATGCACACTCAGTGCCATCGATCGACTGACCCCCGGTGTTAGGTTCGCCTCCATGACCACGAAGCCCCCGATGCGGGACGCCCTCGTCGCAGCGGCCTTCCAACTCTTCCTCGAACGCGGCTACGAGGCGACGACGATCGACGACATCGTCGCCCTCGCCGGCGTCGGGCGCCGGTCGTTCTTCCGCTACTTCCCCTCCAAGGAGGACGTGGTCTTCCCCGACCACGAGGGCGCGCTCGCCGACATGACCCGTTTCCTGGAGGCCAGCGCCGACACGGACGACCCCGTGACGCGGGTCTGCGACGCGGCGCGCCTGGTGCTCACCATGTACGCCGAGAACCCGACCTTCTCCGTGCAGCGCTACCGCCTCACCAAGCAGGTGCCCGGGCTGCGGGCGTACGAACTCTCGGTCGTGTGGCGCTACGAGCGCGCGATCGCCGACTACCTCGGGGCCCGCTACGCGGACCGCCCCGACGGCAAGCTCCGGGCCGACGTGATCGCAGCGGCCGTGGTCGCCGCCCACAACAACGGCCTGCGCACATGGCTGCGTTCCGGCGCGGAGGGCGACGCCGGCGCGGCCGTGGACCACGCGATGGAGTTCGTCCGCGCCGCCTGGAACGGGGACGGCGCCGCCCGGCAGGGCACCCCGGAGGCGGAGGACGACGTGGTGATCGTGATCACCAAGCGGCGGACGCCCATGTGGCGGGTCGTCCGGGAGATCGAGGCGGGTCTGACGGAGGAGGGCTCCCCCACGTAAGGCACTCAGTGCCTTTTCAAAGTGCACTCAGTGCCATATCGTGTGCGCCATGAATGACCGGACTCTCGACGCGCACGACGAATCGGTTGACGGCGGGCTGCTGGTCCAGCGCTGCCGTTGGTGCGGCAACACCGCCTTCCAGCGCCTCCTCTGCCCCACCTGCGCCTCCACGGAGCTCGACGAGGTGCGCAGCGACGGCACGGGGGTGATCGTCCGCTCGATGCGGGACGCCTCCCTCGTCGACCTCTCCGAGGGGTTCTCGGTACGGGGCCGGATCGTCGGTGCCTTGCCGATGCAGGTGCGCAGCGGCGCGCGCGTGCGGGTGGCCCGGACGGAGCGCGCCGATGCGGGCGAGCTCGTCTTCGAACTCTGCGAGCCGCCGGTGTCCCCCTACACCTGGTAGTCGCCCCGGCCCCGCGACGCGCCACCGGCCGGGCCCCCGACGGGCCGGTCCCGTGGGTCAGTTGTGCTCGGGGTGCTGGTACTGCCGGGACTGGAGCAGGTACATCTCGCGGAAGTCGCCCGTGCCCGCGCCCGGCCGCATCAGGTCGGCGAAGGCGCCGTGCTCGACGACGCGTCCCCCGTCCAGGACGTAGATCACGTCGGCGTGGCGGACGCTGTGCAGGCGGTGCGTGATCAGGACGACGGTCTGCCCGTCGGCGGCGAGCTCCCGGATGAGGTCGAAGACCCGCTGCTCGGCCTGGGCGTCCAGGGCGCTGGTCGGCTCGTCGACGATGAGGATCCGGGCGTCGCGGTACTGCGCCCGGCTGAGCTGGAGCCGCTGCCACTGGCCGCCGGATATCTCGTGACCGCCCTTGTACCCGCGGCCCAGCAGGGTGTCCCAGCCGCGGGGCAGGCCCGCGACGACCTCGTCGGCGCCGGAGTAACGGGCGGCGGCGTCCAGGCGCTCGTCCGTCAGGAGGGCGTCGGGGCGGCCGATCCCGACGTTGACCCGCGCGGTGAACGGCCAGCGGTAGGCGTCCTGCGAGACCAGGGCGATCCGGTCGGTGATCTGCCGCCGGTCGGCGTCGGCCGCGTCGACGCCGTCCCAGCGGATCCGTCCGGAGTCCGGCGTGTAGAGCCCGCACAGCAGCTTGGCCAGGGTGGTCTTGCCGCTGCCGTTGCGTCCGACGAGGGCGACGACCTGGCCGATGGGGATGGTGACGTCGACCTCGCACAAGGCCGGCGGCCGCACGAGCGGGGTGCCGGGCGCCGCGGCGGCGGTGACCGGGTAGCTGAAGGTCACCTTCTCGAAGCGGACGGCCTCGACCCGCTCCGGCAGGTCGAGCCCGCCGCGCGGGATCACCCGGCGGTCCGCCTCGGCGCACAGCCGCTCCAGGTCGGCGACGAACAGCGCCTCCTCGTGCAGGTAGCCGAGTTGGACGACGAGCCGGTCCAGGGCGGAGGACCCGGTGCGGATGGCGATCACCGCCGTGCCGGCCACGGACAGCCCCATCGCCCCGCTCCACAGCAGCGCGCCCAGTGCGCCGTACGTGGCCGCCGTCGCCACCCCGGTCCACGCCGAGGCGACCAGTCCGGTGCGCGCCGCGAGCCGCGCGAGCCGGGTCTGCTCCCGCTCGCCGTTCTCGGCCATCGCCCTGAAGTGCCCCAGCAGGAACGGCCCGAGGTCGTGGACGCGGACCTCGGGCGCCGCCTGCGTCTCGATCAGCAGGCGTCCCAGCAGCTGCCCGGCGCGGGCGTGCTGCACCCAGTTGTGGAAGGAGATGTACCGGCGGCGGGCGATGGTGAGCGCGCTCCAGGCGCTGGGCAGGGTCATCACCGCCAGCAGCGGGAGCAGCCCGGGGTGCAGGACGGTGAGCACGCCGGCCGCCGCGACCAGCGAGATCAGCGCGTTGACCACCGACGAGCAAAAGTTGATCATCCGCCGGGCCGACGCGGCGCCCCAGGACGCCGAGTCGAGCAGCTTGTGGAACTCGTCGTCCTCCACGGCCGCGAGCTCCACGCGGGCGACGCGCTCCAGGTACATCTCGGTGGCCGCCCGTTCCACGGTCGGCTCCAGCTTGCCGGTGCCGGCCGTGGAGGCCGAGCGCAGCACCGCGCCGGTCAGTGCGGCCGCGGCCACGAGCACCAGCGCCGGGGCGGCGCCCGTGAGCCGCTCGGCGGTCCCGCCGGGCACGAGCAGCCGGGCGAGCACCCAGTTGACGGCGACCAGGCCCACCGCCTGGGCGACGCCGCGGCCCGCCTCGGCCAGCGCCACGACGCGCAGGGCCCGCGGATCGGCCCGGTGGGCCAGACGCACGGTGGTCGCGACGAGCTGCGGGAGCCGCCGGAGCATCGCCCGCAGCCCCAGTTCCAGGAAGGAGCCGTCGTGCTTGTTCCAGCCCATGTCGTACCGCAGCGGCCCGCCGAACAGCAGCCGTTCGGACTCCGACACCTCTTCCGGCGCGAGGACGTCCGGGTTTCCCGGGGCTTCCTGCCGCTTCCGCCTGGTCATGAGCGTCCCCCTCGGCGGCGGCCGCGGCGCCGTGCCGTGGCGGCCTTCCCACAGGGTGCTCCTCACGGCGGCGCCGTGTGGCCCGCTCCCGTCAGTGCGCCCCGTCCCCGCTCCCGGCGGCCCCGTTCCCGCCCCCGTCGGCGCCGCCTTCCGCCCAGGCGCGGTAGGCCTCGACCGCCGTCGGCAGGGTGGGGAAGACGCGCTCCCGGCCCACCGACCCGGTCAGGCCGTACGCGTCCAGGTCGTCCAGCAGGTCCTTCTTGACGCGGGCGAGCGCGAGGACGATGCCGCGGGCGGCGAGTTCGCGGCGCAGGGCGTCCAGGGCGTCCAGGGCGGTGATGTCGACCTCGACGTTGGCCTCGGTGTTGAGGACGAACCACCGCACCGGGTCGTGCTGCCGGTCGACGGAGGCGAGGGCCCGGCGGCGGAAGTCCTCGGCGTTGGCGAAGAAGAGCGGCGAATCGTAGCGGTAGACGAGCAGACCGGGGATCGTGCGGGCCTCCGGGTAGTCGTCCACGTCGTGCATGCCGGCCAGGCCCGGCACCAGGCCTTCGACGGCGTCGTGCGGGCGGGCCACCCGGACCAGCATCTCCGCCACCGACAGGGCGACGGCGACCATGACGCCGTACAGGATGTCCAGGGCGAGCACGCCCACCAGGCACGCGAGGGCCAGCAGCAGCTCGCGGCGGCGGAACGACGCCAGGCGGCGGAAACCGGCGAGGTCGATCAGCCGGCAGGCGGCGAAGACCACGATGGCGCCGAGGACGGTGGAGGGCATCGCGGACAGCGCCGGGTTGAGGAACAGCAGGACGCAGACCACCGCCACCAGCGTCACCAGGGAGTACAGCTGGGTCCGGCTGCCGGCGGAGACGCCGAGCGCGGTACGGCTGGCGCTGCTGCTGACCGGGAAGCCGTGCAGGATGCCCGACCCGAGGTTGGCGGCGCCCAGGGCGAGCAACTCCTGGTTGCTGTCGAGCCGGTCGGCGTCCTGGCCGGCGAAGGCCCGTGCGGTGAGCACGAAGTCGGTGTAGCCCACCAGCAGCACGCCCACCGCGGGCAGCAGCAGGTGGGCCAGGTCGCCGGGGGTGGGCAGGGCCGGCCGGGGCAGTCCGGAGGGGACCTCGCCGATGACCGCGATGCCGTGCCCCTCCAGCCCGAAGACGCCGACGACGACCGTGCCGGCGACCACGGCGAGCAGCGGACCGGGCGCGCGGGGGGCGTACCGCTGGACGAGGAAGAGGAAGAGCAGCGCGGACGCGGCGAAGGCCACCGTCCCCGCGTGCGCCTGCGGCAGGTGCGTCACGAAGGAGACCAGCTGGGGGAAGAACTCCTCTCCCGTGACCGGCACCCCGGTCAGCTTGGGCAGCTGGTCGACGATCATGATGCAGGCCACCCCGGCCAGGTAGCCGACGAGCACCGGGCGCGACAGCAGGTCGGCGACGAAGCCCGCCCGTACCGCCCACGCCACCACGGCCAGCAGGCCGACCACGACGGCGAGCGCCGCGGCGAGCACGGCGTAGCGGCCGGGGTCCCCCGCGGCCAGGGGCGCGACCGCGGTCGCCGTCATCAGCGCGGTGGTGGACTCCGGGCCGACCGACAGCTGCCGGGACGACCCCAGCAGGGCGTACAGCGCGAGCGGGGCGAGGGCGGCCCACAGCCCGGCCACCGGCGGCAGCCCGGCCAGTTCGGCGTACGCCATGACCTGCGGCACCAGGTACGCCGCCACTGTGACGCCGGCGAGCAGGTCGCCGCGCAGCCATGCCCTGCGGTAGCCGGCGAGGGTGGCGAGGCCCGGCAGCAGTCCGCGCCAACCGCGCTTCGCGGCGGACCTCACGGGCGGCGGGGCGGGCGTGGAGACGGCGGACGGCATGGGCCCATCCTCCCCGACGACCCCGTGTTGGGGCCGGTCGGCCCCTCCTCGCGCTCCCGGGTGGCGGAGGACCCTGGAGGTGACGTCGTACCGGACGAGAGGGAGGACGGCGATGACCACCACCACGACGGGCCTGCTCGACGCACTGCCCCCGGAGACCCGCGGACGACTGCTGGAACTCGCGCGCGACGTGTCCTTCCCGGCCCGGGCCCGGATCTTCGAGGAGGGGCACAGGGCCGACCGCTTCTGGATCATCCGCACCGGCTCGGTCGCCCTCGACCTGCACGTGCCCGGCCGGCAGCCCGCCGTGGTCGAGACCCTCGGCCCGGGTGACCTGCTCGGCTGGTCGTGGCTCTTCCCGCCCTACTCCTGGCACCTCGGCGCGCGGGCCCAGAGCCCGGTGCGGGCCGACGAGTTCGACGCCACGGTCATACGGGCGCTGTGCGAGGCCGACGCGGTGTTCGGTCGCGCCGTCGCGCGCCGGGTCGCGCAGATCGTCGCGCACCGGCTGCAGGGGGCCCGCACCCGGCTCCTCGACCTGTACGGTCCGCAGGGCAGCGGCAGCACGGTGCGCTGACGGTCGCGTGGCCCGTTCGGCCCTGTCGTCGCGGGGCCGCCCGGGGGATGATCCGGGAGTGACCGGGGGATCGGGCGGCAGCGGTGGCGGCGGAGCGCGCGGGCGTGTCTTCTTGATCCCTGTGGACGGAGGAACGCCGGCGCGGCGGGTGCGCGGGCCGGGCGGCGCGAGGCCGCGGGATCGGGAAGAGACGCCCTGGGGGCCGGGATGAGTGAGGCACGGGAGTTCACGGAGCGGGCGCCGATCAGGGTGTTCCTGGTCGACGACCACGAGGTGGTACGGCGCGGCTTGCATGATCTGCTCGACGCCGAGCCGGACATCGAGGTCGCCGGGGAGGCCGGCACGGTCGACCACGCCCTGGCGCGCGCCCCGGCACTGCGGCCGGACGTGGCGATCCTCGACGTGCGCCTGCCGGACGGCGACGGCATCGGCGTCTGCCGGGAGCTGCGCTCGCGCATGCCGGGGCTGGCCTGCCTGATGCTGACGTCCTTCGACGACGACGACGCCCTGCTGGACGCGATCATGGCCGGTGCCGCCGGCTACGTGCTGAAGCAGATCAAGGGCTCCGACCTGGTCTCCGCCGTCCGCACGGTGGCGTCGGGCCAGTCGATGCTCGACCCCGCGACCACCGCCCGCCTGATGAACAGCCTGCGCGAGCAGGAGCAGCCGCCGGAGCCGCAGGACGAGGCACTGGCCGGGCTGACCCCGCGCGAGCGGGAGATCCTGGAGCTGATCGGCGAGGGACTGACGAACCGGCAGATCGGGCAGCGGCTGTTCCTGTCCGAGAAGACGGTCAAGAACCACATCTCCCGGATGCTGGGCAAGCTCGGCGTCGAGCGCCGCATCCAGGCCGCCGTGCTCGCCACCCAGCACCAGCCGCCCGGCGGCCCACAGGGTTCCGCCCCCTGAGCCGCCGGGACTCCGCGCGCCCGTGAGCAGCGACCGCTCGGCGTGGGCACCGCCGTTTCCCCGCACCGAGTGGCCACCGTCGCCAAGCACCGGTCCTGCTGGGCAGCGCCCGTGGCCGCCGCCTCACGGCGTTGGCGCGTACCGAGGCGGGGCAGACGTGACCGCCGCGGGCCGTGCTCGCCACCCAGCACCAGCCGTCCCGCGGCCCACAGGGTTCCGCCCCCTGAGCCGCCGGGACTCCGCGCGCCCGTGAGCGGCGGCCCCCACCGCGCGGGCGCCCCCGTTCTCCTGGCGGCCGCGCTCTCGTGTGCGGCCGGCTGTGCGGTCGGCCGGGGACGCGGGGCCCCGCGGGGATGCCCCGGCGGGCCCAGGCGGTAGGGCCGGTCGGCCCTCCCCATGGGGGGTCGCGACGTGCAGGGTGGGAGACGCCGTCGTCCGGAGGGAGCGCGCCATGAATCCCACCACACTCAACGGGGCGACCCTGGAGAAGCTGATCTCCGCCGCCGTGGCGGCCCCTTCGTTCCGCGGGAGCCGGCCCTGGCGGTACCGCCTCGATCCGGAGACCGGCACGTTCCAGGTCCGCGCGGTCCCCGAGCCGGGGGTGCCGGAGTCGGAGGCGGCGGCGCGCGCCCTGCACGTGTCCGTCGGCGCCGCGGTGTTCAACCTGCGGGTCGCGCTGGCCCACTTCGGCTGGGAGCCGACCGTGCAGTTGCTGCCCGTACCCGGCGACACCGACCTGCTCGCCGCCGTGCGCCCGATCGGCCCGCTCCGCGTCGGCGACCGCCCGTACCGGGACCTGTACGACGCGATCTGGCGCCGGCACAGCTGCCGTACGCCGTACTTCGCGCACTGCCCGACCGGGGCGGTCGTGCTGGAGCTGATCGACGCCGCGCACGCGGAGGGCGCGTCACTGACCCTGCCGCGCACCGAGGAGGCCCTGCGGCTGCTGCGGCTGACCGCGGAGGCGGAGCAGCGCGGCACGACGGGCACGGGCCGCGCCGTGGGTTCCGGGGGCCGGGTCCACGAGGACGAGGGGGCCGGAGCGGCCGCCTCCGTCGATCCCGAACGGCGGCCCCTGGTCGCGGCGCTGTGCACGCCCGACGACTCGTGCGCGGACTGGCTGCGGGCGGGGCAGGCGATGGAGCACGTGGTGCTCCTGGCCACGGCGCACACCGTCCACGCGACGCTGCTGCACGAGGCGATGGAGTGGCCTGACCTGCGCGCGGCGATGCGGACCACGGACTGCGGTCCGGGCCTGGTGCAGATGCTCATCCGGTTCGGCGCCACGGCGTTCGGGGCCGGTGCGTCGCGGGTGCCGGCCCACGAGGCCGCGGAGCGGGGCTGATCAGCGCGTACGGCCACCGTCGGACGGCACCCGCCACACCAGGCGGGTGCCGCCAGGGTCAGGCGTCTCGAGCGTCATCGTGCCGCCCAGCTCCTTCGCGCGCCGCTCGAGGTTGGCCAGTCCGCTGCGGCGCCCGTCCTCGGGGACGCCCACGCCGTCGTCGCTGACCGTGAGGGTCAGCGTGCCCGAGCCGACGACCAGGGAGACCTCCGCGGCACCGGCCCTGGCGTGGCGGGCCACGTTCGACAGGGCCTCGGCGAGCACCGCCACCACGTGCTCGGCGACCGCGGCGGGCACATCGGTGTCGATCAGCCCCTCCATGCGCAGCGACGGGGTGAAGCCCAGGGCGGGCACCGCCTCCTCCACGGCCTTCGCCGTCCGCACCCGCAGCCCCTGGCGGCCGGGGCCGATGTCGTGGCTGCGCAGTCCGAAGATCGTCGAGCGGATGATCTTGATCGTCTCGTCCAGGTCGTCCACCGCCCGCAGCAGCCGCTCGCTCGCCTGCGGGTGGTCCACGAACCGCACCGCGCTCTGCAGCGTCATCCCGGTCGCGAACAGCCGCTGGATCGCCAGGTCGTGCAGGTCGCGGGCGATCCTGTCGTGGTCCTCCAGCAGGATCAGCTGCTCGTCCGCCCGCCGGCGCTCGGCCAGCTCCATCGCCAGGGCCGCCGAGCCGGCGAAGCCCAGCAGCGGCGCGGTCTCCGCCTCGGTGAAGGGCGGCTCCCCCTCGGCCCGGGCCAGCAGCAGCGCCCCGCGCACCCCCTGCGGGGTCGCCATCGGCACGGCCACCGCGGGTCCCAGACCGCCGAACCGCGGCGGGCCCGCCACCACCCGTGGATCGCGCTGGATGTCGACGCTGGTCAGCGGCTCGTTCGCGGCCATGGCCGCCCCGGTGAACGACCCCTCGCGGGGCAGCGTCAGCCCCCGGTGGGCGTCGGCGTCGATGCCGGTGGCGAGCGCCATCGTGATCCCGTCGCCGCTCGCGGCCGGCAGGGCCAGCACGCCCAGGTCCGCTCCGAGGATGCTCCGGGCGTGCTCCACGATGAGCTCCAGCACCGCGTTCTCCTCCATGCCCGACAGCAGACCGCCGGTGATCTCCGCGTTCGCCTCCAGCCACCGCTGCCGCGACCTGGCCTCCTCGTACAGCCGGGCGTTGTCGATCGCCACCCCGGCCGCCACCGCCAGGGTGGACAGCACCGTCTCGTCCTCGCCGTCGAACTCCTTGCCGCCCCGTTTCTCCGTCAGGTACAGGTTGCCGAACACCTCGTCGCGGATCCGGATCGGCACCCCCAGGAAGGAGTGCATCGGCGGGTGGTTCGCCGGGAAGCCGTGGGAGGCCGGGTGCTGCGCGATCTCCTCCAGGCGCAGCGGCTGCGGGTGGCGGATCAGCTCGCCCAGGATGCCGTGGCCCGAGGGCAGCGGCCCGATCGCCTTGGTCTGCTCGTCGCTGACGCCCACCGTCAGGAACTGGGCCAGCCGCGCGTCGTCGCCGATCACGCCCAGCGCCCCGTACTCGGCGTCCACCAGCAGGACCGCGGCCTCCACGATCCGCCGCAGCACCTGCGGCAGGTCCAGCTCCCGGCCGACCGACAGCACCGCCTCCAGCAGGCTGTGCACACGGTCCCGCGTCCCCCGCACCGCGTCGATGCGCGATTGCAGCTCGTCCAGCAACTCGTCCAGCTGCAGCCGTGGCAGGCCCTCGGCGTCCTTGCCGCCGTCAGTCCCCACCGGCACCTCCGTCCGCTGTGGCGGCCCTCTTGGGGCCCCCTCTCAAAGTAGCGCCACCCCGGCGGGAGGACGCGCGGAACGGCGTCGCTACTCGTGTCCGCGCTCGCCGGGCGGCACGGCCGCCCAGTGCTCGATCTTCTCGTCGGGCGCGAGCCGGGTCAGCGCCTCGCCGAGCCTGCGGCAGACCTGCTCGATCTCGCGGCGGGTGTGCTCCCGTTCGGTGACGGTCGCCGACAGCAGCAGGGCGGTCAGTGCGGCGGACCCGTTGAAGGCCTGGAGGGTCACCATCTTGGCGAACAGGTCGAGTCCGGCGAACGGGCCGGACCCGTCCGCCGCGGCCTCGATCGCGATGAGCGAGGTGATCAGGGCGCAGGGCGCGGCGCCGGTCAGCTGGAAGCGGAACGCGGCCCAGATCAGCAGCGGGGAGACGAGGAAGAGCAGCCCCGGCGTGCTGTGGGTGGCCACCAACGTGACGAGCGCGGTGCCCGCCACGAGCGCCGCCGCCTCCGCCCAGCGGTACGGCGGGACCCCGCGCGGCGCCCGGACGGTGCGCAGGACGAGCAGCAGCGGCGCGATCACCAGCACGCCCATCGCGTCGCCGGTCCACCAGACCGACCAGGTGGACCAGAAGGCGCCGGCCGGCACGGCACCGGAGGCCACCAGCACGCCGCTGCCGATCGTCGCGCTGATCAGCATCCCGCCGAGCGCGCCGAGGAACACCAGGGCGAGCGCGTCCTGCAGCCGGTCGAGTTCGACGCGGAACCCGACCCTGCGCAGCAGCAGGCAGGCGCACACCGGAGCCAGGGTGTTGCCCGCCACGATCCCCAGCACGGGCAGGAACGACGGCCCGATCGCGATGTTCACGGCGAACGCGCCGATCGCGATGCCCGGCCACAGCCGGATCCCGCCGAGCAGCAGGCCGACCAGGGCGATCCCGGTCGGTGGCCACATCGGGGTGACCTGACCGCGCACCAGTTGCTGCTCCAGGCCGATGCGGGCCCCGCCGTAGTAGGCGGCGGCCATCACCAGGATCCACAGGGCCGTGGCCCGGTGCCGCCGGAGCCCCTCGCCGTGGCCGTCGGCGGTCATCGCGGTGCCGTCCCGCAGGGGCCGCCGTGTCCGAGGACGAGCACGGCGGCGTCGTCGCTGTGCCCGGTGAGGTCGGCCACGGCGATCACCCGGGCGGCCAGTTCGTCGGGGTCGGCGGTGCAGCCGGCGGCGGCCAGATCCGCCACGCGGGCCAGCCCCTCGTCGAGGGGATGGCCGGGTCCCTCCACCACGCCGTCGGTGACCAGCACGAAGGCACCGGTGCCGGCCAGGACGCGGCGGGTCGACGGGTACTTCTCGCCGTCGAGGATGCCCAGCGGCAGGCCGCCCTCGTCGAGCACGACCTCGCAGCGGCCGTCGTCGGTGGCCCACACCGCCGGGACGTGCCCGGCGCGGGCGTCGACCAGTTCGCAGGTCGCGGGGTCGAAGCGGAGGAAGCTGCACGTCACGAAGAGCCCGGAGCCCATGGAGATCAGCAGGTCGTTGGTGCGGGCGAGCACCTCCGCCGGCTCCGTGGTCGCGACGGCGACGGCGCGCAGGCAGGTGCGCACCTGGCCCATGTAGGCGGCGGCCTCGACGTCGTGGCCCTGCACGTCGCCGATCGCGCAGCCGACGCTGCCGTCCGGCATGGGGAACACGTCGTACCAGTCGCCGCCGATGTCGAGCCCGTCACGCGCGGGGGCGTACCGGCCCGCCACGCGCAGCCCTGGGACGGCCGGGAGCGCGGCGCGGAGGGTGTGCCGCTGGAGAGCGGCCGCCAGCTCCACCCGAGCCTGCTGCATCTTGATCCGCTCCAGGATGCGGCCGGTGAGCTGTCCGAGTGTGTTCAACAGCTCCTCGGCGCTGCTGCTGGAGGGAGCGGTGTGACGTCGGGACATGGCACCAACGCTCCGGGGCCTTGGGCACTCGCGCCACTTCTCACCCTACGCCCGCGGCCCCTCCCGCACCCCTGGTCAGAGCCAGCCGCGGCGGGCCGCCTGCCATGCGAGCTGCATGCGGGTCGCGGCGCCGGCCAGTGTCATCATGTGCTGGATGTGGCGCTGGACGGTGCGCCGGCTCAGGCCCATCTGGCTGGCGATGGCCTTGTCCGCGACGCCCGCGACGAGCAGCGACAGCAGCCGGCGGTCGGTCTCGCTCAGCGGGTCGGAGCCGTCCGCGTCGTCGGCGCCGCTCATCGCGCCGGACGCGCTGACGTGCAGCGGTACCGCGTCCTCCCAGTAGCGTTCGAACAGCGCGGTCAGCGCCTCCAGGAGGCTGCTGTCGCGCAGCAGCGCCGCGGTCGGCTCGTTCGGGCTGCCGTGCGGGCCGCCGGGGACCAGGGGGCAGATGGCGATGGTGCGGTCGGCGACCGCGAGCCGCAGCGGCAGATGAGGCACGGAGCGGGCTATCTCCCCGGCCTGGACGCCCTCAACAACGTTGTCAATGGCCCCGTCGTCGTCGAAGAACGCCCGCTCGTACAGGACGCGGTACCGCACACCGCGGGCGAGGGCGTCGTACTCGGCGCGGTTGCTCCCCGAGGGCATGGCGACGTACTGCGCCTTGCAGAACCAGAGCATCTCGTGGCGCGCGTTCTCCTGCATCTGCCGCAGGTGCTGGCGCAGCGCCTGGCTGCCGGTGATGACCTCGATGAGCTGGCCGGCGTCCTGGCGGCGCGCCGTGCTGCGGTAGCTGTCCAGCAGGTCGGTGACCGCCGTGCGGGCCTTGTCGAGGGCGTCGGCCTGGCGTTGCAGACGCGGCAGCAGGGCCACGTCGGGCGGGGTGGCGGCGTAGTGCCGGGGGCGGTTGTCGGTGGGGCTGGCGAGCCCCTTGGTGGCGAGGGAGGCGAGGACGCCCTCCGTCTGCCCGGGCGGGAGGCCCGTCTGCACCGCGACGTCGTCCGCCGAGGCGGTCGCGGTGGTCACCAGAAGCCGGTAGACGGTCTCCTCGACCGCGGTGAGGCCAGCCGCCTCGAGCATGCCGCGTTCCTCCGGGTCCGAACGGGTCCGCACAGCATGCGCACAGGGTGGGCACAAGCCGTACATTTCGTTAAAGGCCGGACTATACCCGGGAAATGTTTCGTGCCAATGGCGCGGCGGGTGCAGGGGCCCACACTCCCCTGCACCCGCCGCTGTGTCAACGGTGACGCCCCACCGTCACCGTCCTCCGGAAGCCCGTGCGCCGCTGTGCAGATACGCGCGGTCCACCGTCTGCCGGACGCTGTTGCCGGCCGCGTCGGTCGCGGTCACGCGCAGCGTCACGTAGGCGTCGCCGCGCACCCGCGACGGACGCTCCACGGTGGCGGTGAAGCCGCCACCCTTGCGGGCCGTGCCGGCCCGGGTCCACGTCCGCCCGTCGTCGTAGGACGTCTCGACCCGCAGGGTCACCCCGCGCGGCGCGGCCATGCCGTCCTGCATCCGCACGTTCAGGCCCAGCTGGTACCGGCGGGCGGGGCCCACCGCGTTGCGGGCGTCGACCGGCACCGCGTAGTCGACCTGCAGCAGGGGCAGCAGCGTCGTGTCGGCGGCGGAACCGGAGCGGAAGGACCACGAGGTGCGGGTGCCGGCGCCGAAGCGCCAGTCGTCCGATACCCGGGTGGTCGCCAGGTCCAGCCGGTACTTTGCGTCGCCGGCCGGCACCTCGATGTCGCCCCACGCGCCCTGGTCGGACTCGGCGATCCGCTTCCCGTCGCGGTAGAGCACCGCGGTGGCGGTGTCGTCCACCGGGACTGCGTCGCCGGCGCGGGCCGCGCCGGTTCCGATGCCGCCACCGAAGCCGTTGCGCTCGTAGAACGAATAGTGGCCGGTGCCGGAGTCGTTGAACTCCGGAACGAAGACGGACAGTGTGTTGCCGTTGCGCACCGACGGCCAGGCCGCGCCGCGCGGAATCGACGGCCGGACCACGGCCCCGAACCAGCGCTCCGTGGCCTTCTGACCGGGCCGGTAGGTGCGCGGCACGTTCTGCATGCCGGCCCCCAGCGGGGTGTCCATGCCGAAGACGACGTTGTGGTGCACGGTGTGGCGCCACAGGGTGTCCCCGCCGGTCACGTACTCCACGCGCTCCTGGCCCGTCGGCACCTCACGGCTGTACTGGTTCCAGGCGGTGTCCTGGTACGGACGCCACCCGAAGCGCTGCTCACTCGCCCACTGCGAGGCGCCGGTACGGGTGTAGGTGCTGCGGACCACGGCGCTCTCGCGCTCGGAGACGGTGTGCACCAGGTTCTTCGGAACGAAGCCCTTGGACACCTGCATCACGTCGTACAGGTACGGGCTGCGCACCGTGCCGGAGAACTCCACCGTGGTGGTGCGCTTCTTGATGCTCTTGAGGATCGCGGTGCCCTCCGCCGTGCCGGCGCGCATGGTGGGCAGGGCCATCCGGTCACCGGTCGGGCTCCACCGGGTCCAGGGGTAGAAGCCTTCCTCCACGACCAGCATCAGCGCCTTGGCCCCGGCCTCCTTGGCCGCCTTGGCGAGCTCCCGGTCGTCGGAGAAGTCCCAGCGGACCACGGCCAGCTTGCCGCGCACACCGGCCTTCTTCAGCTCGGCCGCGGTGCCGGTGCCGGCGTCGACGGCGGTCAGCTTGGCGCCCTTGTCGTCGAAGGCCGGGGACGCGGGCACGTAGTACGGGGTGAAGGCCGACGAGCCGCCGGAGACCTTCGCCCGCAGTTGCGGGGCGACCAGCTGCCAGCGCGAGGCGAACTCGAAGTCGCCGTCGGTGACGCGCGCGGTGGGGCTGACGTAGATCCGCTTGGCGATGTCGAAGAACATCACGCCCTGGATCAGGCCGTTGCCGTCGATCTTCCGGTACGTCTGGTAGCTCAGGATGCCGCGCTGCTCGGCGGGCCGGGGCGTGCGGATCTTCACCTCGGTGACCTTGGAGGCGTCGAGCGTCACCGTGGTGTCCTTGGTGACCTTCACCTCCGGGTTGACCACCTCGCGGAGCTCCTGGCCGTCGGCGGCCCTGTCCAGCGTCCCGAAGCTGAGCTGGTAGGTGCCCTCCTCGACCTCGGCGACGGCGGGCTCGACGCCGCTGTACTGCACGAACCCGTCGGCGCCCCAGATCGTCGGCGCCGCGCCCTCGATGACCTTGCCGTCGCGGTCGCGGGCGACCACGGTCAACTTGTGCTTGGGGGCGTGCACGTTGAGGCCGACGGTGGTGTGGGCGACAACGGTGCCGTCGGCCGCCGCGGCGGTGACGTAGCCGTAGTACTTCCCGCGCGCGGCGTGGGCCGCGTCGGTGCTCAGCGGGACGTCGGCGGTGGCGCCGGGAGCGAGGCTCACGGTGCCGGAGCCGAGGGTGACGACCCCGTCGGGCAGCGCGCGCCCGGTTCCGGTGGACAGCTTGACGGCCAGCTTCAGATCGACCGTCTTGTCACCGGTGTTGGTGTAGCGCACGGTGGCCGCCTGCTGCCGTCCCGCCGTTCCGCCGTTCTCGACCGGGGGCAGCGCGACCGTGCCGGTCGCGGTGATCGGGCCGGTGGCGGTGGCCAGGTCGATGCGACCGCCGCCCTGCTCGGTCACCTTGGTGCCGGGCACCGTGCGCGAAGTGCTGATCAGCGCGTCCTTGATCTGCTGCGCGCCCCAGCCCGAGTGCTGCTGCGCCAGCAGCGCCGCGGCGCCCGCGACGTGCGGAGTCGCCATCGACGTGCCCGAGGCGGCGACGTAGTTCGCGTCGACCGGGTCGCCCATGGTGGTGCCCGCGGCACGGGCGGCCACGATACCCACGCCCGGGGCGGTCACGTCGGGCTTGACGGCGCCGTCGCCGAAGCGCGGGCCGCGGCTGGAGAAGGAGGCGAGGGAGTCGTCCCGGTCGACGGCGCCGACGGTCAGCGCCGCGTCGGCCGCGCCCGGCGATCCGACGGTGGACGGCCCCGGGCCGGCGTTGCCCGCGGCGATGACGAACAGCGTGTCCGTCGACGCGGTCAGGGTGTTGACGGCCTGGCTCATCGGGTCGGTGCCGTCGGTCTGGATGTCCGCACCGAGGCTCATGTTGACGACCTTGGCGTGCTCGCCCGCCGCCCACTCCATACCGTCGATGACCTGCGACTCCGAGCCCGAGCCGTCGTCGCCGAGCACCTTGCCGACCAGCAGGTCGGCCTTGGGCGCCACACCCCGCCGGGTTCCCGACGACGCCGCGCCGGTGCCGCCGACGATGGAGGCGACGTGCGTGCCGTGCCCGAAGTGGTCGACCGTGTTGCCGCTGCCGGAGAAGTCCTCGGCCTCGGCGATGCGCCCCGCCAGGTCGGGGTGGTTCGCGTCGACACCGGTGTCCAGCACCGCGACCTTCACACCCTGGCCCTCGTACCCGGCCTTCCACGCGACGGGCGCGTTGATCTGCGCGGTGCTGCGGTCCAGCACCGCCTTGACCTTGCCGTCCAGCGAGACCCGCGGGGTCACCGCGGCCCGGGCGGCGTCCGAGGTCCCACCGGGGTTCAGCGTCTTCCAGAAGGCGCCGAGTTCGTCGCCGTCCACCCGGAGGGAGCGGGCGTCGATGCTCTCCAGGGTGCGCGCGGACGTCTTGTCCGCGCGGAACGCCACCAGCCGGTCGGCGGTGGCCCCGGCGGTCTTCGCCGCCTGCGACGCCACGCGGGCCCCGTCCCGTGACGGCTCGGGCCGTGAGGAGACGATCAGCGGGAGCGTGGAGGTGTGCGCCTCGTCGTATCCGGCGGCGATCAGTGCCGTCACGTTGAACAGCCGGCGGTCAAGGGTGCCCGCGGACACCAGCGCCTCGGCGTCGAACGGCACGACGGTCAACGACTTGTCGTCGGCTTCCAGCGTGCGGAAGGGGATGCGTTCGCGGCCAGGTCCGGGCTGGACCGAGGCGGTGCTCCGCCCACCGGGCAGCGACGTCACCGTCACCCGGTCACCGGTCACCAGCCGGACGGTGGTGGAGGACGTCCCGTCACGGTCGGCGGATCGCGCCGGGCCGTCCGGGGTGGTCCCTGCGGAGGCGGTCATCGTGCCTCCGAGCGTCACCACCAGCACTGTCGATATCGCCGCCGTGAGGCGGAACCATGCCATCAGCCAAACACCTTTCGTACAGCTCCGGGTCACGCGCTGTCCGACAGAATCTGCCGATGCCGGGGAGGTGTCACCGGGTATCAGCTGTCACAGCTGGGACATGTCCCAACGGCGACACGGCACGGTCCGGGCAACCTGCGACGACCCCCGCCAGTGCACGGCGAACCACCCGGTGACGGTACGAACCAGCCCCAAAGGGCCGCCCGTCACCGGTGCCCCGTGGCCGGGTACCCGGCAGGGCGCGGCGCGCCGGAGGGGGTGGCCGGGCCCGGATACGGACGGCCCTCGACGATCCCGTGGGACCGCCGGGCGCCGGGCGCCGGGCACGACGGCCGCCGGGGCCGGGCCGGTCGTGATCCCCTTCGACGACGAGGACGAGGACGAGGGTGTCCGCATCACCGGCGGGTCCCCACCGGCACCTTCCACGTGCACCCTTCGGCGGCTTCAAGGCGAGCGGGACCGGCCGCGAGTTGGACGCGGCGGAGCCGGCCCACCACACCGACCTGAAGGCCGTCGCAGTCCGACCCGCGCCGGGGCTCCCCCGCTACTCAGCCGCCGGAGGAGGACTCCGCCAGCGCGCCCTCCACCGCCTCGACGGCCTCCTCCGCGGAGGCCGCCCGCAGGAACGTCTCCCCGGCCGGGGGCCCGTGCACGTCCCAGCCGTCGACCACGACGACGGGCTTGCCGGTCCGCAGGGCGAGCGCCACCTCGCTCAGGGTGCCCCAGCTGCCGCCGACCGCCACCACGGCGTCGGCGGCGGCGACGACCAGGCCGTTGCGGAGCTCGCCGAGGCCGGTGGCGATCGCCACCGAGAGGGACGGGTCACCCGCCCGGCGGTCCCGGCCCGGGAGGAGTCCGACGGTGGTCCCGCCGTACGCGCGGGCTCCCTCGGACGCGGCGCCCATCACCCCGCCGAGGCCGCCGCAGACGACGACGGCGCCGCGCCGGGCAAGGAGTTCGCCGACCCTGCGGGCGACCTCGCGCTCCGGCTCCCCGGCATCGGCGGGCCCCACCACGGCGACGTAACGGCTCGTCATGACCCCTCCCCCGGCGTCCCGCTCCGATTGACACGACAGACAATCAGGATATTCGCTGCAGGTGTGACCTCGTACGCCCTCACCCTCCGACGCGTGTCCCTCGCCCTGCTGGCCACGACACTGGCCCTGGCCGCCTGCGAGGGGGCGCCGTCCGCCCCGGAGTCCATGGTCGCCACAGGGCGCGCGGCGGCCACCGCCACCCCGAAGGCGTCCTGCGTCGACCGGGTCCTGGCCGCGATGAACGACACCCAGCGCGTCGGGCAGCTCTTCATGGGCGCGGCCCAGCTGCCCTCGCCGCCGAAAGCGGACCAGGACGCGATGCGGTCGTACGCCGTCGGGTCCGTGTTCCTCGCGGGCCGCAGCACGGCCGGCGTGACGAAGACCCGGACCCTGGTGGACGGGCTGCAGAAGTCGCTCGGGCAGACGGTGGCCGGGCAGCGGGTCGGCCTGCTGGTCTCCACGGACCAGGAGGGCGGCCAGGTGCAGGTCCTCAAGGGCCCCGGCTTCTCCACCATCCCCAGCGGGAAGACGCAGGGCACCTGGTCCACGGCCACGCTGCGCTCGCGCGCGGAGGGCTGGGCGAAGGAGCTGAAGAAGGCGGGCGTCAACGTCAACCTGGCCCCCGTCGCCGACATCGTCCCGACCTCGATCGGCACCGCGAACGCCCCCATCGGCCGCTACGGACGCCAGTTCGGCGCGACGTCCGGCGTGGTGTCCCCGCACGTCACGGCGTACGTCCAGGGCTCGAAGACGGCCGGGGTGCTGACCACGCCCAAGCACTTCCCGGGCCTCGGCAGCGTCAAGGGCAACACGGACACGACCGCCTCGGTGACGGACACGACGCTGACCCGCACGGGCAGCAACATCGCCCCCTTCCGCGCGGGCATCTCCGCGGGCGCGGGGCTGGTGATGGTCTCCCTGGCGACGTACAAGCGCATCGACCCCAAGCACAAGGCCGTGTTCTCCTCGCTGATCGTCGATCAGACCCTCCGCCACGACCTGGGCTTCAAGGGCGTCATCATCTCCGACGACCTCGGCAAGGCCGCCTCCGCCCAGTCCGTCGCCCTCGGCCAGCGCGCCCTGTCCTTCCTCCGCGCCGGCGGCGACCTCACCCTCACCGTCTCCCCCAAGGGCATCCCCACGATGGCCGAGGGCATCCGCTACGCCATGCGCCACGACCCGAAGGTGCGGACGCTGGTCGCGAACAGCGTGCGCCGCGTGCTCACCGCCAAGCAGGCCGCGGGCGTGCTGCGCTGCACGACCTGACGCCGCGGCGCCGGGCCCGGGCCGCAGGTCAGCCGGCCTCGATCCGCGCCGCCGGCGCGGAGAGCATCGAGGTCAGCTCCCGAGCGGATACCACGGTGTTCTCGAACTGGCCGTACTTGTCGCAGAGCTCGAACGCGCCGTCGTCGCGTCTGCGCACGAACGCCGTCGTGGTGTTCACCGGCGAGCCGGGAGAGTCCCCGGACACCACCCGCTCCACCGCCTCCAGGAACAGCCGGACGCTGTGGGCCCGCTTGCCGAACGAGATCGCCGGCGTCTCCACCGCCGACAGCAGGTTCTCGTCCGCCGGCGGTGTACGCGTGGGCTTCCAGAAGCCGTCGCTACGGTTGAAGTCCCAAACGGCGGCGTCACCTTCGGTCACGGGCCCGGACTCCTTCGAGAGGGGAACGGTGACGGTACGTGAGGTCCGCCGCCGGATGTCCGGGGACCGTAGCACCCGGGGACGGGGCCGGATCGCCACCCGGGGGAACGGCCGGGATGGCGGGCCGGGGCCGTGGGGTGGCACTGTCGGAACATGGAGCACCTCTCCCGCAGGCACGTCGCACAGCGCTGGCTCGCCCGTCTGGCCCTGGCCGCGGCGGGGGCGGCCGTGGCGCTGCCGCTGGTGGTCGCGGGGCTGCGCAGCATCGCGCTGGTGGGAGCCGCGCTGGGCGGCACCGCGGTGACGGCGGCGGGGGCGTGGTGGGTGCTGACCCGCCGCGGTGTGGTGCGGGCGCTGGCCGTGGTGCTGACCGTGGTGACCCCGCTGGCCGTCCTCGCCTTCTACGACCGGGCCAATCTGCTGTGGGTCGTGGTCACCTCGCTGGCGCTGTGGGCGCTGGCCGTCGCCGCCGGGCGCAACGCGGTACGCGCCACCCGGGCCCATGAGGCACGGCTGCGGGAGCGGATCGCGGCCCGGCCGCGGCGACCGTTCCTGATCATGAACCCGCGCTCCGGCGGCGGCAAGGTCGGAGCCTTCGGGCTGAAGGAGAAGGCGGAGGCGCTCGGTGCCCGGGTCGTGCTGCTCGACCCCGACCACCCGCAGGACGTCGCGGAGCTGGCCCGGCGGGCGGCCGACGAGGGCGCCGACCTGCTCGGCGTGGCCGGCGGGGACGGCACGCAGGCGCTGGTGGCCGGGGTGGCCGCCGAACGGGGACTGCCGTTCCTGGTGATCTGCGCGGGCACCCGCAACCACTTCGCCATGGACCTGGGTCTGGACCGCGCCGACCCCGCGGCCTGCCTGGACGCGCTCAGGGACGGCGTGGAGCTGCGGGTCGACCTCGGCTACGTGGGCGACCGGCCCTTCGTCAACAACGTGTCGTTCGGCGCCTACGCGGCCGTCGTGCAGAGTCCCGCGTACCGGGACGACAAGGTCGGCACCATCCTGGAGCTCCTGCCCGACCTGCTCACCCATCGCGCCGGGCCCCGGCTGACGGCCACGGCCGGGGACACCGTCATCGACGAGCCGCAGGCCGTGCTGGTGAGCAACAACCCGTACCGGACCGACGACCCGGCCGGGCTCGGCCGGCGGGACCGTCTCGACACCGGTCTGCTGGGGGTGCTCGGCGTCAAGGTCGACAACGCGGCCCAGGCCGCGGGGCTGCTGATGGGCCCGCGGGTCGCCGCCGGGCTCACCGTGGCGACGGCGCGGGAGGTGGTGACCACGGCCGACGCCGACGAGATCGATGCGGGCGTGGACGGCGAGGCCCTCGTGCTGCCCACCCCCGTGCGCTGCCGCATCCGCCCCGGCGCGCTGCGGGTCCGGGTGCCCCGCGGCCGCCCGGGGGTGCCGGCCACGGGCGTGCGCACGGACTGGCGGCGGCTGCGCAAGCTCGCGCTGACCATGGGCCGCACCGCGGCCGGACGCCCGGACCGGCCCAACGCCTGATCAGGCCGGTGGCCCGGCGACGCGGAGACCCGCGCCAGCGCCGGTGCTCCCGGGCCAGGGACCGGTCCCGTCCCCGTACGCACGTGCGCGCGGATCAGCGGCCGGGCAGCCGAAACCAGCACCTCACCGGCCGCACCGCGACCGGAGCCCCGGACCGGCCGGGTTGACCCAGCACCTGATCAGGCCGGTGGCCCGGCGACGCGGAGACCCGCGCCGCCACCGGCCGCCCGGACGGGCTCAGCGCCTGATCAGGCTGAAGTCGCGGACCCCAACCCGGGCTGGAGCACGACCCGTCGGCGCCGCTGCTCCCGAGCCCGGGCCCGGTCCCGTCCCCGCGCATCTGCGCGCGGATCAGCGGCCGGGCAGCCGAAACCAGCGCCGCACCGCAACCCGGCCCGGGCCGGCCCCCGGCCGGGCCGGCTCAGCGCCTGATCAGGCTGGAGTCCCTGACCACCAGCTCCGGCTGGAGCACGACCCGGCGATGCTGGTGCTCCCGGGCCTGCGGCCCGGTCTCCTCCAGCAGCATCCCGGCGGCCAGCGCGCCCATGTTCGTGGCGGGCTGCCGCACGGAGGTGAGCGGCACGGCCGCCGCGGCCGCGAACTCGATGTCGTCGTAGCCGACGATGGCCATCTCGCCGGGGACGTCCACCCCCGCCGCGTACAGCGCCTGCAGCACCCCGAGGGCGAGCAGGTCGTTGGCGCAGAACACGGCGGTCGGCCGCTCCGGGAGGCCGAGCAGCCGGTGGCCGGCGTCCCGTCCGGCCGCGACGTCCAGCCGCTCGGTGGGCAGTTCGCGCAGGGTCTCCGGTGGCAGTCCGGCCTCCGCCAGGGCGGCGAGCGCCCCCGCGCGCCGGTCCCGGACCTGCTGCAGGTGCCCGGGGCCGGAGACGTACGCGATCCTCCGGTGCCCGGCGGCCGCCAGGTGGCCGACGGCCATCCGGCCGCCGGCCACGTCGTCCACCGACACCGAGCACTCGGCGGTGCCCGCCGCGACCCGGTCGACGAGGACGAAGGGGATGCGGTGCCGCCGGAACGCGGCGAGGTTGCCGCCGTCGGCGTCGGCCGGCGTCACCAGCACCCCGCGCACCCGCTGCTCCGCGAAGAGCGACAGGTACGCGGCCTCCTCCTGCGGGTTCTCCGCGCTGTTGCAGACCATCACGCCGAGCCCCGCCGCCCGGGCCGCCCGTTCCGCGCCGCGTGCCACGTCGACGAAGAACGGGTTGCCCATGTCGAGCACGAGCAGGGCCATGATCCTGCTGCGGCCCGCCCGCAACTGCCGGGCGGACTCGCTGCGTACGTACCCCAGCCGGGCGATGGCGCGCTGCACACGGACCCGGGTGGCCTCGGGGACCGCGTCCGGCCGGTTGATCACATTGGAGACCGTGCCCACGGACACCCCCGCCTCACGGGCGACGTCCTTGATCCCCACCGTGCGGCCCTTCTCCGCCACGCCCCGGCTCTCAGAACTTGAACTGGTCGATGTTGTCCTTGGTGAACACGGTCGGCTTGCCGAGCACCACCACGCCGTCCTTGCCGATGGTGTAGCTGCCCATGTCACCGGCCTTGAAGGTCTGGCCCTCCGCACCGGAGATCTGGCCGGAGGACAGGGCGACCGCGGCGTACGAGGCGAGCGAGCCCAGCTTGGCCGGGTCCCACAGCTCGAAGGCCTCGACGGTGCCGTTCTTGACGTAGGCGCGCATGTCGTTGGGCGTGCCGAGGCCGGTCAGCTTGACCTTGCCCTTGTACTTGGACCCCGCCAGGTACTGGGCGGCCGCCTTGATGCCCACCGTGGTCGGGGAGATGATGCCCTTCAGGTTGGGGTACTGCTGGAGCAGGCCCTGGGTCTGCTGGAAGGACTGCTGGGCGTCGTCGTTGCCGTAGGCGACCTTGACCAGCTTGACGTCCTTGTACTTGGGGTCCTTGAGCTCGTCCTTCATGAAGTCGATCCAGGTGTTCTGGTTCGTGGCGGTCTGCGCCGCCGAGAGGATCGCGATCTCGCCCTTGTAGCCGATCTGCTCGGCCAGCAGCTGCACCTCGGTGCGGCCCAGGTCCTCGGAGCTGGCCTGCGACACGAACAGGTCGCGGCACTCCGGCTTGGTGTCCGAGTCGTAGGTGACGACCTTGATGCCGTTCTTGCGGGCCTGGTTCAGCGAGGTGCACAGCGCGCCCGGGTCCTGCGCGGAGACGGCGATCGCGTCGACCTGCTGCTGGGTCAGGGTGTTGACGTAGCTCACCTGGCCGGCGGTGTCGGTGCCGCTGCTGGTGCCGACCTCCTTGTAGGTGGAGCCCAGCGTGTCCAGGGCCTGCTTGCCGCCGCCGTCGGCGATGGTGAAGTACGGGTTGTTGACCTGCTTGGGCAGGAAGGCGACGGTCAGGCCCTTCTTGGTCGCCGCGTTGGGGTCGGCCGACGCGGTCGCCTTGGCTCCGCCGCCGCTGTCCTTGGAGGAGTTCTTGGTGGTGCCGCCGCAGGCCGTGGCGCCGAGCGCGACGGCCGCGGTCACGGCGACGACGACGGTGGCACGACGGGTGAGGGTTCTGCTGGACATGGTGATCCTTTCGCCTCCGGAGCGGGTGCCGGAGTGAGGACGGGACGGGGTGCGGGTGGTGGTGCGGTTGGTGGTGCCGTGTGACGTGTGCGGGGGGAGGTGGGGGTTCACGAGGCGGCGAGCGCGGCCGGGGCCTGGTCGGCCGACCTCCTGCGCGCCCTGGCCTGCGCGACCTGACGGCCGATCCTCGGGGCGAGGACGGAGATCACCAGGAGCACGCCGGTGACGACGATCTGGGACTGGGCCGAGACGTTGAGCAGGCTCATGACGTTCTGGCCCGCGCCCAGCAGGAACACCCCGGCGATCGCGCCGCCCAGGGTGCCCTTGCCGCCGTCGAAGTCGATGCCGCCGAGCAGCACGCCGGCGATGACGGACAGCTCCAGACCGGTGGCGTTGTCGTAGCGCGCGCTGGCGTAGTGCAGGGCCCAGAAGACTCCGGTGAGGGAGGAGACCAGGCCGGTCGTCACGAACATCGCCAGCTTCAGCCGCCGCACGCGCACACCCGCGAACCGGGCCGCCTCCTCCGAGGCGCCGACGGCGAACAGGGAACGCCCGACGGGGGTCGCGTGCAGCACGAGGACGGCGATCAGCAGCAGCACGGCGAAGGGGATCGCGGCGTACGGGATGAAGGTGCCGTCGATCCGGCCGGCGCCGAAGTCGAGGTACTGCTGCGGGAAGTCGGTGACGGAGTCGGCGCCGAGCACGATCTGCGCGATGCCGCGGTAGGCGGCCAGCGTGCCGATGGTGACGGCGAGCGAGGGCAGGCCGAGCCGGGTCACGAGCAGGCCGTTGACCAGGCCGCACAGGGCGCCGAGGAGCAGGCAGAGCGGGATGATCGTCTCGATCGCCATGCCGCCGTTCCACAGCGCGCCCATCACGGCCCCGGACAGGCCGGCGGTGGAGCCGACGGACAGGTCGATCTCACCGGAGACCACGAGCATGGTCATCGGCAGCGCGATGAGCGCGATCGGCAGGGTGTTGCCGATCAGGAAGGACACGTTCAGGGCGTTGCCGAAGTTGTCCACGAAGGAGAAGGAGCAGATCAGCAGGACGACGAGCAGCGCGCCGACCGCGGTGTCCCAGCGCACCGCGCCGCCGAGGCGGGCGAGCGGGGCGGGGGCCTTGGTGGTCTCAGGCATGGTGGGCACTCCTCATCTGTGCGGCCCGCTTGCGGAGGACGCCGGCCACCCGCAGCGCCACGATCCGGTCGACGGCGATGGCGAGCAGGAGCAGGACGCCGTCGATGGCCAGCACCCACACCGAGCTGACGCCGATGGAGGGCAGGACGCTGTTGATCGAGGTCAGCAGCAGGGCGCCGAGCGCGGCGCCGTACACGGTGCCGGAGCCGCCGGTGAAGGCGACGCCGCCGACCACCACGGCGCTGACGACGGTCAGTTCGTAGCCGTTGCCGGTGCCGGAGTCGACGTTGCCGAACCGGGCGAGGTAGAGCGCGCCGGCGAGTCCGGCGAGCGCCCCGCACACCACGTACGCGGTCAGGATCCGCTTGCGGACCGGCACGCCGGCCAGCCGGGCGGCCTCCGGGCTGGAGCCCAGCGCGTACAGGTCGCGGCCGCCGCGGTAGCTGCGCAGGTAGTACCCGGCCGCGACCAGCACCGCGAGCGTCAGGAGCGCGAGGTAGGGGATCACCGACAGGCCGTCGTGACCGAAGTCGACGAAGCTCGCCGGCAGGTCGCCCGCGGTGATCTGACGGGAGCCGACCCAGATGGAGTCGATGCCGCGGATGATGTAGAGCGTGCCCAGCGTCACCACGAGCGCGGGGACCTGACCCAGGCTCACCAGCAGGCCGTTGAGCAGGCCGAACAGCACGCCGAGCGCGACCGCGATGAGCACGGCGACCAGCGGGTTGCCGCCGCCGTGCAGGTAGGTGCCGGCTGCGAAGGCCGAGATGCCGAGCACCGAGCCGACCGACAGGTCGACGTTGCGGGTGATGACGACCATGGCCTGGCCGACGGCGACCAGCACCAGGATGGTGGCGTTCAGCAGGAGGTCCTTGACGCCCTGCTGGGACAGGAACTCGCTGTTGTAGATCTGGGTCGCGGCCAGCATGACCACGAGCACGGCGAGCACGGCGAGCGCCCGCAGTTTCAGCACCCGGTCCAGGAAGCGGCGGGACGCGGTCGGTTCGTCCGCGGCGATCTGCTGCGGGGTGTCGGCGGTCACGGTCACGCCGCCCTCCTCACGCGGCCGGTGGCCGCCGCCATCACGGATTCCTCGGTCGCCTCCGACCGGGGGATCTCGGCCGTCAGTCGTCCCTCGTGCATCACCAGGACGCGGTCCGCCATGCCGAGGATCTCCGGCAGGTCGGAGGAGATCATCAGTACGGCCACGCCCTCGGACGCGAGCCGCGACAGCAGCCGGTGCACCTCGGCCTTGGTGCCGACGTCGATGCCGCGCGTGGGCTCGTCGACGATCAGCACCCCGGGCGCGGTGGCGAGCCACTTGGCGAGGACGACCT
Source organism: Streptomyces sp. NPDC059718 (assembly GCF_042733315.1). Lineage (NCBI taxonomy): Bacteria > Bacillati > Actinomycetota > Actinomycetes > Kitasatosporales > Streptomycetaceae > Streptomyces > Streptomyces sp. NPDC059718. The sequence continues at coordinate 27,428 of NZ_JBHWGA010000011.1, forward strand.
TCTGCTGGTTGCCGCCCGAGAGGGTGCCGACGACGTCGCCCAGCCGGGCGTACTTGACTTGGAGCCGGACGGCCCAGTCCAGCGCTCGGCTGCGCTCGGCGCCACGGCTCATCAGACCGCCCTTGGTGGTGGCGGCGAAGCCGGTGAGGCCGATGTTGCGCTCGATGGACATGTCCATCACCAGGCCCTGGGCCCGGCGGTCCTCGGGGACCAGCGCGATCCCCGCGGCCATGGCCAGGCTCGGTGCGCCGCCGCGCAGCGGCTTGCCGTCGACGACGACCTCGCCGGCGTCCCTGCGGTCCACGCCGAAGATCGCCCGGGCGACCTCGCTGCGCCCGGCGCCGACGAGGCCCGCCAGGCCCACGATCTCGCCGCGGCGCACCTCGAAGGAGACGTCGGTGAAGACGCCTTCGCGGGTGAGCCGGCGCACGCTGAGGGCGACCTCGCCGATCTCGGCGTCCTGCTTGGGGTAGAGCTCGTCCAGGTCGCGGCCGACCATGCGGCGCACCAGGTCGTCCTCGGAGAGCCCGTCGAGGGGCTCGCTGGCGATCCACGCTCCGTCCCGCAGGGTGGTGACCCGCTGGCAGAGGGCGAAGATCTCCTCGAGGCGGTGGGAGATGAAGAGCACCGCGGCGCCCTGCTCGCGCAGGGACTTGACGACGCCGAAGAGGCGGGCGACCTCACTGCCGGTGAGCGCGGCGGTCGGCTCGTCCATGATCAGGACGCGGGCGTCGAAGGAGAGCGCCTTGGCGATCTCCACCAACTGCTGGTCGGCGATGGACAGTCCGCGCGCCGGCTGTTCCGGGTCGAGGTCCACGCCGAGGCGGCGGAAGAGATCGGCCGCGGCCTCGCGCACGGCCTTGTGGTCGACCCTGCCCAGCGAACGGCGGGGCTGGCGGCCGACGAAGATGTTCTCGGCCACCGACAGGTCGGGGAAGAGCGTCGGCTCCTGGTAGATGACGGCGACCCCCGCGTCACGGGCGTCCCCCGGGCCGTGGAACTCCACGGGCCGGCCGTCGAGCAGCACCGTGCCGGTGTCCGGGCGGTGCACACCCGCGAGGGTCTTGATCAGTGTCGACTTGCCGGCGCCGTTCTCGCCCGCCAGGGCATGGGCCTCGCCGGCGTGCAGCCGGAGCGATACACCGCGCAGAGCGCGAACGGCACCGAAGGACTTGCTCACCCCCTCGAGCGCGAGCACCGGAGTGGTCTCCGGTTCGGGGTGCGTCATTGCGCCCTCCTGCTATGAAATGTTTCAACGGAGTTGCCGGGAAGCTAGCCCCGCCCTGCGAAGGCGTCAAGAGCCGCCGCCTCCCGCTCCTGACCTGCACCCTCGCGAAACCCGCAGGTAACAGGCCTGACGATGCCGCACGAACAGCAACAACTCGCTTTTACGGCGGGGATGACACGATTCAATAACGGGGATCGAGGCCGGTAGACCTCTTGACGGCCACCGGTGGACGTGGATAGCTTCACAGGCGAATGAATCGATTCACTGAAGCCGGTTCACTGAGCCGATTCACCGAGCCATCCGAGGTGGACATGCCTGACATCGCAGCCGTCAAGGCCGCACTCACAGCCCAGCGGATCGAGACGCCGTCCTGGGGTTACGGCAATTCCGGCACCCGTTTCAAGGTCTTCGCCCAGGCCGGGGTGCCCCGTGACCCGTACGAGAAGCTCGACGACGCTGCGAAGGTGCACGAGTTCACCGGCGTCGCCCCCAAGGTGGCCCTGCACATCCCCTGGGACCGGGTGGACGACTACACCGCGCTCGGCGCCCACGCCAAGGAGCGCGGCCTGGAGTTGGGCGCGATCAACTCCAACGTCTTCCAGGACGACGACTACAAGCTCGGCAGCGTGTGCCACCCCGACCCCCGGGTCCGCCGCAAGGCCACGGACCACCTGCTGGAGTGCGTCGACATCATGGACGCCACCGGCTCCGCCGACCTCAAGCTCTGGTTCTCCGACGGCACCAACTACCCCGGCCAGGACGACATCGTGGGCCGCCAGGAGCGTCTCGCCGAGGCCCTCACCGAGGTCTACGAGCGGCTCGGCGACGACCAGCGGATGCTGCTGGAGTACAAGCTCTTCGAGCCGGCGTTCTACACCACCGACGTCCCGGACTGGGGCACCGCCTACGCGCACTGCCTCAAGCTCGGCCCCAAGGCGCAGGTCGTCGTCGACACCGGCCACCACGCGCCGGGCACCAACATCGAGTTCATCGTCGCCTTCCTGCTCAGCCAGGGGAAGCTCGGCGGATTCGACTTCAACTCCCGCTTCTACGCCGACGACGACCTGATGGTCGGCGCCGCCGACCCCTTCCAGCTCTTCCGGATCCTGCACGAGGTCGCCAAGAACGGCGGCTTCGACGCGGCGACCGGCGTGGCCTTCATGCTCGACCAGTGCCACAACATCGAGGCCAAGATCCCCGCGGTCATCCGCTCCGTGATGAACGTCCAGGAGGCCACCGCCAAGGCCCTCCTGGTGGACGTCGACGCCCTGGGCGAGGCACAGCGCTCCGGTGACGTCCTCGCCGCCAACGCCGTGCTCATGGACGCGTACAACACCGACGTGCGCCCGCTGCTGCGCGAGGTGCGCGAGGAGAGCGGCCTGGCCCCCGACCCCGTCGCCGCGTACCGCGCCTCCGGCTGGCAGGAGCACATCGTGGCCGACCGCGTCGGCGGCACCCAGGCCGGCTGGGGAGCGTAGGCCGTTCCGGCCCGACGCCCGTCCTCCGCGCCCCTCCTCGTTCCTCCCCTCCCGAAGGACACCCCATGGCACCCGCCACCCATCCGGAAGTCGCCGCGCTGCTGGAGCGCGCCCACCGCCTGGGCGCCGACCCGCGCAACACCAACTACGCCGGCGGCAACGCCTCCGCAAAGGCCACCGCCACCGACCCCGTCACCGGCGGAGCCGTGGACCTGATGTGGGTCAAGGGCTCGGGCGGCGACCTGGGCACGCTCACCGAGGCCGGCCTCGCCGTCCTGCGCCTGGACCGGCTGCGCGCCCTGACCGCCGTCTACCCCGGCCCCGAGCGCGAGGACGAGATGGTCGCGGCGTTCGACTACTGCCTGCACGGCAAGGGCGGCGCGGCTCCCTCCATCGACACGGCCATGCACGGCCTCGTCGACGCCGCCCACGTCGACCACCTGCACCCCGACTCGGGCATCGCGCTGGCCTGCGCCGCCGACGGCGAGAAGCTCACCCAGGAGTGCTTCGGCGACAAGGTCGCCTGGGTGCCGTGGCGCCGCCCCGGCTTCCAGCTCGGCCTGGACATCGCCGCCATCAAGGAGGCCAACCCGCAGGCCGTCGGCGTGATCCTCGGCGGTCACGGCATCACCGCCTGGGGCGAGACCTCCGAGGAGTGCGAGCGCAACGCCCTGTGGATCATCCGCACCGCCGAGGAGTTCCTGGAACGCCACGGCAAGCAGGACCCGTTCGGCGCCCCGCTGCCGGGCTGGGAGCCGCTGCCGGAGGCCGGGCGCCGGGCCCGGGCCGCCGCCCTCGCCCCGGTCCTGCGGGCGATCGCCTCCCAGGACCGCCCGCAGGTCGGCCACTTCACCGACTCCGCGCCCGTCCTGGACTTCCTCGCGCACGCGGAGCACCCCCGGCTGGCCGCGCTCGGCACCTCCTGCCCCGACCACTTCCTGCGCACCAAGGTCCGCCCGCTCGTCCTCGACCTGCCCCCCACCGTGCCGCTCGAGGACGCCGTGGCCCGCCTGGAGGAGTTGCACGCCGCCTACCGCGCCGACTACCAGGCGTACTACGACCGGCACGCCACCGAGGACTCCCCCGCCATCCGCGGCGCCGACCCGGCGATCGTCCTCGTCCCTGGCGTCGGCATGTTCAGCTACGGCAAGGACAAGCAGACCGCGCGCGTGGCGGGCGAGTTCTACGTCAACGCGATCAACGTGATGCGCGGCGCCGAGGCGGTCTCCGCGTACGCCCCCATCGACGAGGCGGAGAAGTTCCGCATCGAGTACTGGGCGCTGGAGGAGGCCAAGCTCCAGCGGATGCCGAAGCCCAAGCCGCTGGCCACCCGCATCGCCCTGGTCACCGGGGCCGGTTCGGGCATCGGCAGGGCCATCGCGCACCGCCTGGCGGCGGAGGGCGCCTGCGTGGTCGTCGCCGACGTCAACACCGAGGGCGCGCGGGCCGTCGCGGAGGAACTCGGCGGTCCCGACCGGGCGGTCGCGATCACCGTGGACGTGACCAGCGAGGAGGCCATCCGGGCCGGCTTCGACGAGGCCCTGCTGGCCTTCGGCGGGGTGGACCTGGTGGTCAACAACGCGGGCATCTCCGTCTCCAAGCCGCTGCTGGAGACCACCGCACGCGACTGGGACCTCCAGCACGACATCATGGCGCGCGGCTCCTTCCTCGTCTCCCGCGAGGCGGCCCGGGTGCTCATCGCGCAGAAGCTCGGCGGCGACATCGTCTACATCGCCTCCAAGAACGCGGTCTTCGCCGGGCCCAACAACATCGCCTACTCCGCCACCAAGGCGGACCAGGCGCACCAGGTCCGGTTGCTGGCGGCCGAGCTCGGCGAGCACGGCATCCGCGTCAACGGCGTCAACCCCGACGGGGTCGTCCGCGGCTCGGGCATCTTCTCCTCCGGCTGGGGCGCCCGGCGCGCCGCGACGTACGGGGTGCCGGAGGAGAAGCTGGGCGAGTTCTACGCCCAGCGCACCATCCTCAAGCGCGAGGTGCTCCCCGAGCACGTCGCGAACGCGGTCTTCGCCCTGACCGGCGGGGAACTGACGCACACCACGGGTCTGCACGTCCCGGTCGACGCCGGCGTGGCCGCGGCGTTCCTGCGCTGACGCCGACCGCACCGCGCGGGGGAGCCGGCCGGCCGGCTCCCCCGCACCCGTACGACCCACCGACCCCCGCGGCGCGCCGCGCCGCACCGACCGCACCCGTCGCTCCGACCCGAACGACCAGAACACGAGGGGCCCACGTGCCATTCGCCGCCATCGACCTCGGCGCCACCAGCGGCCGCGTCATCCTCGGCCGGGTGGGCCCGGACCACCTCGTCCTCGACGAGGTGCACCGCTTCGCCAACACCCCCGTACGGCTGCCCACCGGACTCCACTGGGACGTCCTCGCCCTGTTCCGGGAGAGCCTGGACGGTCTGCGCCTGGCGGCCCGGGCCGGGGACGGCGTCACGTCGGTCGGCATCGACAGCTGGGCGGTGGACTACGGACTGCTCGACGCGGACGGCGCCCTGCTGGGGATCCCCCACCACTACCGCGACAGCCGGACGGAGCACGTCGCCGACCGGGTCAGGGACGACATCGGCCCGCAGGAGCTGTACGCGGTGACCGGGCTGCAGCACCTGCCCTTCAACACGGTCTTCCAGCTGGCGGCGGCCCGTGACGGCGCGCAGTTCGCGGCCGCGAGGACGCTGCTGATGATCCCCGACCTGCTCACCCACTGGCTCACCGGCGGCATCGGCGCCGAGGAGACCAACGCCTCCACCACCGGCCTCTTCGACGCGCGCACCGCGGCCTGGGCGGAGGAACTCCCCGGCCGGCTCGGCATCGAGCCGCGCCTGCTGCCGCCGCTGCGCCGCCCGGGCACCCACGCCGGCACGCTCCTGCCCCACGTGGCCGCGTACACGGGGCTGCCGGCGGACACCGCCGTCGTCACCGTGGCCTCGCACGACACCGCCTCGGCGGTGGCCGCGGTCCCGGCCACCGGGCCGCACTTCGCGTACATCTCGTGCGGCACCTGGTCGCTGGCAGGCCTGGAGCTGGACGCCCCGGTGCTCACGGAGGCCTCGCGGCTCGCCAACTTCACCAATGAGCGCGGCGTCGACGGCACCATCCGCTACCTGCGCAACATCATGGGCATGTGGCCGCTGGAGGAGTGCCGCCGCACCTGGGAGCAGCGGCAGGAGGGCCTGCCCCTGCAGGAACTTCTCGCCGCGGCCGCCGCCGCGGAGCCCTTCGCCGCCCTCATCGACCCGGACGACCCGCTCTTCCTGGCGCCCGGTGACATGCCCGCCCGGATCCGCGCCTTCTGCGCCGGGACCGGCCAGAAGCCCCCGGCGTCGCACGGCGCGGTCGTCCGCTGCATCCTGGAGAGCCTCGCCCTCGCCCACCGCCGCACCCTCCGCGAGGCCGCCGAACTCGCCGGCCGCGAGATCCACCGCGTCCACCTGGTCGGCGGCGGCTCCCGCAACGAACTGCTGTGCCGGTTCACCGCCGACGCCACCGGGCTCCCGGTCGTCGCCGGTCCCACCGAGGCCACGGCCCTGGGCAACATCCTCGTCCAGGCCCGCGCCGCCGGCTCGTTCGGCGACGGTCCCGACGGCCTGGCGGCGATGCGGGCGCTGGTCGCGACCACCCAGCCGCTGCGGACGTACGAGCCGGCCGCCGACGGCCGGGCCTGGGACGCGGCGGCCGCCCGACTGGCCGGGCTCGCCGCGGCGCGGCGGCCCTGAGGCGCGCCGCGCCGCTCAGCCCGCCGAGCGGCTGACTGAGGCGCCCTGGCGCAGGGCACGCGGGATCTCGGCGACCTCGTCGACGGTCGCGATCAGTGCCGCGACCTGTTCCCGGGGCGCGTCGCTGTCGATCTCGACGGTGTAGGAGATGCCGGTCGAACGCCATCGGCCGGTGTCGAACCCGCCCTCCGCGCGCACCCGGACGCCCCGCAGTTCCAGCCCGCCGGCCGCGGCCTCGCGGTAGAGGTCGTTGAGCACGCAGGCCGCCACCGCGAGGTTCAGCACGTGGCCGCCGGTGAACGCCGACCGCACCCCGACGCCGCCGGGCGTCCAGCGGTGCGGGAGCCGGACGTCGTCGCCGTCCTCCTCCAAGAACGATCCCGCGCTCGCCAGCACCGCGAACCGCTCGTCCATGCCCTGCCTCCCGTCGCCGCCCGCGCGGCCGCAGCCCGCCCCGGATCCTCCTGCATGATGGCGCAACCCGGGCCGGTGGGCGGGGACTTCGGCGGTCGTCGGGTTCCTCAGCCCTGCTGCTGCGAGGGGAACTGCGAGCTGAAATCGGCCGTGTCGGCAGCCGGGGGCGCGGTGACGGCCTTGGTTCCGCCGAACTTGAGGAAGTCGATGGTCACCTTCGCCTTGCCCATGACCTGGACCATGCGGACCGGCAGGTCCTTGCCGTCCACCCAGACATCGATCGTGATCTCGTCCACCGGCCCGGTGGCGGAGTTGAAGATGCTCTTCTCCTCGGAGGGCGAGAGGGACTTCCCCAGGTTGCCCAGTCGGCTCTTGTCGAGGGTCGCCCGGTAGTGACGGGCCTCGTGGCCGCGGATCGTCTGCTCCCCGAGGTCCTCGACGTCCTCGGTCAGCTCGATGTAGCGCAGCCCCGCTGTCGGGTCCCCGCCCTTCGCGACCGCGGCCGCGCCCTCCTTGCCGAGGACCGCGGAGACGTCGACGCGCAGCCAGTGCTTGCCCTTCAGCAGGCCGGCGGGCTGCGGGTCGACGTTGTAGTAGTAGGCGCCGTCCACCATCAGCGCCCGCAGCTCCGGGTCGTCCTGCAGCGGCTGCATCTGCGCCGCCGAGGTGTCCATCATGACGTCGTACGCGACGCCCTTGCCCCAGGAGTAGGTCCCCTTCATGGTGATGGGGCTGCCCTGACCCAGGTCGGTCGACATGTCGACCTTGGCCGAACCGGTCTTCTCCGTGTGGCTGGTGACACGGGCGAGGATCTGGGCGATCGAGTCCGTCTTGCCCACCGCGTCCGCCGTGTCACGCGCGGCGCTGCAGCCCGCCGTCGCGGTCAGCGCGACGGCGGCGGCCCCCACCGTGGCGGCGACGCGTATCCGCCGCTTCTCCCTCGTGTCCTTGGTCTCGCTCATGCTGCCCACCCCTGGGTCGTTCGTGGTCGATCTTGTGTGTTCGCTGTGGACCGTATCGCGGAGGACTGACACCGCTACACGCCCGTGGTGCCGTCGACCAGTTCCCGCAGGAGGTCGAGGTGGCCGTTGTGGCGGGAGGTCTCCTCGACGAGGTGCAGCAGGATCCAGCGCAGGTTGGGGTGGCGGCCGTCGCGGATGGGGCGCTTGGCGACGGCGTCCAGGTCGAGCCCGGCGACGAGCTCGCGGTAGCGGGCGGTGTGCGCCTCGTAGTCCGCCAGCAGGTCGGCGAGGGGGAGGTCCACGGCGATCCGCATCTCGCGGTCGGGGTCGTCCTCCGTCCACGGGCCCTCGTCCTCGCCGCCGAGGAACACCACCTCGAACCAGTAGTACTCGACCCAGCGGAGGTGGTTGATCAGTCCGCTGAGCGTCATCAGCGGCGAACCCGGGAGCGGGGCGCTGCGGGCGTGCTCGGGCGTGACGCCCTCGCACTTGGCGCGGGCGGTGTCGCGGGCGTAGTCGAGGAGGGTCGTCAGCGCGGAGCGCTCGTCCCATGCGGTGGGCGTGTCTGTTCGTGTCATCGGCGGAATGCTGTCGGGAACGACGGCGACCCGTCCACCGATTAACCGGGGCCGCCCCGTCGCACCCCCTGACAGCAGACGTCAGCGGAGAGCCGGACCATCGTTCCCCGTGACCACCACCGAACGAACGCAACGTCTCCTGCTGCCCGCCGTGTTCATCACCTCCCTGGGCAACAACATCCAGCTCATCGCCGCGGCCCTGCTGATGGTGCGCGCCCAGGGCTCGCTCCTCGACGTGGGCTGGCTCTTCATCGCCGTCGCCGTCCCCCAGGCCGTGCTGTCCCCGTTGTTCGGCCGGGTCGCCGACCGCTTCGACCGGCGGGCGCTGTGGGCGGGCTGCGACCTGCTCGGCGCCGCCGTGGCCCTGGTGCCCGCGCTGGGTACGGTCCTGGGCTGGCCGCGGGGGGCGGTCGTCTACGGCAGCAACTTCGCGCTGGCCGTGACGGCCGCGCTCTTCGTGCCGGTGAGCGCGGCGTTGATCAAGGAGCGGGTGCCCGCGGGGCGGCTGCGGCGGTTCAACGCCCACTACGAGATGGCGTTGCAGAGCGGGATGCTGCTGTCGGCGGCGGTGGGCGGTCTCGCGCTGCAGTTCGCCGGCCCCGCCCCGCTGTTCGTGTTCAACGCGGCGACCTTCGTGGCCTCCGCGGTCCTCGTCCTGGCGACCGGCCGCGGGGCGGGCAGGCCCGTCACTTCGGGCACCGCCGCCTCGGCCACGGTACGGCCGGTCACCTCGCGGGCGCCGCTCGGCCCGCTGGTCCTGCTGTACGCCCAGGGCAGCGTGGTGGTGACCGTCTTCAACGCCCTGATGCCGGTGCTGGTCATCGCGGAGCTGCACCGGGGCGCCGCCGTCGTCGGTGCGGTGGACGCGCTCGGCGGTGCGGGCTTCCTGCTCGCGGCGGCCGCGTACCGGCGCACGGGTGCCCGGCTGGGGGACCTGCGGCTCGCGCTCACCGGCTTCGCGCTCTGCGCCGTGCTGTTCGTGCTGCAGCCCCGGTTCGGGGTGACGGGGCTGCTGCTGCTCGTGCCAGCCGGGGCCTTCGTCTTCGGGCAGGCGCGCATCGCCTCGCGGACGCTGTTGATGGCCGCGGTCGACGAGGGCCGCGTGGGGCGGGCCTTCGGGGCGGCGAACGCGTACGGGCTCGCCGCGACCGTGGCCGTGATGCTCGGGACCTCGGCGGTCACCGCCCGCGCCGGGCTCCTGAACGGCTTCGCGGCGGTCGCCGGTCTCAGCGCGCTGGCGGCCGCGGGGGCGGCGGTGTGGATCGCGGCGGCCCGTAGAGGGCGGCCAGCGCCCGCGCCGACTCCGCCAGCATCTCCCGCAGCGGAGCCGGCGCAAGGACTTCGAGGTCCGCGCCGAGCCTGAGGAACTCGCCGTGCGCGTGCGGGACCGACTCGATGGGCACGCGGGCGCGGACCCAGCCGTCCGGCTCCCGCTCGCCGTCCTCGGCCACCGCCCGGGCCACGGGGCGCGGCAGCAGCGCGGGCAGCCGCTCGGCGCCGCGCGGTGACACCCGGATCAGGGCCTCGTCCCGGTGGAGCCGCGCGTGGAACCCGGCGAGGTACTCCCGCCAGTACGCGGCGAGGTCGAAGCCGGGCGGGGTCGCGAACGTCTCGTCGAGGGCGCGCACCTCGAGGATCTGGTCGACCCGGTAGGTGCGCGGGTCGCTCCCGTCGTGGGCGACCACGTACCAGCGGCCCGCCTTGAGCACCAGACCGTACGGTTCGAGCCTGCGGTCGGTCTCGGCGGGCTCGCGCCAGCGGCGGTACCGCACCCGTACGACCTGCCGGTTCCACACGGCGTCGGCCACCACGGGCAGGTGCGGCACCTGCTCCTCGGAGCTGTACCAGCCGGGCGCGTCCAGCAGGAACCGCCCCCGCACACGCTCCGCCCGCTCCCGCAGCGCCGGCGGCAGCGCGGCGCTGAACTTCAGCCGGGCCGCCGCCGCGGCCTCCCCGAGCCCCAGCTGGGCGGCCGGATCGGGCAGGGCGGCCAGGAACCACGCCTGCGTCTCGTCGGCGGTCAGGCCCGTCAGCCGGGTGCGGTAGCCGTCGAGCAGCCGGTAGCCGCCCTCGTGCCCGGCGTCGCCGTACAGCGGGATGCCCGCCTCGTGCAGCGACTGCACGTCGCGGTAGATCGTCCGTACGGACACCTCCAGCTCCTCCGCCAGCTCCGCGGCGGTCATCCGCCCCCGCGACTGGAGGAGCAGGAGGAGGGAGACCAGCCGGCTCGCGCGCATGGCGGCAGTATCGCCGCCGCCACCGACAGTGGCCGCAGGACACCTTCACATGGGCCGCGTGCACGGCCCCGGCCGATTTGATGGTGTCCTGCGGAGCGCGCACCCTGGGGAGGTAGGGACTGCGACGGGTGTGTGATCGCCGACGATGAACACGAGTGACCCCGGGGACCCGGCCGCCACGGCCGTGGTCACCGTCAGCGCGCGGGGGGTGGTCACGGGATGGAGCGCGGGGGCACGACGGCTGCTCGGACACGCGGCGGCGGAAGCGGTGGGACGGCCCGTCGCCGAGGTGTTCGGTGCGCAGGCGCAGGCGATCGCGCTCGACCGGGAGTGGCGCGGCCGGGTGCGGGCGCACCGGCGGGACGGGCGGGAACTCGACCTCGACGTACGGGTCTCCCCCGCGCTGGACGCCGACGACCGGCCCGGCGGCTGTGTCGTGACCGCCTCCTGCACCGACCCGGACACCGCGCTCCTGCTGTGGGCCTTCCAGCAGTCGTCCGTCGCCATGGCCACGTACGACACCGGGCTGCGCTACCACCGGGTCAACGACACCGCGGCGGACATGAACGGCGTCCCGGCGGCCGAGCTGCGCGGCCGGCCCTTCTCCGGACCGCTCCTGGACGACGAGGGGCGCCGCGGGTTCAACGACCACCTGCGCCAGGTCGCGGAGACCGGCCGGCCGGCGCACTACGAGAGCCCGGCCGCCGCCGCGGCCGCGGTCGGCGAGCGGGCGTGGAGCACGGAGATGTGGCCGGTGCGGGACCCGCAGGGCCGGATCCGGGGCGTGGCGAGCGCGTCGTTCGACAGTACCGAGCAGTTCCGGGGGCGCCGGCGGCTGGCCCTGCTGAACGAGGCCGGCGCGCGGCTCGGCACCACCCTGGACGTGGTGCACACCGCCGACGAGCTGGCGGAGCTGGCCGTGCCGCGCTTCGCCGACTTCGCCAGCGTGGACCTGCTGGACTCGGTGCTGCACGGCGAGGAGCCCCCGCCGGGACCGCCCGGCCTCGGCGTGGAGCTGCGCCGGGTCGCCCACCGCACCGCGTCGGGCCGCGCCCCGGACGCGGCCGTCGACCTCGGCGAGCTCGACGTCTACCCGGAGTTCTCCCCGCCGTCCCGGGCCCTGGCGACCGGCCGGCCCGTGCTCAGCCGGCTGGGGCACCCGGACTTCACGCTGTGGCTGGCGCAGAACAGCCTGCGGGACGCCAAGGTCCAGGAGTACGGCATCCATTCGGTGCTGGCGGTGCCGTTGCGGGCGCGCGGCATCACCCTCGGGGTGGCGGTCTTCATCCGCTGGGCGCGTCCGGAGTTGTTCACCGAGGACGACCTGACGCTGACCGAGGAGCTCGCGGGGCGGGCCGCGGTGTGCGTCGACAACGCCCGCCGCTTCACGCGGGAGCACGCCACGGCACTGACCCTCCAGCGCAGTCTGCTGCCGCTGCGGCTGCGCGAGCAGGCCGCGGTGGAGGTCGCCTCGCGCTACCTGCCGGCCGGGGCCCGGGCGGGGGTCGGCGGCGACTGGTTCGACGTCATCCCGCTGTCCGGCACGCGGGTGGGCCTGGTCGTCGGCGACGTCGTGGGCCACGGCATCCACGCCTCGGCGACGATGGGCCGGCTGCGGACGGCGGTGCGCACCCTCGCGGACGTGGACCTGGCGCCGGACGAGCTGCTGACCCACCTCGACGACCTCGTCTCGCACCTGGATCCCGAGGACGGCCACGGCCGGGAGGTGTCGCCCGCCGAGACCAGCGGCGAGCTGGGCGCGACCTGCCTGGTCGCCGTGTACGACCCGATCGCGCGCCGCTGCTCCCTCGCCAGCGCCGGGCACCCGCCGCCCGCCGTGCGCTTCCCCGACGGCGGGGTCGAGATGGTCCCGATGTCCGCGGGCCCGCCGCTGGGCGTCGGGGGGCTGCCGTTCGAGGCGGTCGAGCTGGAGCTGCCGGCGGGCAGCATGCTCGCGCTCTACACCGACGGCCTGGTCAAGAGCCGGGACTTCGACCTGGACGCCGGCCTGGCACGGCTGCGCGCCGCGCTGGCCGCCCCGGCCCCGACGATGGAGGCGGCCTGCGACACCGTCCTGAAGACCCTCCCGTCGGACCGTCCGGTCGACGACGTCGCGCTGCTGCTCGTCCGTACCCGGGCGCTCGACGACGGCCAGGTCGCGGTGTGGGACCTGCCCGGCGACCCCGCGCACGTCGCGGACGCCCGGCAGGCGGTGGCGGAGCGGCTGGTCGCCTGGGGCCTGGAGGACGCGGTGTTCGTCACCGAACTGGTGGTGAGCGAGCTGGTCACCAACGCCATCCGGTACGGCGCGCCGCCGATCCAGTTGCGGCTCATCCGCGACCGGACGCTGATCTGCGAGGTGTCCGACGGCAGCAGCACCGCCCCGCATCTGCGGCGTGCCCTGTCCGACGACGAGGGCGGCCGCGGCCTGCTGCTGGTGGCGCAGTTGAGCCAGGCCTGGGGTACCCGGCAGACCTCCGCCGGCAAGACCATCTGGGCCGAACAGGCGTTTCCCCCGGCCGGGCGATGAGCGGCGGCACGTCCGGGTTCCCCGCGTCGCGCCGACCCTGACGAGCTGTCAGTCTCGGAGGCATGACCGCTCGCTTCCCCGTGTCCGCCCTGCACTGGACGGTCCTCGTCCCGGTGCTCTCGGTGGTCCTGCTGGCCCTGACGTGGGGACGGGCGCTGCCGGTGGCCGCGGTCGTGGTCGTCGCGGTCTTCCTGGCCGTCGCGGTGCTCGCCGCCGTCCACCACGCGGAGGTGGTGGCGCACCGGGTGGGCGAACCCTACGGCGCGCTCGTGCTGGCGGTGGCGGTGACCGTCATCGAGGTGGCCCTGATCCTCACCCTGACGGCCGACGGCGGCCCGAAGAGCGCGGGTCTGGCCCGCGACACCGTCTTCGCCGCGGTCATGATCACGTGCAACGGCATCATGGGGCTCTGCCTGCTGGTGGGGGCGCTGCGCCGGCGGGTGGCGGTCTTCAATCCGGAGGGCACGGGCGCCTCCCTGGCGACGGTGGCGACGCTCGCCACCCTCAGCCTCGTGCTGCCGACGTTCACCACCAGCACCCCGGGCCCGCGCTTCTCCACCGCCCAGCTCACCTTCGCCGCGATGGCGTCGCTGGTGCTGTACGGCCTGTTCGTCGCGACGCAGACGGTGCGGCACCGCGCGTACTTCCTGCCGGTGAAGCCGGGCGGCGAGGTGATCGACGTCTCGGAGGACGACTCCGTCCCGCCCACCGTCCGCGCCGCGATGTTCAGCCTGGCGCTGCTGGTGGTGGCGCTGGTCGCGGTCGTGGGGCTGGCCAAGGTGGAGTCGCCGACGATCGAGCAGGGCGTGCAGTACGCCGGCCTGCCGTCCTCCTTCGTCGGCGTCGTCATCGCCCTGCTGGTGCTGCTGCCCGAGACCATCGCCGCGGTGCGCGCGGCCGCCCGCGACCGTGTGCAGACCAGCCTCAACCTGGCGCTCGGCTCGGCGATGGCGAGCATCGGGCTGACCATCCCGGCGGTCGCGGTGGCCTCGGTGTGGATGTCCGGCCCGCTGCTGCTGGGGCTGGGCGCCACGCACATGGTGCTGCTGGCGATCACCGTCGCCGTGGGCACCCTCACGGTGATACCGGGACGCGCCACGCCGCTGCAGGGCGCGGTGCACCTGGCCCTGCTGGCGGCGTACGTGGTCCTCGCGATCAGCCCGTGAACGGGCGGGGCCTACCGGCAGCCGGCGACGACGCGGCCGGCCAGCACGGCCTCGACGAAGGGCCCGGGCGGGGCGTAGCGGTGGGCCAGGACGTAGTGGACGACCAGGTCGGGCGCGATCAGCCAGGTGCCGGCGCCGCCCTCCACCCGTACCTCGCCGTGCCCCACGAGGATCCGCTCGCCGCCGCGGGACACGCTCACCGGGTTGAAGCGACCGCCCCCGATCAGCCTGCGGCGGCACAGGGTGCAGCCGTACCAGCCGTGGGTGATGGCGCACAGGTGGTCGCGGCACAGGTCGAAGAGGCGGTCGGCGAACTCCTCGGAGGGCTCCGCCTGCGGGTAGGGGCGGGCGGGGTCCAGCCAGCCGACGGCGCGGGCTGAAACGTCCGGCGGAATCGTTTCTGTGAAGTAGGCGTACGGGCTCAGGTCCTCGTAGTACGGCATCGCAGCCTCTCCCACCCGCGGGCCCCCGCCCGCGCGCACCGTCCGATCGATCGCGGGCAAGCGTCCAGCAGCGGCGCCCGTAGGTCAATCACCCGTACGTGGCGGGCCTCCGCCGGCGCGCCCCCGGCGGCCGTGTGCTCCACCCGAAGGAGACCCGCGCCGGACACCAGTCCCGTGCGCGGCGCGTCAGCCGACGACCGGTTGCTCGTCCTTGCCGTCCTCGACCGGGGGCGCCTGCGCCAGGGGCTTGCGGCCGAGCCAGCCGCCCAGCAGCTCGTGCACGGCCCCGGCGCCCACCAGGCGTTCCAGCGGATCGGGACCGTCCAGGTCGAACGGGTGCAGCAGGAAAGCGCGGCTCTGGTCGCCGCCCAGGCCGCCGTGCGAGCCCACCTGCTCCTCGAAGGCGTGCACGGTCCGGGTGACCGGGTCGTACGCCGAGTTGACCATGAGGTCGGCGGCGTGCGGGAAGCGGGCGGTGCGCAGCACCGCGGCCGCCGCGCCCGGCCCGAACGGCGCCAGCGGATCGCGGCCGGTGACCCGGCCCGTCTCCAGCTCGTGCTCGCCGCCGTCCCCGCCCAGCACCAGTGGCCCGCGCTCCCGGTCAAGGACCAGCACGAAGCCGACCCCCGGGTGCTCGGCCAGCGTCGGCAGCAGGGCCGGGTGGCGGGCCTCGACGCCCTGCCGGTCCACCCGCCCCGGGAGGTCGGGGAAGGAGATCAGCGCCAGGTTCCCCGAGGCCAGCACCACCGGGTCCGAGGACGGCCCGGCCGTCTCCTGCTCCTCGCCCGCGCGGCCCCCGTGCTCCGGGCGGTGCAGCGCCGCACGGGCCGCCGCGCGCGCCTCGGCGCCGCTGGCCGTGCCCCGCACGCGGCGGCGCACCGGCAGCCCGCACCCCGCCCGGACCAGGTCCCTCAGGGTCAGCCCGTACGCGGACTCGAAGGTCTCGCCCTCGCTCTGGCCGTGGTCGGACAGCAGCACGATCCGGTAGGGGCGCGGCGCGTACCGGGAAGCGTCGGCGATCAGGCGGATGGCGCGGTCCAGACGCCGCAGCACCCGCATCGCGTCCCGGCTGCGCGGCCCCGAGTGGTGCGCGACCTCGTCGTACGCGACGAGGTCGGCGTAGACGGCACCGCGCCCGGCGAGCATGTCGCCGACGACGGCCGCCACCGCCACGTCGCGCTCGACGACGGTGGCGAAGGCCCGCAGGAAGGGGTAGAGGCCGCCGCGCCGCACCCGGGGACGCTCGTGACGCAGCCGCGCCGAGGTGGACTCGGTGATCTCGCGGACGACCTCCGCGAAGAAGGACGCGGCGGTGCGCACGGCGTTGGCCGGGTCGGAGAAGTACGCGAAGTAGCCGGTCCGGGAACGGGTGGCGCCGACCCGGGCGAGGACGGCCGCGGGATCGCCGCCCTCCGGGGCGCCGACCGCCCGGGACCGCAGCCGTGCCATCGCGAGCCGGTCGGCGGAGAAGCGCCGGCGGCGGGTCGACACCGACATCACCAGCGCCAGCTGCTCGGCGCCGCCGCTGAACAGGTTGCCCCGGCTGGCGCCGTCGGGCGCCAGCAGGCCCGGCCGCCCGGTGCGGGCGACCGCGCGGCGCTCCAGCTCGGCCGCGCAGGAGGGCCGGTTGCAGACCATGACCTGCCCGGTCTCCTTCTCGTACCAGCGGAAGGCCGGCACGTCCTCGTTGCTGCCGTGCAGGATGGCCAGCTGGCTGGCGCCGGTCTGGCTGCTCCAGTCGGTGGTCCACGGCACCAGGCGGTGGCTGCCGTCGAGCCAGTCGGCGACGGTCTCCATCGCCGGGGGGCGCAGCCGCCCCTTGCGCGTCACCGGGCGCACGGCCTCGCGCAGCACGTCGTGTCCGACGCCGTCCAGCTGGACGAAGACGAAGCCCGGCTCCCGCGTGCCGTCCGCGCCGGCGGTGTCGTGGCCCGCGCCCCCGCGACGCCGGCCGGCCAGGCGCGCCAGGCGCCGGCCGTACGCCGCGTCGTCGCGCATGGCGAGCGTCGTGCTCGTCGCGGACGACGCCGCCGACATCACGGCGGCGATCACCACGGCCGTGACCGGCGCGATGTCGCCCTGCCAGTCGGGGGTGAAGCGGAACGCGAGCAGCAGCAGCGAGCCGTTGAGGAAGAACACCAGCAGGCCCAGCACCAGCGCGGGCACCAGCAGCACGGCCCGGACCAGCACCGGCCAGACCAGCGCGCTCAGCAGACCGAAGGCACCGGCGGCCGCGGCCGCCGTCACCGCGATGCGGGTGGGGCTGTCGCCGCCGGGCGACTGGATGCGGAAGTCGGGCAGGATCCCGGCGAGCACGGCCATCGTCGCCGTCACCACCGCCCACACGACCAGCACGCGGACGATCGCGCCCCCGGCGGCCCGCCACCGACGCAGCACGCCCACCCTCTCCTCGTCCCCTCACGTCTGCGCACGTCCCCGCGCGTCCCCGAACACGAATACCCCCAGACTGTCACAGTCCCCCCTGGGCCCCGCGGCGCACCGGGGGCACACGGCGGGCGCGCCGGAGCATAGGCTCGGAGCGAGACGAGGAGGCGCGAGTGGCGGTCGAGATCACCTGGTGGGGACACGCGACGGTGACCGTGCGGGACTCGGGGGTGCGCGTGCTCACCGATCCGCTGTTCGCCCCGCGCCTGGCCCACCTGCGCAGGCGGCGCGGCGCGGTCCCGCCGCCGGGCGCGGCCCTGGCGGACGTCGCCGTCATCTCCCACCTGCACGCCGACCACCTGCACACCGGCTCACTGGCCCGGCTCTCCCGGGGTACCCGGGTACTGGTGCCGCGCGGGGCCCCCGCCGCGGTGCCCCGGCTGCGACGGCTCGCCGCGGACCGGCGACTGGAGCTGACCGAGGTGGCCCCCGGTGACGAGGTGAAGGTGGACGCGCTGACGGTACGCGTGGTGAGCGCCGCGCACGACGGACGGCGCCTGCCGTACGGGCCGCGCCGCTCCCCCGCGCTGGGCTACGTGCTGGTGGGCGAGGAACGGACCTACTTCGCCGGGGACACCGGGCTGTTCGACGGGATGGCGGACGAGGTCGGCCCCTGCGACGCCGCCCTGCTGCCCGTCGGCGGCTGGGGACCTTTCCTCGGCACCGGCCACCTCGACGCGGGGCGCGCCGCCCGGGCCCTGGCGCGGCTCGCCCCGCGCGCCGCCGTCCCCATCCACTACGGGACGTACTGGCCGATCGGCATGGACGCCGTCCGCCCGCACGAATTCCACTCCCCCGGCGAGGAGTTCGTCCGGCTCGCCGGGCAGCTGGCACCGGCGGTGGCGGTGCACCGCCTGGAGCACGGCGAGAGCATGCTGCTGGAGGCCGCCAGGTGAGCGGACTCACCTTGCTCGCGGAGCAGACCTCCTCCCAGTCCACCGGCCAGGTGGTCGGCTACCCCTCGCTCTTCCTGCTGGTCGTGCTCGGCTCGCTCGTGCCGGTCGTGCCCACCGGCGCGCTCGTCAGCAGCGCCGCCGTCGTCGCCTTCCACCAGACCGCCCCCTTCTCCCTCGCGCTGGTCTTCGTCGTCGCCGCGGGCGCCGCCTTCCTCGGCGACATGGGCCTCTACCTGCTCGGCCACCGCGGCGTACGCTCCCGCAACGGCTCGCGCTGGCTGCGGCAGCTCCAGCGACGCGCCGACCCCGCACACCTCGCCGACGCGCAACGCCGGCTCGACGACCACGGCGTCGCCGTCCTCGTCCTGTCCCGCCTGATACCCGCCGGACGCATCCCGGTGATGGTCGCCTGCCTGCTCGCCGAGATGCCCGTCCGCCGCTTCGCCCGCGGAGACGTCCCCGCCTGCCTGGCCTGGGCGGCGGCCTACCAGCTCATCGGCATCCTCGGCGGCACCCTCTTCCCCGAGCCGTGGCAGGGCGTCCTGCTCGCCGTCGCGCTCACCCTCCTCATCGCCACGGCCCCCCAGCTCTGGCGCCGCCTGCGCGGCCTCACGACCACCCCCGCCGCCCCCGACGACACCCCGGCCGAACACCCCGGCCACTGACCGCCTCCCGGCGGAGGTCGCGCCCCGGGCCGGCGGCCGCCCGGGGGCCGGCACCGGGCGCCCGCGCCGGCTCCGCCCCGCGAAGCGCCCACGGGCCGCACCAGCCCCTCATCGGCCTCACCCCAATAGGGCGATGAGCGCCAGCCGGGTCAGACGTGGCCCTCGGTAGGGCCAAGGAGCGACTCGCAAGCTATGACCTCCAGCCACAACTGGGCGGCCTCGCGGATGTAGCGCAAGTAGCGCCGACGGCAGTACGGTCAGGGTCCTCGCTCGCCCCTCGGGGCATCACTTGGGACGGCTCCAACGCAGGGCGCCGTCGACGTCGCGGCGAAGCACGACGTGTCCATCGTCGGTGACAGTCAAGGTGCAGTCCGTGTCGCCGGCAGTTGCCGAATCCCAGACAGGGTCGCCGGCGCTGTTTTTCAGGACGAGGTTGCCGTCATTCTGATTCCAAAGCACGGCCGCGTGCTGGGGGCCGGATTCCCAGACGGCGTCCCCGTCCGCCAACAGCATGAGATTGCCGTCACTTATACGGAGCAGCAATCTGTATCGGCCGTTGTTCGAGGAGATATCGTCTCCGGCGTAGAGTATTTCGCCCGCGAGTAGTTGGTTGGTCGGCCGAGAAGACGGCGCGTAAGTGGAAGGGCCGGACGAAAGGGATGGGGTTGTTCTGGTGGGATTACTCGGGCTGTTGCCTGCGGCCCACCACGGATAAAATGAGGCGAGCACGCCGATGGCGGTGATCGCTACAGCGGCGGACGCGACGAGCGGCCATGTCGTGGGTTTCCTGGAGCGTTTCCGTTTTTTAGGATCGGGGGACGGCCCGGGCGTGACGGTGCCGGGATCCACCGCGTCGTTTCCGGGTGGCCGGGGCTCATCCGGAGTCGATATCGGTGATCCCTGAGACGGCGAGCCATCAGCCTCCGCAACGGCTGTCATGTCGTTGGCGGACGACGCGGTGGGACCGTTCGGCCGAATGCTTGCAGCAGCGTTGCGGGTGAAGACGAACCGGTCGGCGGTGTCCGTGCCGCGCTGGTTGGGGGCAGGCAGCCCGACCGATCTGAGGTTCTGCCGCAGGTGGAGATAGATCTCCGCGAGCGTCAGCCTGGGGGAGCCGCCGGCGATTCCCCGTCGTATCAGCTGGAGGAACTCGGCGGTGAAGGAGGTGTAGGTGTTCTTCTGCTCGGCGAGGGGAACGACGTGCGCGGGGCCGTCGCTGGCCGTCATGATGTAGGCGCCGCGAATGTCCGTGGCGTCGGCGACCGGCGCCGCGGCAAGTGCTTCGATGACTCGACCGGAGTAGCAGCAGTCCAGGATTGCAATCTTTGTGCTGGCGCCGCTATTGCGGAAGATCTCTCGAATCCAATTGAAATCCAGGCCGGTGATGTCCTCGTGCTCTGCTCGGGTGTCGGTCAGGATCAGGCAGAGGTCGCCTCTTGTCGATATCGTCCCATGTCCGGCGAAATAGAACAGGAGAGTGTCCTCGGTCTCCATCGCGAGGCGGCGCAGGTCTGGCAGAATAAGCCGGACGTCGACGGGGTCAAGTAGTACGGTGAGTCGGTCGCGGGGCCAGCCGCACAATTGGGGGTCTGTCAGAACCTCTTGGAAACCAGCAAGGTTGTTGGTCACGGCCGGTAGCGGCGGGAACCATGGGTCCGAGTACACCGAGACACCGACGAGCACAGCCCGCGACCGTGAATAGTCAGGTACTTCAACGCTCATCATGGTCCTGTAGAGCGCGTTCCAGCAGTTCCACGACGGCGGAATCCTTGATCCGCTGTGCATCGACCTTCACGGTGCCCGACGGCGACGTGACTGTGATGGTCACGTCTGTACGGCGGGTTTGGAGCCATACGGTCAGGGATCGGGCCAGTGAGACTCCGACCCCACCCGATCCGAGGGTCACTGCCAAAAGGTCGAACGCCCCGCCCAGCTCGCCGTCGCCAGGAGGTCGCACTACCACGCGGACTGCACCGGTCAGCGTCCGCTCCCCGCTCAGCCAGTTCCGAAGCCTGATGAATTCGCCGACTTCGTCGCTGCCCGACACGCTAATCCGTGCTTCCAACAGGCACCCCTCTGCCCATGGTGTCCCAGCCGGACCTGGTAGTTCCCACACCACCTGTCCCGGCCCGCATCGTTTCAGGAAACAGACCTTCCGTGAAGTATTGTGACGAAACGATCTAGTTTCGTAAAAGATCGTCGGGACACAGGCCCCGCCTAGAGGTCCCTAACAAAGGCGTTCGACGTGTCGGTGGGTGATCAGGCAGGTGGCGAGGCCGAGGAAGGCCTCGTGGACGTCGTCGCGCCGTTCTTATCGGATGCGCAGGCGGCGAAAGCCGTGGAGCCAGGCGATGGTGCGTTCGACGACCCAGCGGTGGATGCCGAGGCCGGACCAGCGCGGGACGCCGCGGCGAGCAATGACCGGTTTGATACCGCGTTCCCAGAGCAGGCGCCGGTACTTGTCGTGGTCGTAGCTGCGGTCGGCGTAGAGGATGTCGGGCCGTCTTCGTGGCCTGCCGACCAGGCTGGCCAGCGCGGGGACCTTCTCCAGCAGCGGGATCAACTGGGTGATGTCGTTGCCGGAAACCGCATCCGAGACAACGTCCGCGAAGTCGTCCGCGGCCTGGCACGCACAGGCAGGATCTCCGTCCGGGCCGGCATCCTGAACCTCACAGGCCGCGAGCACCTCCAAGCCCGCTACCCCGACCCCGAGCAAGCGCCGCGCAAGGCCGTGCACATCGGCTGGCGGCGGGCAGGGCGGGACATCCGCACCAGCCTAGAGGGCGACATCGCAGACCTATTCGGCCAGGGAAAGTTGGTGGGCTCAGAGGGGCGGATCACCGCGGTGCGCTGATCCGCCCGGAACGCCAACGGGCACAGCAGGCCGTCGCCGGATCGCGTCCGCAGCCGACAACCATGGCAGACGGGGCGGAGGGAACCGAAGGTTCGGGCGGCGTGGACGCAGCAACATGCCACCGCCGATGCGGTCCCTATGCCTTTGCAGGAGAGTGTCCGGTGGTTGACCATATGGCCTGAGTCGGTGAACTCAGGGGACGGGGGCCGCGTGAGCCGGTACTGGCGGCATGGCATCTGGGCGGCGGCGGTGTTCGTCACCGGCACGGTCGTCCTGGTGGCTAGGCACAATGGGGATCTCTTCGAGACGGGTTCGTTGACCGCGGTGCTGGGGCTGGTGCTGTCCGTCGTGGGCCTCGCCGTGAGCCTCCGGCGCGAAGGAACGTCGGATTCGACCAGGCCGTCGTCGCGGGAGAGGATCGACCGGCTCGCAACGCAGTTGGCCGACGCAGTTCAAGAGCAATGGCAGGCGGAATGGCGGCTGCGAAGGCTGCAGGACCCCGCGCCGCTGCAAGTTGGCTGGGCGTCTGCAGACCCTTGGCTCTCGGACCACCAGGAAAATATCGGCGGCCCAGACGATCTAAGGGCTCGGCTTGAGCAAATCACCGACGTCTTCGCACAGGTGCCGTCCCGGAGGCTCGTCATCCTGGGCTCACCGGGAAGCGGTAAGACCGTCCTAACGCTTCGTTTCACCCTGGACCTGCTCGAGCGCCGGAGCCCCGAGGACCCCATTCCTGTGGTGTTCTCCCTGGCCAACTGGCAGCCCGACCGCCAAGGCCTGCAGGAATGGATGGCTGCCTCACTTGCGGCCACCTACCCTGGGGCGACCTGGGGGCGCGAACTGCTGTCCGCCGGCCGAGTCCTACCAGTTCTCGATGGCCTCGACGAAATCCCGTCACCCATGCAGGCCAAGGCGGTACTGCGGCTGAATGCCGAACTTGACGCCGATTCCCCAGCCCTGCTCACCTGCCGTACCCAGGAGTATGCCAGCGTCGTTGCCCAGGGAGACGTCTTTACTGCGGCCGCCGTGGTCGAGCTGCAGCCCGTCCCCTTCGAGGACGCCAGCGAGTACCTGCAGCGTACTGCTCGCCCCATGCGGGCACCTGATGGACAGCGCACTACTCACTGGCGACCCATTCTTGACGAAATCCGTTCCACCCCGGACGCACCCGCTGCCCGTGCGCTGGGTGAGGTACTCGCTAGCCCGCTCATGGTAGCTATGGCCCGGACCGTCTACGAGGACACCAGCTCCGACCCTGCTGAACTCCTGACGCCGCGCTTCCACAGCACCGCCGCATTGGAACAACACCTTCTTGAGGCGTTTGTCCCAGCCGCTTTCCACAACGCACCATCCGTAACCGGTGACGACGCCCGAAGGTGGCTCAGCTTCCTCGCTCACCACCTCCAACGGCACCAAACCCGGGACCTCGCCTGGTGGCAAATGCGCCGGATGTTACCGAAGCCTCTGCACGTTCTCGGCCCGCTCCTCCTCCTTGGGGGCCCAATCGCTGTGGCAGGAGCCGCATTGGCGGGGTACGAGGCGTCAGCGTGGTGGTCAGTGGCGGGCGGCTTCGTAGCCGGCGTTTGCATCGCCTATGTCTTCCTGTCCCTCGGACCCACAGCGCGGATTCTCAGGCGCCCTGCGGTGCAGGTACCTCGGCCGCTTGCGCTCGCTGCGCTAGCGCTTCCGGTGGGCATTGCTGCGGGGGCAACGAGTACGCTCGACCTTCAAAGCGGCTGGATTAACGGGCATGGATATGGTGATTTCTGGGGGGAGTTCAGCCTTCGCAGCGCCGCGGTGGCGTCGCCTATAGGGGCCGTGGTGGTTGCGACGGTAGCCGGTCTGGCCTTCACTCTCGTGTTGGCCGCGCTTGGCGTCACTGGCAGACCCCATCCGTCCACGGTTGCGCGACGGGGCACCGGGCGCGCAATGCGCGTTGTAGCACCTGTACTGGTGGCCGTTGCGACTCTGTTTGTGGCGGCAAGCTTGGCTCTTTCCTTCTGGACCTGTGTTGGAATCGCCGGGTTAGCCGGGCTCGCGGTCGCGCGCCTTGTGTGGTCTGGGCAGGCAGCACGGCCGCAGCGCCCGCCGGGCAGAGCCCTGATACGGGGATTGGCGGTCAGCGCACTGGCGAGCCTGTGCCTGAGTGGCACGTTCGGCCTCGCTGTTGCCGTCACGCTCACGATCCGGGCCGATCTTCAACGGTTCCCGACGGGTGCGGTGATACACCAGGGGGCTGGAGGTGCCCGGTATGCCGTCATTGACGGCTGGCGGGTCGGCTGGCTCCCAGAGGGCGGTAAATTTGTGGCACCCCCCGGTTCGATCCGGGGGTCGGTCATCGATGATCCCGGACCGGGAAGCATCGTGTACTTCAGCGAGACCAAGGTGCCTCGGTGTGATATTGCGGAAGCGGTTTGCCGCACATTCTACGGGCCGATTGAAATGCACTTTTCCGACGCTGGCGCCCGACCGTGGGCTGCGACCTCAGGAGAGGTCGGGATCGCGGGTGCCGGAGTGGATTGGATTAGACTTCCCATTGGCACCTTTACCCACGCCAACGTGGAGGTAGGGGCCAACCTCCCGCAGCCCATTCTGGAGTGGTTGGCGGCAGATCCCCCCCAGAGACTATTCAGAGAGGCAGTCGCTTTCGGTCTGCGACTTGGCATCGTCCTTGCTTTGGTCAGCTGTACTGCGGCCGGACTGCACTACTGGCTCGTCGCTTCTTCCGATACCACACGCTCGTCGAGCCCACATTCCAGTTTCCGAGCCGACCGGGGGACAGCCATTACCTCCGGTATCGTCGTATGCGTCACCCTACTCGTCGTCGTAGCGCCAGCATCTGCCCTATTCCAGGATCCGGCGGAATTGCAGTCCGTTACCGCCATGATGCTGCTCCTCGGCGGCTTTGCCATCAGTCTGAGTGCCTGGGGCTGGCTGTTCACCACCCGACTGTGGCTTTGCGGCACCGGCCGACTGCCCTGGCGGCTCATGACCTTTCTCGACGAGGCGCACCGTCGGGGCGTCCTCCGCCAAGCGGGGGCCGTGTATCAGTTCCGGCACGCGCGGCTTCAAGAGCAACTTGCCGCCAGCAGGTGACATAGTCGGCCTGGCACGACCCCGAGGGCAGCCATGCGGTCCCGCCGTACTCGGCGCGACAGACAACCGCTTCACCCCATCCTCAAGCAACCGCGGCCGCCCGCTACGGTGCGCAGCACGGCGGCCGCTGGTTGCCTGCCATCCGTATCGGACCGCCTGCGGGATCTCAGAAGGCCGCCAGTTGCGTGGGACCGTCGGCGTGGCGACCTCGACGGTTGGGCTCCCCATGTCCATCCGGGCAGTGCCAGAAGTTCGGCCTGACGCTGAGGGGACAGCCTTCCACTGCGATGGACGCCCCGCGTATGCGCGACCTTCGCTCCGAGTGGATAGTCCCCCTCATGGTGGCCCTGCGGGACCTGGAGATGTCCCTCACGGCCAGCGAAGCTGGTCAGAGCTGTGATGAAAAGGTCCCACCGATACTCGCGCCAGTCCCACGACCAGCCTGGTTGCCCCTCGAGCATTTGACGGCGCTGATGGCCCCTGCCGCAGCAGCCACGCGCGCCCTGCGCCGGCCTCACCGCGCCCGCAGCGGCTCCGTGCCGAACCCGCCCGCACTCACACTGCGCCCCCGAGGGACAGCCGCTTCGCGGAACTCGCCCCGGACGGCCCCGCGTTCGTGCCCGGCCAGACGACCTCGGCAGGGCGTCGGCGCGGAGCGATCTCCACGCCGTCACCGTCACCAGGCGGCGCCCTTGGCCAGGCCGGCGATCGCGGACTCGAGGTCGGACAACGCGGCGGCGACGTGGGGGAGTTCGAGGGGGGCCGGGGAGGTGAGGGCGGCGTGGCGCTGGGGGTCGTCGGTGCCGTGGAGGGGGCCGGTGTCGATGCGGACGTGGAGGGCGGACGGGTCGTCGCCGAAGCGGTGGCCGCCGGGGACGGGGCGGCCGAGGCGGGCGGACAGGGCGGCCTCCAGGGTGGGCGCGTCCGTGACGCCGGCGGCTGCCAGGGCGTGCCGCAGGGGGCCGAGGTCGGCATAGAGGTGGAAGCCCGCTTCGGGTGGGCGGCACAGGGCGCCCGCTCGGGCGACCGCCACGTGCGAGGCCGCGCCGAGGGCGGCGTGCAGGCGGGTGGCGGCGGCGAGATGGGCCCGGACGTCGGCGCCCTCGGCGAGCGCGTGGGCGGCCGCGGCGGCCACCGGCTCCGGAAGCACCGCGCGCAGCCCGGCGCAGCGGTCCGCCACGGCGGCGCGCAGGCGCGCGCCCTCGGCGGTGGCCGGGAAGCGGGCGATCGCCACGGGCCAGGACGGCGGGGCCAGGGCGGCGCACAGGTCCACGACGACGATCGTCCGGCCGGGCAGCATCTCGGCGGGGGTGAGCAGCACGGTGTCGTGCGGATGGTGCACCGTGTCGGCGTACGTCTCGTCGGAGACCAGCAGCAGCCCGCACTGCTCGGCGGCCTCGCACACCTCGTGCAGCAGTTCCGGGGGCGTCACCGTCCCGCTGGGGTCGTCGGCCGCCGACATGAGCAGCACGCGCGGGTCGGTGCCCTCCGCGCGGGCCCGGCGTACCGCTTCCAGCAGGGCGAAGGGGTCGGGTGCGCCGCCGCCCACCGCGGGGGTCTGCACGGTCGTGGCGCGCAGGCCCAGGGTCCGCACCAGCGGCGCCTGCCAGGCGGCGGCGGGCCTGGCGAGCACGACGTCGCCGTCCACCGCGGCGAGCAGCGCCAGCAGCAGGGGCTCCGCGCCCGGCGCGGCGACGGTGTCGGCCGCGGTCGTAACGAGCCCGCGCCGCTCCCAGTGGGCCGCCGCGGCCGCGCGCACCGCCTCGCCGCCCCCGGGCGGCTCCGGCACGGCACCGCCCGGCAGACCTGCGGACAGCCGCTCCGCCCAGTACGGCGGCACCGGCAGCCCCGGGTCGGGGCGCAGACCGGCCCGCGCGAGGCGCCCGGCGGGGGCCGGCGGTGAGGTCCGCTGCATCCGTACCTCCGGTGGGATCGGGTGACCGGCGGGATCCGGCGACCGGGCCCACGGCCCGGCCCCCGCCGCCACCCTCGCACGCGCTCTGCGCTCCCGCCGCCGGGGCGCGCGAATCCCGCTGCGTGCCACCGGGAATCCAGGGCAACCGGAATCCAGGAGGTGTTCCCATGGTCCCGCTGCTCGTCGTCCTGCTGCTGGCCCTCGTCCTGTTCGGCGCGGCTTTCGCGGTCGACGTCCTGTGGTGGGCCGCCCTGGTCGTCCTGGTGCTGTGGCTGCTCGGATTCGTGGCACGGAGCCGTTCCGGCGGCTCGCGCCGCTACCCGTGGTAATGGACGCGACCGCGGGCGGAACGAGAGGCGTGCGGCGGCCGTCGGAGGGCCGCGCGCCCCGGATTCGCGAGGTTTCCTCCCCCGGTCCGCTATGGCTGCGCCTGGACCGGCATGCGCAGGGTGCGGGCCCTCGCCCCGGCCCGCGTACGGCCGGCGGAGACCATCCGCTGGGGATGACGGCGCAGGTACTCGCCCTCCAGGGCCGCCATCCGCGAGTTGTGGGCGTCGAGGGCCGCCCCGGAGCCGTAGAGCAGCGTCTCGTGGCGGGTCCGGTGGACCGACTCCAGTTCCTGCACCAGTTGTCGTTCGTCCAGGTCTGCGGGGTCGACCCCGCCGGGGTAGCGGCTCATGGGTCGCGCACCTTCCTTTCGCCTCCTGTCACCTCGCCCGTTTGGTACCCCCGGTGCGGGGATTCATCCGCTTCTGTGGGCATTCAACAGGCATCGGATCCCTGGTCCGGGTAGACGATGGAGAGACCTGACCCCTGAGGAAAGGAGCCACCGTGCAACGAGGAAGCGACCGTCTGAGCGTCCACCGTGACGACGAGATGAAGCACGAGCTGCGCGAGCTGCTGCGCTCCGGGCACTCCACCCGGGTCGAGGAGTGGCACGACCCCGAACCCGCCGCCGACGACGACCCCGAGGTCGGCACCGGGCCGGCCTGGGCGGGAGCCCCCGAGGGCACGGCGGTGCGGTTCGAGCTCGGCAGGCATCTGACCCGGGAGCCGTTCCCCGCCCGGCGCGGCGACCTGCTGCGGGCCCTGCGTGACCGGCACGCGCCGGACCCCCTGACCGACCTGGTGGACGGACTCCCCGGCGACAACCGGCGGTACGCCAACGTCCAGGAAGTCGTCCGGACGCTGGGCATGCGCCCGGAGGCCTGACGGGCCGCACGACCGCGACGCGGGCCGCGGGGCCGGTCCACCGGCCCCGCGCGCCGCGCGCCCGCACCGACCGCACCGCCCGGGAATCGATCGATCGTGGAGGTAGCCGTTGTGCGCCGGATCCTGAGCGCATGGGACAAGGAGCTGTTCCTGAACGTGGCGACCCGTTCGTGGCCGGCCGCCGAGCCGGTGCTGCCGCGGCTCAGCAGGGCCGCCAACCACGGGCTGCTGTGGTTCGGGGTCGCGGCCGGCATCGCGGCCGTCGGCGGCCGCACCGGCCGGCGCGCCGCCCTGCGCGGCGCCGCGTCGCTGGCCGTGGCGTCGGCGGTGGTCAACACCGCCGGCAAGGGCGCGGTGCGCCGCAACCGCCCGGTCCTCGACGCCGTGCCGGTGATACGCCGGCTGTCGCGGCAGCCCGGCACCACGTCCTTCCCGTCCGGCCACGCCGCGTCGGCCGCCGCGTTCGCCGCGGGCGTCGCCCTGGAATCGCCCCGCTGGGGCGCCGCGGTGCTGCCGGTCGCCTGGTCGGTGGCGTTCTCCCGGATCTACACCGGTGTGCACTACCCCAGCGACGTCGCCGCCGGGATGGCCCTCGGCGCGGGCGCGGCCCTCGCCGTACGCGGCCTGGTCCCCACCGGGCGGCAGCTGGCGGTGCCCCCCACTCCCCGGGCCGACGCCCCGGCCCTGCCCGACGGCCGCGGGCTGTACGCGGTGGTCAACGAGGTCTCGGGCCCTCCGCCGCTGCTCGGCCCGCCGGCCGAACGGCTGCGCGGCGCGCTGCCCGAGGCCGTGGTGGAGGAGTGCTCCGAGGACGACGACCTCGCCGAGATGCTGGAGAAGGCCGCCCAGCAGGCCGCGGAGGCCGGCGGCGCGCTCGGCATCCACGGCGGGGACGGCAGCGTCAGCCTCGCCGCGTCGGTCGCGCTGCGGCACGGTGTGCCGTTGCTCGTCTCCCCCGGCGGCACGTACAACCACTTCGCGTTCGACCTGTCGATCGAGAGCATCGAGGACGCCGCACGGGCGGCCCGGGAGGGCACCGCGATCGCCGTCGACGTCGCGCGGGTCTCCCCGACCGGCGACGCCGCGGGCGAGGAGGACGGGTCCGCGCGGTCCACGGTCTTCCTCAACACCTTCAGCATCGGCGTCTACCCCGACCTGGTCCGCTACCGCGAACGCTGGTCGCGGCGCGTGGGCAGCTGGCCCGCGGGGGTGCTGGCCGCGCTGCACGTGCTGCGCACCTCCGCCCCGATCGACCTGGAGATCAACGGGCGGCGGCACTCGGTGTGGATGCTCTTCGCCGGCAACGGCGCCTACCGCAGCATCGGCCCGGCGCCGCTGCGCCGCCGTGCCCTGTCCGACGGGCAGCTCGACGTCCGCATCGTCCCCGGCAGCCCCTACGCCCGCACCCGCCTGCTCGCGGCCGCCCTCACCGGCTCCACCACGGCCCTGCTGCGGCGGCTGCGGATCGGCGACGTCGACCCCGGCACCCGCCTGGCCTTCGACGGCGAGGTCGCGCCCGCGCCGCGCGACCTGGTCATCGACAAGGCCAACGAGGCCCTGACCGTCTACCGGCCGCTCTGACCCCGGCAGCACGACGCGGGCCGCGCTCCCGGGGGGCGCGGCCCGCGTGGCACGCGCGGGTGGGCGGACCGCCGTCGGTCAGCCCGACAGGCCCGCCAGCGCACGGACGCCCTCGCCCTTGATGGTGAGGGTGTCCGGCGATCCCGCGTCTATCGCGAGCGTGAGCTCGTCCGACGGCCAGCCGCTGCTCAGCGCCGCGAGGGGCAGGATGCGGTAGCCCCGCGCGTTCGGCAGGGCGTGCGCCAGGCGCACCTCCGAGGTGAAGACCGGGACCAGCTTCGTCCCGTCCTCCTGCTCGAAGACCGGCAGGCTGATCGTCTCCTGCTCCGCCTCCTCCCCCGCGGACTCCTCCGGCGCCACCGGCACCGGCAGCAGGATGTCGCTGGCGGCCAGGGTGCTGAGCGCGGCCGCGTTGTCACCGCCGGTGGCGATCTCGTGCAGGGCACGCTGTGCCGGGGGCTGCGCACCGTTCGGAGTGGTGAAATCGGTCATGGCCGTTCCCTTTCCGTTGCTTGCGTACGGGGTGGCTCGGGGGCTGCGCGTACCCGCCGAGGGAACGGTCATGCGTGCTCCGCGGGTGTCACTCGTACTCGGTGCCGCCCTTGCGGGTGAGGTAGGCGTCGCTGACCGCCTTGAGGACGGCGCGTCCGCCGAGCTCGGGGCTGTGCCGGTCGGGGGCCGCCCGGACGACGACACCCTCGCGCAGGTGCAGGCCGCGGCCGGAGACGGTCTCGGCGCCCCGCGCGAGCTCCAGGACGACGTCGAGGTCGTACGGGCCCTGGTAGAGCGTGGGCACCAGCGGCACGCTCCCGGCCGGGAGGACCTCTGCGGGGTCGAGCCAGCGGACCGCCCCGTCGATCTCGGCGGCGATGTCGAAGGCCGCGTAGCCGGGCGTGTCGCGGCCCGCGTCGGCACCGTAGCCGAGGTCCTGGACACCGGCGCCGTAGACCTCGCCGAAGATCGCCACGCGGGTGGCGCCGAGCCGGCCGGCGAGGGCCGCGGCGACGTCGGGCAGGCCGTGTCGGCGGACGGCGCGCCAGTAGAGGTTGCCGTCGGCCTCCTTCAGGGCGAGGCGCTGGGCGCCGAGCCCCTTGGAGGTGACCAGCACACGCCCCGGGTCGGCGAGGTAGGTCAGGCAGCAGGCCGTCCCGTGGAGCTTCTCGGTGATCGCGACCGGCTCGCCCTCGCCGAACACCCCGGGGTGGCGCTTGACGTTCTCGATGTCGATCCACGGCAGCAGGTCCGGCGCGGACTCCACGTCGCCGCTCATCGACACCGGGACCGGCGGCACCCACTTGCTGATGCCGAGCAGCTCCGCGAAGTCGGTGGCGTCGCCGGCGGCCCGCGCCAGGTCCGTGCCCTCGAGCGCGGCCGGACGGCAGACGATGCCCTGGGACAGCTCGCCGCGCAGCCGGACCGCCTTGACGCGGTCTGCCGCGGGGCCGGCGAGCCGTCCGGTCAGGCCGAGCTCGTCGATGAGCGCGGCGGGCAGCACGGACTGCTCGGGGATGTACAGCGCGAAGTCGCCGGTCCGATAGGCGCCCTTGGCCACGACCGCCCGGTAGAGGCCGACCTGGGCGAGTTCCAGGGCGTCCGCGTTCGGGTGGTCGTGGACGGTGAGCCGTTCGGCCGTGACGCGCAGCGTCGACATCGGGTTCCCCCTCGTGGTGGTGCGTGGATCGCACCACTGTGCGCGGTGCCGCGCGTCGCGGGCGAACGGTTTTTCAGGGTGCCGGTGCCATGCGGAAGTCGTACGCCCGGGGCAGCGGTTCGTCGCTGAGGGCCTGCCAGGTGGTGTGCAGCGACTCCTCCCCCTCCCTGAGGTCGTCGACGGTGAAGCCCTCGTCGAAGACGGCTCGGGCGGCCGCGATGTCGCCTGCGGCGAGCAGGACTTGGGCGTGCAGCAGCCGGAAGCGCCCGCGGGCGCGGAGGGTTCCGGGCAGGGCTTCCAGCACCGCGGCGGCGTCGCCGGGGCGGCGGGCGGCCAGGAGGGCCGGTACGGCCTCGCGGGCCAGGGCGCCCGCGGCGGTGGCCCAGGCGTCGCCCCTGGGGACCGCCCGGAAGGCGTCGAGGTGGCGCTGGGCTGCGCGATCCGGATTGCCGTCGGTCTGGTCGGCGACGGCCAGGCAGTGCAGCGGCAGGCACGAACCCGACCCCGCGGCGGCCCGCTCCCAGCTGAGCACGGCCTGGGCGCGGTCACCGGCGTGCCACTGGGCGAGGCCCAAGTGGTAGTCCAGGGCCCAGCCGTTGCCCTCGTAGGTGGCCGCGGTCTCCAGCAGTTCACGCCACTCCGGGGAGACGAGCGCGGGGCCGGGGACGGAGTCCTCGCCGAGCCGCGGGAAGACCCCGGCGAGCAGGAGTTCCAGCCAGGGCTTCTGCCGCTCGCCCATGGTGTCCGCGGCGAAGGGCGTACCGGGCAGGTCGAAGCGGCCGCGGGTGACCTCCAGAGCGCCCCAGCCGGAGCCGGTGGCGAGGACGTCCTTGGGCTCGGTGTCGGCGGCGGGCAGCCACGCCTCGTGGGCGGCACGCAGGTGTTCGCGCGGCAGGACCGCCTCCAGCCGTTCCGCCACGGCGCGGGAGCCGGCGCCGGGAGCGGTCTCCAGCGGGCCGTAGGCCTCCAGCCAGCTCACGGCGGCGCCCGCGGCCAGGGGGAGGTGTTCCAGCTGGGTGGGGGCGAGTCCGGCCTGGATCTCCAGGTAGCCCGGGGCGTCGCCCTCGTCCCCGGCGAGCCAGCGTTGCCAGCGGCGTCCGCCGGGACCCCGGCCCCAGACGAAGAGCTTGCGGCCGCCGAGGGCGTCGGTGGAGGTCTGCACGAGGCCGCGGCCGTCGGTGTCGAGGGCGGCGATCCAGGGGCGGGTGCCGTCGGGCAGGTCGTAGAACCAGTCCGCGGGGTGCTCGGAGGCGGTGGGCGCCTCGGGGGCGGGCACCCGCTGGAGGGTGCGGGAGGCGCCGAAGTGCCAGGCGTGGGTGGCGGGTGCGACGACGCGGGTGCCAGGTGTCTGGGGTACGGCGGTGTTGGACCACCAGTAGAGGGGAACGGTCCGGTGGTGAGGATTGCGGACGCGTACCCCCGCGTAGAGGAAGTCGGAGCCCTCGGGGAGCCACAGGTCGATCTGGAACGGCAGGTCGCGCAGCCGCTCCCACTCCCAGAGGCGGAGCATCTCGCCGCCGTCGGGGGCGGGGACGCGGGCGGCGTGGAGCGGGGCGCAGCTGAGCGTGGTGTGCCCGGTGGCGCCGGGGTTCCATTCGACGCCGCCGGAGAACCAGGCGCCGGCGAGGCCGAAGTCGGCGTACTGCAGGACGGGGTCGGCGTGCAGCAGTTCACGGCCCGTGGGCTTGTGGTGCAGCGCGTACAGGCGGCCGCCGAGGCCCGGCACGACGGTGGCGCGCAACCGGTCGTTCTCCAGGACGACCGCGTCCAGCACGGTGGGCACGCGCTCGCGGGTGTAGCCGTCGAGACGCGGTACGGGGAGCAGGGTGCGCAGTTGCCCGTAGGCGATGCGCCGGGCCATGCCGGGCGGGAGCGCGGCGCTCTCGGCGGGGTCGAGGACGTGCGGGTCCCCGGACGCGCGGAGCGCGGGCAGGGGGTTCTCCGGGCCGAGCGGGCTGGCCGGGAGGGTGAGGGTGGTGCGTCGCACGGTGGTGGCCAAGAGGTCCCTCTCTCTGTCACCGGTGTTCGGGTGAGGACATGGAACCCCCTTTCGGCCTGCGCCGTCAGGGGTTTGGACCTCACGGAACGGGCCGCGTGCGGACTTCAATATATGGTGAACGTCATTTTGGCCTTCTTTTGCCGTCGGACCGGTCCGGGAGGGTTTGCCGATCATGCTGTCCACGTTGTGGAGCCCGCCGAACGGCACGCCCTCGCGCGCGCCCCGCGTTCCGCGCCCTGCCCCGGTCGAACGCGCGCACAGTCCGCGGCTGGCGGCGCTCGCCGCCCGCCCCGAGCGCGAGGCCGAGTTCTGGCGGGCCGTGGAGGCCGAGGGGACACCGCTGGTGGAGCGCCTGGACGGCGACCCCGGGCACGCCGCGGTCACCTTCCTCTGGCGCGGCACGGCCGCGACGCACGCCGTACTGGCCCTGCCCAACCAGGTGCTCGACCCTGACGACCTGGCCGGCAACCTGATGTCGCGCGTGCCGGGCACGGACGTGTGGCACTGGACGATAAGGATGCGGGCCGACTGGCGCGCCACGTACGCGCTCTGCGTGGACGACGGCGACGGCGCGGGCGTGGCCCCCTCGGGGCCCAAGGGCCAGGCGTACCTGCGCGGCCTGCGGCGGAACCCGCGGCGCGACCCGCTCAACCGGACGGACTTCCCCACCCGCTGGGGCACCGAGCCGCTGTCGGTGGTCGCCCTCCCCGCGGCACCGGCGCCGCTCGGCGCGGGGCGGAACCGGCCCGGGACGCCGGTGGGCGAGGTCTCCGTCCACACCATGCGCAGCGCCCACCTGCGCAACTGGCGCCGCGTGTGGGCCTACGCCCCGTCCGGCTACGAGGACCTCGCCGGGCTCCCGGTGGTGGTGCTGCTCGACGGGGACGTCTGGCAGCAGCACCTCGACGTCTCGGCGCTGCTCGACGGGCTCGTGGCGGCCGGCGCCCTGCCCCCGCTCGTCGCGTTGATGCCGGACGCACTGGACAGCGACA
Source organism: Streptomyces sp. NPDC059718 (assembly GCF_042733315.1). Classification (NCBI taxonomy): domain Bacteria; kingdom Bacillati; phylum Actinomycetota; class Actinomycetes; order Kitasatosporales; family Streptomycetaceae; genus Streptomyces; species Streptomyces sp. NPDC059718. The sequence goes on from NZ_JBHWGA010000011.1 coordinate 61,506, forward strand.
CCCGGCGCCGCGAACTCACCTGCGACGACCGCTTCGTGGCCTTCCTGAGCCGTGAACTGCTGCCCTGGGCCGCCCGCCGCTGGCCGGTCAGCGGCGACCCGGCGCGCACGGTCGTCGCCGGCCAGGGCCTCGGCGGACTGGCCGCCGCGTACGCGGCGTTGCGCCGGCCCGAGCGGTTCGGGAACGTGCTCGCCCAGTCCGGCGCCTTCTGGTGGCCGGCCGGGCGCCGCGCGGGAGCCCTGCCCGAGGAGTGGCTGACCGGGCGCGTGGCGTCGCTGGCGCGAAGACCGGTGCGGTTCCACCTGTCGGCGGGCCTGCAGGAATGGGGCCTGACGGCCGTGGTCCGGCGGCTGCGGGACACCCTGCTGGACCAGGGGTACGAGGTGGCGCACCACGAGTACAACGGCGGTCACGACTACCTGTGCTGGCGCGAGGAACTCGCCCACGGCCTCGCCTCGTTGCTTCGCGGCCCCTTCCCGGGCACCCTCCCCGGCCCCCGCGTATCGGCCCCGGCCGACACGGAACCGGTCTGACGCGGCAGCTCGGCACACTCGTGCCGGGGGCCGTGATGACCCCGGCACGGCCCGGCCGCTACGGGACCCGTACCGCCCGGGCCGGCACGGAACCGGCCTCACGCGGCAGCCCGGCACACTCGTGCCAGGGGCCGCGATGACCCCCGGCACGACCCGGCCGCTACGGGACACGTGCCGCCCGCGGCGGCAAGGGATGTGCCCCACGACCGGGCCTCGTTGCCGCACGGTCACTCCCCCGCACCCGCGCATCCGCCCGGGCCGACACGGAACCGGCCTCACGCGGCAGCGCGGCACACTCGTGCCGGGGGCCGTGATGACCCCGGCACGGCCCGGCCGCTGCGGGACCCGTACCGGCCCGGGGGCGGCGAGAAACGGCCGCACGGCCCCGCTCGCCGCGCTGCGGCGCCCTGGGCCCAGCCGTCGGCCGCGGCTACGCGCCGACCGGCGCACGCGACGGCGGCGCGGGGGGCCGCAAGGACCACGGCATGAGCCGGACCGCCCACCCGGCGCCGGCCGTCGGCCGGTCCGGTGCGGCGGATGGCGGCGCGATGCCGTCAGGGCACGACGACGCCCTCAACACCCGGTCGCTCGCGGCGTCACCGGAGCCGTCGACCACCCAACCCCCTTCGCCACCGCAACACCGCTCACAAGGCCGTCCGCGCCCCGGCCGGGGCGCCCCCACCGGAACTGGCTTGCGACGGCGCGCACATGCGTCAACTCGCCGCCCGGGCGGGCGCGTCGCGCGGCCCGGTCGACGACGGCCGCCACGGCACCACCCCCGTAACCACGCGGTATGCGCGGCCGTCCGCGCGCAGGGCCGCCGCGAACCGCTGTGGGCACCCCCGGAAGGACGGCCGAACGGGGTGGCCGCGCTCGAAATGCGCTTGCCGGGCAAGGGCGGGGCGTCCAGACTGCCCGGGTGCTGATTCGACGTGAGACCCCCGACGATGTCCGGGCCGTACAGGCACTCACCGGGGAGGCATTCGCCTCGGAGGAGCATCCCGTCCCCGTCGAGGTCACGCTGCTGGCCGAGTTGCGGAAGTGCGACGCCTGGCTGCCGGAGCTGTCCCTGGTCGCCGTGGACGCCGACGGCGAGAGCGTCGTCGGCCATGTCGTCTGCACGCGGGCGCACGCCGGCGGCACGCCCGTACTCGGTCTGGGCCCGCTGAGCGTCGCACCGGAGTACCAGCGCAAGGGTGTCGGCCTGGCGCTGGTGCACACCGTGCTGGGCGCGGCGGACGCCCTCGGGGAACCGCTCGTGGCCCTGCTGGGAAGCCCGGACTACTACGGCCGGTACGGCTTCCGGGCGAGCACGGACTACCGGATCACGCCGCCCGAACCGGCCTGGGGGCCGTACTTCCAGGTGCGCCCGCTGTCCGCCTACACTCCTTCGGTCAGCGGGGCGTTCCGCTACGCGGAGCCCTTCGACCGGGTCTGAGGGAACCGCGGCAGCCACGCGGGCACGGCCCGGCGGTACGCCTCGTACGCCTCGCCGTGGGCCGCGCGCAGCGTCGGCTCCTCGTACCAGCGGACGAACGCGGCGACCGTCAGCCACACGGCGGCGGCGTAGAGGAACAGGACGGGCCGCAGGAGCAGCAGTCCCTGCCCGGCGACGAGCGCCACGACGGCCAGGTACATGGGGTTGCGGACCCGGGCGTACGCGCCGCCGGTGACGAGGCGTTCGGTGGGGGCGACGGGCGCGGGCGTGCCCTGCCCCTCGCGTACGAAGCGGGCGAAGCCGTGCAGGAGCACCATCGCGCCGGCGAGGGCGAGCAGGCCGCCGGCGGCCCGTACCGGCCAGGGGCCGTCGCCGGACGCGTACCCGGTCAGCCACCAGGGCACGAGCCCCGCCACGACGCCGGGCGCCGCGAGGAGGAAGACCGCGCTGCCGAGCGCGGCCGTGGACCGTCTCATGTCTTCATCGTGCCCGCGGGCGGCCGTCCCGGATCCGTCTTGGCGGCGCGGATGTGCCCGTAGACGTGGGCGCGCAGTTCGGCGAAGCGGGGGTCGGAGCGGGTGATGATCTGGTCGCGGTCGTGGGGGAGGTCGACGTGCAGGTCCTCCTGGACGACGGTGGGCGCGGCGGAGAGGACGACGACACGGCGGGCGAGGTAGACGGCCTCGTCGATGTCGTGGGTGACGAGCATCGTGGTGATGCCCAGACGGTGCCAGAGCCCGAGGAGGAGGTCCTCGAGGTCGGCGCGGGTCTGGGCGTCCACGGCGGCGAAGGGCTCGTCCATGAGCAGGACCTGGGGCTCGTACGCGACGGCGCGGGCGATGGCGACGCGTTGCTGCATGCCTCCGGACAGCTGCCAGGGGTGGGCGGCGCCCGCGTCGGCCAGGCCGACGGCGGCGAGCGCCTGCTGGACGAGGGCAGCGCGGCGCGGGCGGGGCACGCGTTTCTCGCGGAGCGGGAGTTCGACGTTCTGGCTGACCGTCAGCCAGGGGAAGAGGCTGCGGCCGTACTCCTGGAAGACCACCGCCATGCCGGGCGGCGGCCCGTCGACGACGCGTCCGGCGAGCCGGACCTGGCCCGCGGTGGGCGTCAGGAGTCCGGCGACGCATTTGAGCAGGGTGGTCTTGCCGCAGCCGGACGGGCCCACGACGCAGACGAGTTCGCCGCGGTCGACGGTGAGGTCGATGCCGCGCAGGGCCTCGACGACGCGGCCACGGCCCTCGTACACCTTGCGCAGTCCGGTGATCTCAAGCATGTGTCTCCCGTTGGTGCCATTGCAGGACCCGGCGCTCGAGGGCGCGGAAGGCGAGCGAGAGCAGGAAGCCGACCAGGCCGAGCAGCACGATGCCGCTCCACATCTCGGGGATCTGGAACTGCCGCTGGAACAGCACGACGGAGTGGCCGATGCCCGAGGTGCTGGCGAACATCTCCGCGATGACCATGAGGATGATGGCCAGCGACAGCGCCTGCCGCAGTCCCGCCATGATCTGCGGGCTCGCGGCGGGCAGCACGAGGCGCCGCAGCCGGGCGGGGCCGCGCAGGCCGTAGACGCGGGCGGTGTCGGCGAGCACCTCGTCCACGGCGCGGACGCCCTCGATGGTGTTGAGCAGGACGGGCCAGATCGCGCCGGAGACGATGACGAGGACCTTCATGGTGGTGTCGAGCCCGGCGACGAGCATGATCAGCGGCACGAGCACGGGCGGCGGGATCGCCCGGAAGAACTCCAGCGCGGGTTCGGTGGCGGCGCGCAGCCGGGCCGAGAGGCCGACGGCGGTGCCGAGGGCGACGCCGAGCAGGGCGGCGAGCGCGTACCCGGCGAGGAGCCGGGCGAGGCTGGGCAGGACGTCGTCGGTCAGGCGCGCGGTGAGCCACACGTCGCCGAAGACGGCGGCGATGCGCTGCGGCGAGGGCACGTAGAAGCTGGGCCGCCACACGCTCCACGCCCACCAGCCGAGGACGAGGAGGACGGGCAGTCCCAGCGCCCGCAGGGCCCCGAGCAGGAGGCGCGCGAGGCGGCTCATGCGGCGGCCTCCCCGCGCACGGAGGGGTGCCAGGCCAGCAGCCACCGCTCCAGGCTGCGTACGGCGAGGTTGACGACGACACCGATGATCCCGGCGAGGGTGATCAGGGCGTACACGGTGGCGACGGCGCCGCCGGACTGGGCGAGCTGGATGCGCAGTCCGAGTCCGGGGCTGCCGATGACCAGTTCGGCGGTGACGGCGAGGATGAAGGCGACCGAGGCGGCGAGCCGCAGCCCGGTCATGACGTACGGGAGCGCGGTGGGCCAGACGAGGCGGCGCAGCGTCGTCCAGTGGCCGAGGCGGTAGGAGCGGGCGGTCTCGCGGGCGACCGGGTCGACGTCGGCGACGCCGTACAGCACTTGGATGAGCACCTGCCAGAAGGCGGCGTACACGACCAGCAGGAGGCTGGAGCCGAGGTCGGCGCCGAAGAGCAGGGTGGCGAGCGGGATGAGCGCCACGGAGGGGATGGGGCGGAGGAACTCGACGGTGGACGCGGTGGCGGCACGGGCGCCGGGAACGGCGTCGATGAGGGTGCCGAGCGCGACGGCGAGGACGAAGGCGATGGCCAGGCCCAGGGCCCAGGCGCTCATGGTGTCGCCGAGCGCCGACCAGAGTTGACGGGTGGTCAATTCGTGGCCGAGGGTGCGCAGGATCTCGCTCGCGGGGGGCAGGAAGTCCCGGGAGACCCAGCCGAGCCGCGGGACGGCCTCGGCGATGCCGAACAGCACCGCGAGGCCGGCCGCTCCGTACGCGGCGTCGCGTCCCCTCATGGCAGGAGGGCCGAGAGGTCGGCGTCCTTGGTGAGCGTGCCGTCCTGGCGGGCGTCGTCGGCGACGGTCTGGACGGAATCCCGGTTGATCTCGGTCGGCCACTTGGGGAGCTTGATCTTGGCGATGGCCTCGGCGGGGATCGAGGTGTAGGACTTCAGCGTCTCGCGCACCGCGTCGGGGTGGGCGTCGGCGTAGGCGAGGGCCTCGTTCATGGCGGCGGTGAAGTCCTTCACCAGCTCCGGGTCCTTCTGGACGGTCTGCCGGGTGGTGAAGTACATGGCCACGGTGAGGTCCGGCGCGGCATCGGCGTAGGGCCACGCCACGGCGCGGGCCCCCTGGCCCGTGGCCTGCGTGACGAAGGGCTCGACCTCCCAGACCGCGTCGACCCGGCCCTTGGACAGGGCGGCCGGCATGTCGGGGAAGGGGATCTCGACGAACTCCACCTTGGAGGCGTCACCGCCGTCCTTGCGCACGGCGGCGCGCACGGTCGTGTCGCCGATGTTCTTCAGCTGGTTGACCGCGACGGTCTTGCCCGCGAGGTCCTTGGCGGACTTGACCGGGCTGCCGGCCGGGACGAGGACGGCGCTGTAGTCGGTGTCCCGCTTTCCGGTGGAGGCGACGCCGTTGGCCACGACCTTGAGCGGCAGGCCCTGCTGCTGGGCGGTGAGCAGGGAGGTGGTGTTGGCGAAGCCGAAGGCGAACTGGCCGCCCATCACGCCGGTGATGCTGGCGGCGCCGCCCTGCACCGAGGTGATCTTCGCGTCGATGCCGTGCTTCTTGAAGAAGCCCTGGCTCTGGGCGAGGTACACCGGTGCGGTGTCGACGATGGCGATGGCGCCGACCGTGACGCTCCGCGTGCCTCCGCCGGAACCGGAGGGACCGCCCTTGCCGGCGGAGTCGTCGGAGTCGCCACAAGCGGTGAGTCCGGCGGCGAGGAGCGCTGCCGCCGACAGGAGCAGGGGAAAGGTGCGACGCATGGGCACTCCCTGATCTGATCAGTTCCGTTCGCACAGTGAACTGTCGTTCATTGGGTGGTGCGCCAAGCGACGGTAGGGGCGCCGCGCGGCCACGTCAACGGATCGCACAACGGCTCCTCGTCGACAGTCGTGTCGCGGACGGGAGAGCAGGGGCACAGGAGGCGCGAGAGACGGAATTACATGGAGAAAATCATGAATTGAAGGCTTTTGCCCCTGGTGGCCCGCTTCCGCCCTGAGTAGATTGGAATGTGGCCTACGGGGCGAGCGAGGGAGTCTGGTAGCACCGGAGCCGGAGCAGGAAGCAGCGGCTTCCACCGGAACCGGGTACAACGGCCGGGCTGAGAGGCTTGAAGGTCCGGGAAGAGGTTTTGAGACCGGAGAGCGACCCCTAGCACCTGATCCGGACCATGCCGGCGAAGGGAGTCCCACCTCGTAGGTCGTGGAACTGTAGCCGACGAGCCCGCGCGATGAGCGCGGGCTCACTTGTGCGCGCCGCATCGTGTCGCGCGGGGTCCCGCCGTCACCTGGCCGCCCCACCCGTTCGCTGGGATGATCGCCTGACGCGGACGAGGCCGGCGTGGTGGACGGGGTGGGGACATGGACGACCGGATGCTGGTGGGCGCGGTCAACGCACTGACCGCGCGATGGGCCCGCGAGACCCTGGGCGCCGGCCCGGCCGGGGCGACGGTCCTCTCCGCCGCGGGAGTCTGGCCGCTGCTGGCCCTGCTCGCCGCGGGTGCCGCGGGCCCCGCCCGCACCGAACTGGAACAGGCCCTCGGCACGGACGCCACGACGGCGGCCGGTTCCTCGGGACGGCTGCTCGCGCGGCTGGACGCGATGGACGGCGTCGACACCGCCGTCGGCCTGTGGACCCGCGCCTCCCTGCCGCTCGCGCCCGGCTGGCTCTCGCTGCTCCCGGCCGGCACCCACGGGCACTTCAGCGGCGACACCGAGACCGACCGCAAGACCCTGGACACCTGGGCGGCGGACCGCACCCACGGCATGGTCCCCAGGATGCCGGTCGCCGTCGACCGGAGCACCCTGCTGCTGCTCGCGAACGCCCTGGCCCTGCGCACCGACTGGGCCGAGCCCTTCCAGGACCACCACACGGGGACGCTCTTCCGCAGCTCGCCGCACCTGGACATGGCCGGGGTCGCGACCACCCCCTTCGGCCCGCTGACCATGGCCAAGGTGAACGGCACCAACGGGATCGAGGTCCACCTCCTGCTCGGCCCCGACCACGTCGCCCCCGGCGAGGTGATCGCCGCCGGCGTGTCCGCCCTCGGCGGGACGTACCCGGTGCTCCCCGGCAACCTGCTTCCGTACGGGCGTCCCGGACCGGGGGTCGTGGTCGAGGACGTCACGAGCTTCGACCCGGCACCCGCGCTCGACCTGACCACGGTGCCGTTCACCGTCGGCGCCGAGCACGACCTCCTCGACCGCGCCGCGCTGTTCGGGCTCGCCACGGCCCGGGACAGCGGCGCCGGGCACTTCCCCGGCATCAGCACGCAGCCCCTGGCCGTCGGCGCGGCGAAGCAGGCGGCCACGGCGACCTTCAGCGCGAAGGGCTTCCGCGCCGCAGCCGTCACGGCCGTCTCCCTGATCGCCGGCAGCGCTCCCGGGCAGGCCCAGCGGGCCAGGCGCGTACGCGTCGGGTTTCTGCGCCCGTTCGGCTTCCTCGCCGTCCACCGGCTCTTCCCGGCGGTCCTCGTGGCGGGGTGGGTGACGCCCTGACCTCAGCGGGCGGCGGTCACAGGGCGCTCCCCGCCCGCCAGTCCGCCCAGCTCGCGTTCCAGGCGCCGTAGCCGTTGTTGACCTGGACGGTGTCGGTAGAGTGGACGACGGTCACCGGGTCGCCCGGTGACACCTGCTCGTAGAACCACCTGGCGTCGGCCGTGCTCAGCCCTATGCAGCCGTGACTGCCGTTGACGCGGCCGAACTTGCCCTCGTTCCAGGGCGCGGCGTGCGCGAAGGTGCCCGACGTGGTGAGCCGGACGTCCCACTTCACGTCCTTCAGGTTGTACGCCTCGGGACCGAAGATGCGCACGGTGCGGGAGTTCATGGTGATGCTGGGCGTCTTCTCCAGGACGACCATGGTGCCGTTCCACGTCTCGAAACCGGACTTGCCGGTGGAGACGGGGAGGGTGCGCAGGACAGCACCGTCGCGTCGCAGGGTGAGGGTCTTGCGGGCGGTGTCGACCGTGGTCACGACCGAGTGCCCTATCCGGAAGCGGACGACCCGGTTCTGTGTGCCGTAGAGACCGCCGCCCGCGTCGACGCCGTCGAGGTCCATGCGGAGCGTGACCTCGGTGCCGGGCTTCCAGTAGGTGCGCGGGCGGTAGTCGACGCGGTCGCGGCCGCTCCAGTCCTTCATCCAGCTCCAGGCCCCGTCCACGGCCGGGCTCGCGGTGACGCCGAGCTTGCGCTCGACGGCCGCGCGGTCGCGTATCGGCTTGTTGAAGACGATCGACACGGGCATGGCGACGCCGACCGTGGTGCCCTTGTCCGGGTGGTACTCCCCCACGAAGGTGCGCCGGGGCTCGGCGGTGGTGAAGGTGGTGTGCTCCGTCAGCCGCTTGCCGTCGGAGGCGGTGGCGCGGACGAGGACGTCGTACGTCACGCCGGGGGCCAGCCGGCCTGCCGAGGTCCAGCTCTCCTTGGAGGACGCGAGCGTGCCGCGCAACGGCCCGGGGCCGGCGGCGGTGACACGTACGGAGACGATCCGCGCGGCAGTGGTCCGCACGGTGACCTTGCGGTCGACGGGCACGGCACGCCCGCCGGAGGCGGGGGCGACGGCGATCGCCGGCCGTGGCTCCGCGGCGTGGGGCCCGCCGCCGGAGCCGCTGCACGCCGACAGCGACGCGGCGACGGCCAGGGCGAGCGTCGCGGCTCGTGCGCGCAGGGTCGTCCTCCGGTTCCGGGTGCGGTCGTTGGTCATGTGACGGCTCTCCTCCCCTGTCGAGTCGTACCTCTGCTCCTGCCCGGACTCGGGGCGGTCCACCGCATTCCGGCGACCGGAACTCCGCGGCCCGGACGACTTCGTGGCGTCACCGTTCCGTACCAGGCGTGTACGCACGGAACCCGGGCGCGGCACGGCCTCGTGTTCCGCGGCGAACGCCGGTCGTGGGCCGGGGTGGAACAACGGGACAGCCGAACAACGGGACAGCCGAACAGCGCAACAGCGGAACGACCAGGGGGACGGCATGGAGCGCAGGAACACGAGGCGGGCCACGATCGCGGTGGCTCTGGCAGCGACCGCGGCGGTGCTGCTGACGGGGTGCCGGGGAGATGACGACGTCGCGGGCGGCACGCCCTCGCCGACCGCTCCGTCAACCGCTCCGTCGACCACCGCGCCGTCAGGGACCCCGGGTGACACCCGCCCGGTCTCCAGCACGTCCCCGGCGCCCGGGGGCACCGGATCCTCCGCCCCCTCGTCAGGTTCCACGACAGGCCCCGCGGACCGCTGCGGCGCGGAGGACCTGGAGGCGACCTCGGCACACCAGGCCGCCGTACGTCCCCAGGGCACGGGCACCGGGGCGGCGGTGGTCGGGTTCACCAACACCTCGGGCGCGCCCTGCGTCGTCGAGGGCTTCCCGACGGTGGCCGGGGCGGCCAACGGCTCCCCGGAGATGAACGTGCCGCTGACGGTGCAGCACTCCGGTGCGGCCGCGCCGGTCAGGCTGGCGCCGGGCGGCCGCGCATGGGTGAAGCTGACGTTCCACCAGGTCCAGGGCGAGGGCGACGGCTACTGCGTCTCCAAGGAGGCGCCGGTGCAGTACCCGACGATGGTGCTGGGCCTGCCCGGCGGGGCGGGCAGGCACCAGGTCGCCCTGGACGACGGGGTGTTCGCCGAGTGCGACGGTGTCGTCGCCGTCACCGCGCTGTCGGCGGAGCAGCCGTCCTGAGGACGTAGGCCCCCAGGTCAGCTCGCCGGTGCGGGCGCCTCCACCGTGAGGGTACCCGCGTCCGCGTCCAGGACGGCGGGGACGCCGAGCGGCACGGTCAGACTGGTCTCGCAGTGGCCGAAGCCCAGTTCCTCGACGACCGGGACGCCGAGTCCGCCCAGCCGGTCCAGCAGCACCGCCCGCACCTCCTCGTAGGGGCCGCAGTCCCGCCAGGAGCCGAGGGCGATGCCCGCCACGCCGTCCAGCCAGCCGGCACGCAGCAACTGGGTCAGCATCCGGTCGATCCGGTAGGGCTCCTCTCCGATGTCCTCCAACAGGAGGATGCCGCCGGGCACCCCGGGCCGTCCGTCCGGCGTGCCGAGGCCGGAGGCGAGCAGGGCCAGGCAGCCGCCGACGGTGACACCGCTTGCCGTGCCGGGGACGAGCGGGCGGGCGGTCGGTGCGCCGAGCACCCGCGTCCGCTCGGGCGCGAAGAGGGTGTCCCTCAGCTGTGCGCGCGTCGGCTCGTCCTTGAGGAAGCCCTCCGCCGCGGTCATCGTGCCGTGCAGGGTGGCCAGGCCCAGCCGGACCGCGAAGGCCTCGTGCAGCGCGGTGATGTCGCTGAAGCCGAGGAGGGTCTTGGGCCCGGCCGCCCGCAGCGCCTCCCAGTCCAGGAGGTCGGTCATGCGCTGGGCGCCGTAGCCGCCGCGCGCGCAGAGCACGGCGGCCACCGACGGGTCGCACCACGCCTCCTGGAAGTCGCGGGCACGCGCCGAGTCCTGTCCGGCCAGGTAGTCGAACGTGGGGTGCCGGTCCAGGACGTGCGGCGCCACCACCGGGTCGAGGTCCCAGCCGCGGAGGATGTCGAGCCCCGCGTCGAGCCGCTCCCGGGGGACGGGACCGCTGGGGGCGACGACGGCGACCCGGTCCCCGGGGACGAGGCGGCGGGGGCGGGTGAGCGGGACGAGCGGTGTCACTTGGTGAGCTCCAGAGGGGGAACGGAGGGCGGGGTGAAGCCGAAGACCTGACCGTAGAGGGCGAGTTCCGACTCGAGACAGATGATCAGCGTGTCCTCGCGGCGGAAGCCGTGCCCCTCGCCCTCGAAGGTGAGGTAGGCGTGGGGGACACCGCGTCCCGTGATCCGCTCCAGGAACCGCTCGCACTGCACGGGCCGGCAGATCACGTCCTCCAGCCCCTGCAGCAGCAGGAAGGGCACGGTGAGCCGGTCGGCCCGGGTGACCGGCGAACGGTCGCGGTAACGCTCGGGGACGTCGGCGTGGCGCCCGACGAGCGAGTCGAGGTAGCGGGACTCGAAGTCATGGGTCTCACCGCCCTCGGCCCAGCCGGTGAGGTCGAGGAGCGGGTACTTGATGACGCCGCAGGCATAGACGTCGGTGCCGGTGAGGGAGGCCGCGCTCGTCCAGCCGCCGGCACTGCCGCCGCGGATCGCGAGCCGCTGCCCGTCCGCGGTGCCCTCCTCCGCCAGTGCCCTCGCGACGGCGGCGCAGTCCTCGACGTCGACGACGCCCCACTGCTCGCGCAGCCGCTCGCGGTAGGCACGCCCGTAGCCGGTGGAGCCGCCGTGGTTGACCTCGACGACACCGATCCCCCGTGAGGTGAAGTAGGCGATCTCCAGGTCGAGCACGAGCGGGGCCCGGCTGGTGGGGCCGCCGTGCACCCAGACGACGTAGGGCGGCAGCTCTCCCTCGGGCGCGGCGAAGTAGGGGTTCGCCGGCGGGTAGAGCTGGGCGTGGATCTCCCGTCCGCCGGGCCCGGTGAAGGTGCGTTCCACGGGCTCGGGCAGGAACTCCGGTGGCACGGTGTCGTGGTGGGCGGCACCGATGACGCGGGTACGGCCGGTGCAGGTGTCGAGTTCGAGGACCTCGAACGAGCTGCGGGCCGAGGCGGCCACGGCGACCACCCGGGTGCCCTCGGCGGACAGCGCGGCCGTCCACTCGGTCCACGGTCCCGGCGCGTCGACCAGCTCGCCGGTCGCCGGGTCGAATATCCCCAGGCGCTGTGCCCCCTTGCCGTGCAGCACCGCCAGTGTCCCGGCGGCGAGCGGGGCGAACCAGCGGGCGCCCATCTGCCAGCCGGGCCCGGCGAACTCCTCCTGCGCCGGCCGCAGGTTGACCGCGTCACCGGTGGCCGGGTCGACACGGTGCAGGTTCCACCAGCCGTCGCGGTCGGTGGCGGCGATCAGGGTGCCGTCCGGTGTCCACTCCGCCTGGGCCACCGACTCGGTGGGGCCGCCGAGGATCGTCCGGGCGGCGCCGAAGGTGCCGTCCGCGCCGACGGCGGCGTGCTTGAGCTCCGTGCCGTCCCACGGCATCCGGGGGTGGTCCCAGGCGATCCAGACGGCCTGCCGGCCGTCCGGGGAGAGCCGGGGCGAGGTCACGAAGTGGTGTGCGTCGTCGGAGAGTTCACGCACGGCGGAGCGGTCCTCGGCGGCCGAGCCGTCGAGCGGAACGGCGGCGAGTACCCGTCGTACGTCGCTCGGGCCCTCCCCGGTGAACTCCTCCAGTACGCACCACACTTCACCGCGGTCCGGATGGATCTGCGGATCGGCCCAGCGCAGCCCGTCACCGATGGGGGAGAGCGGGGTCAGCGGCCGCGGCACGGCACCCGGCGCGTCGGGCTCGTACGCGTAGAGCCGCTGGTCCGGGAAGTGGGAGAAGACGATCAGCGGTCCTCCCGCGGGCCGTGCCGTACCCGTCCAGGCCCGGCCGCCGTACTCGATGACGCGGGTGCGGACGTTCCACGGCGCGGGCAGCGGGCCGTCGACCGTGCCGTCCGCGCGGCGGCGGACGAGGGCGCGGCGGCCGCCCTCCGCCGGCCGTGGTTCGGTCCACCACACCTCGTCACCGACGAACCCGGGGAACTCGGGGCGCCCGTCGTGGGAGGCGGCGGTGCGGGCGTCGACCGGCGACTCCCAGGCACCGTAGGGGGCGATGATCGGGGCACGCGTCATCGGGCAACTCCGTCGGTCGTGTCCTGCCGGCCCAGCATGAACCGGTCGAGTACGCGGACGCCGAAGTGCAGTCCCTCCACCGGGACCCGCTCGTCGACGCCGTGGTACATCCCCGCGTAGTCGTAGCCCTCCGGGAGCTTCAGCGGAGAGAAGCCGTATCCCGTGATGCCGAGCCGCGAGAACTGCTTGGCGTCGGTGCCGCCGCCCATCACGTAGGGCACGACGTGGGCATCCGGGTCGAAGTGGATCAGTGCCTCCCGCATCGCGGCGTAGACCCGCGCGTCCAGGGGGGCCTCCAGCGGGATCTCGCGGTGGTGGAACTCCCACTCGACGTCCGGGCCGGTGAGCTCGTCCATGGTGGTCGTGAACTCCTCGTCGCCGCCGGGCAGGACCCGGCCGTCGACATAGGCGACCGCACTGCCCGGGATGACGTTGACCTTGTAGCCGGCTTCGAGCACGGTCGGGTTGGCGCTGTTGCGGATCACCGGTTCCACCAGGGCGGCGGCGGTGCCCAGCTTGGTGAGCAGGGTGTCCACGTCGTCGAAGTCGGGCTCGACCTCGTGCAGCGCGGCCAGTTCGGTCAGCGCCGCCCGCACCGTGGGGACGATCCGCACCGGCCAGTGGTGCTCGCCGATGCGGGAGACGGCCGCGGCGAGCCGGGTCACCGCGTTGGTCCGGTTGACCTTGGAGCCGTGCCCCGCCCTGCCGTGCGCCGTGAGCTTCAGCCATGCGGTGCCGCGTTCCCCGGCCGCCACGGGGTACAGCCGCAGGCCGGGCCCGGCGTGGAAGGTGAAGCCGCCGGACTCGCTGATGCCCTCGGTGCAGTCGCGGAACAGTTCGGCGTGCTGCTCGACGAGGTAGGTCGCCCCGTAGGTGGCGCTGTCCTCCTCGTCGGCCGTCAGCGCGAGCACGATGTCCCGCTCGGGGCGCAGGCCCCTGCGGGCCCAGGAGCGGACAGTGGCGAGCACCATCGCCACCGTGCCCTTCATGTCGACCGCGCCGCGGCCCCAGACCACTCCGTCCCGTACCTCGCCGGAGAAGGGGTGCACGCTCCAGTCCTCCGCCTGGGCGGGCACGACGTCCAGGTGGCCGTGGACCAGCAGCGCGCCCTGTCCGTTCCCGGCGCGTGGGGCACCCTCGATCCGTGCCACGACGTTGGCCCGGCCCGGTGCTGACTCCAGGATGCGGGCCTCGATCCCCGCCTCGTCGAGCAGCCGCGCGGCGTACTCCGCCGCGGGACGCTCGTTGCCGTCGCCTCCGCCGCGGTTGGTGGTGTCGATCCGGATCAGCTCCGAGGTGAAGCGGACCGCCTCGTCCAGTGCCCGGGTGTCAGCCATACTGCTCCTCCACAGCTGCCGAGACGAGGGTGGTCACGGCCTTGTAGCAGCGGATCCCCTCGTACATGGTCGGTGAGGTGTACGTGACGCGGCGCTCGCCCGTGCGCTCCACACCGGGCACGACCGCGGCGGCCCCCGCCAGGTGCGCCGCGTCGAACTCGACCTCGATCGTGAACGGCCCGCCCCGCGCCGGCTCGTGGCGCACGGCGAGCGAGGTCGCGTCCTTCGCGGCGGAGCGGATGTCCGCCGCCGTGCGGGACGGCGGCCGGCACACGGCCGCGTACCGCGACACGTAGTCCTTGACGGCGACCGTGCGCGCCGCGGGCGCGTAGTCGCGGGCGTCGAGGCCGGTCCGGTCGTCCCCCGTGACCAGCACGACGGGCACCCCGTACTCGGCGGCCACCAGCGCGTTCAGCCGGCCCTCGCTCGCCGGCGGACTGCCGTTGACCCACACGCCGGTGATCGAGTTGGGGAGGTAGGTGTGGGCGAGCACCCCTTCCGTCCCCGCGCCCGTGTGGAAGCCGACGAAGGCGATGCCGTCCACGTCGCCGTGCTGCACGCCCTCGACCATGGACAGGTCCTTGTGCCGCCCGGTGACCATCCGGGCCCGCTCGTCCAGCTGTTCCAGCAGCAGGTTCCGCATGGACCAGTGGGCCTCGTTGACCAGGACCTCGTCGGCGCCGCCGTCGAAGAAGCCGGCGATCGCGGCGTTCACGTCCGAGGTGAACAGATGCCGGAACCGCTGCCAGCCCTCTGTGCCGGGCAGGACGTCACCGGGCCAGGTCACCCCGGTGGCGCCCTCCATGTCCGCGCTGATCAGGATCTTCATGGCATGGAACGTTACGCAAAGTCACCGCCGCACACCAGGCCCCCGCCCCGCCTGTGGAAAACTTCAGTGGCCCAGACCGGTGGCGGTCAGCCGGCACCCCCTGCCACCAGCCAGTTCGTCGGTACTTCGAGCCGCGTGCCGTCCGCCCGCCGCTCCGTCGTCACGAGCGCGACCTCACCGCGTGCGAGCACCTCCATCCCCGCCGCGCGGAAGAGCTCCGGGACGGTCTCGTCGGGCATCGCGGCCGGCGCGATGCCGTGCGAGAAGACCGCCGCGAGCTTGGCGGGCGGCCCGCCCGGCCCCTGCGCGAACCCCGCCAGCACGTCCCGCGCGGACGCCGCGAGTTCGTCCGCGAACGCCCGGCCGCGCCGGCCGGTCAGCACGGCGATGCCCTCGACCAGCGGTGCGCGTTCCTCGGGCAGGCACTGGTGGAGCACTCCGCGCATGTACACGTTCGCCTCGCCCAGCTCCTCGCTCAGCCGCCGGACCGCCTCGGGGTCGGCCGCGTTGAGCTGCCGGTACTCGGCGATGCCGCCCGGGTCCTGGTGCCGCGCGTGGCCGATCGCGGCCGCCGCGAGGTCCACCCCGACGGCCCGGCCGTAGTGCTTGGCCAGGAAGCGGGTCTGGGTGCCGTTGCCGCAGCCGAGGTCGACGACCGGCAGCGACGGGTCGAAGTGCGCCTCGAAGAACGGGAGGTGGGCCGCCGCGGTGACCTCCGCCTCCGCGTCCCAGAACACCGCCCCCGGCTCTGCGGGGGCATCGCGCCAGAAGCCCTCCCACGCCTGCAGGTTCGTGCCGGTGACGTCCATGCGATCTCCCCAGGTCCACGTGTCCGTCGCCGCGGACCGTGTCCGGCCGCGCGGCGGGAGCCCCGTCAGCGTCCGTGCTACCGGTGGGCGTCGGCGAGGGCAAGCGTCCGGGGGAAGTCGTGACCTCGTGTTCGCTACGTTCGAGGCCCGGCCGGGGCCCCGCCGCCGCGTCCGCCGGTCCGCCGCCACGGCAGCGCCTGCTCGAACCAGACCGTCTTGCCCTGCGCCGTACGGCTCGCGCCCCACTCCCGGGCCAGCCGGCTCACGATCCGCAGTCCCCGCCCCGACTCGTCCTCGGGCCCGGCGCCGAGCAGGACGGGTACGGCGTGGTCGTCGTCCGAGACCTCGCACAGCAGCGCGTCCGTACGCACCAGGCGCAGCTCGACGTGCCGGGAGTGCGCGTGCCGGACGGCGTTGGTGACCACCTCGCCGACCATCAGCTCGGCCGCCTCCGCCGCCTCCTCCAGCCCCCAGCCCTCCAGGGCACCCCGGGTCAGGATCCGGGCCCTGCCCACTTCGCGGGGGTCGAGGGCGAGCTGCCAGGAGACGACGTCCTCACGGGCGATGCCGTTGAGCCGTGCCATCAGCAGGGCGACGTCGTCCTTGCGGCCGCCCGGCGGGTTGAGGGCGCGGATGATCGTGTCGCAGGCGTCGTCCATCGAGGCCGCGGGATGCGCGGCGCTCTCGCACAGCGCGGCGAGACCGGCCCCGATGTCCTGGCCGCGCACCTCGACCAGCCCGTCCGTGCACAGCACGAGCCGGTCGCCGGTACCGACGGCGACCTTGACCGTCTCGAAGGGCACCCCTCCGATGCCGATCGGGGCACCCGTCGGGACGTCGAGCAGCACGCTGCGGCCGTCCTCGGCGCGCACCAGCACGGGCGGGATGTGGCCCGCGTTGGCGATGAGCAGCTCGGACCGGATCGGGTCGTACACGGCGTACAGGCAGGTCGCGAGGTAGTGCTCGCCGAGGCGCTGCGCCAGGTCGTCGAGGTTGCGCAGCAGTTGCGCCGGCGGCATGTCCAGCGCGGCCATGGTCTGCACGGCGGTGCGTAACTGGCCCATCATGGCAGCCGCGTTGAGCCCGTGCCCCATGACGTCGCCCACGACGAGGGCGAGCCGGGAACCGGGCAGCTTGATGGTGTCGAACCAGTCGCCGCCGACCCGGCCCAGCCGGGTGCCGGGCAGGTAGCGGGTCGCCACGTCGCACCCCGGCATGCGCGGGGTGATCTGCGGCAGCATGCTCTCCTGCAGCGTGTCGGCGACGTTCTCCTGGTACGTGTACATGCGGGCGTTGTCCAGGACGAGCCCGGCGCGGGCGGCCAGTTCGGCGCCCGTCACGCGGTCCATGTCGTTGAACGGCGGACGCTCGCCGTGCCGCAGCAGGATCATGAAGCCGAGGACGACGTTGCGCGCCTTCAGCGGCACGACCAGCATCGACCGCCCGGTGATCAGCGGCCGGATGTCGCGCTTCTCGAACTGCGAGGCGATCGCCTCGCCCATGGGTTCGGTGATCCTGGGCACCAGCACCGGCTGACCGCTCGTCATGCACCGGAAGAACGGGGTGTGCTCGGGGAACGGCATGGACTCGCCGACCGGTACGACGTCGTCCCAGCGGCCGGGCTCGTCGGTGTGCTCCAGGGCGACCCGGTACCACATGGTGGTGACGTCGGGCGGGCCTTCGGGGAAGTCCTCGCCCGCCGGCACCTGTTCGCGCAGGTAGGTGCCCGCGACGTCGGTGAAGCGCGGTACGACGGCGGCGCTGACCTCCCGGATCGTGCGGGTCAGGTCCAGGGAGCTGCCGATGCGCCCGCTGACCTCGTTGAGGAACTCCAGGCGCTCGCGGACGGCCGCGTACTCCAGGTCGGGTTCGAGCTCGTCGGGCACGATGGCGCACGGGTCGACGGCGGACTCACGGACGGCACGCCTCCTGCGGGCCCTGCGCTCGTCCCGTCGGGGCACGCCCCAGTCGGGGGTGACGGGCACCCGGTCGTGCCGGCTGATCTCCAGGACGGGGTAGCCGAGTTCCAGCACCTGGGAGACGATGCGGCCGCTCTCGGCGACGCTCATGCTGGGCAGGATCTCGGGAAGCCGCTTGGCGAGCCCGTCCGCGCCGGGGAACTCGGTGTGCAGGGCGAAGCCGGGCGCGACCCGCTCGGACTCCCCGGGAGGGGCGTCGTCCTCGCCGTGCACCAGGGCGGTGTCGGCGGCCAGCACGAGCAGGCGTTCGGGACCCGGGCCGACCAGCGGGTAGGCCCACCACAGGACGTCGCCCGGGAGGCCGCCGGGGTCGGGGTCGGGCCCCTGGTTGAGCCGGGCGAGGCCGGCGGCCGGGTAGGACGTCCCGCCGCTGAGCGTGGCGTCGAGGTCGGCTCCGGCCGGCGCCTCGGGTCCGTCCGGGCCGGGCTCCTCGCCGAGCGCGCCGGAGACCGGCAGCAGGTCGGCGGCCGGGCGGCCGACGGCCTCCTCCCGGGTGGGCCCGAAGAGCTTGCGGGCGCCCGTGCTCCAGTGCGAGACGAGCCCCTCGCCGTCGACCACGACCACGGCGAGCGGGACGCGTCCGGAGAGCCCGGTCCGCTGCTCCGGCAGCGCGGCGCGGCTCCCCTCCCCCGGCGGAGTGCGACGTTGCATGACGCGAGCGGCTCCTTCCCCTGCGGCGCCCGGATCCCGACCGAGGCGCGGAGGTGGTCGGCCCCCGGCGCAAGATCTGCGGCTCCGCAACCACGGTACGACCGACACCGGGTGCCGCGTCGGGCATTGGCCGAATCCGGTGTGCGCCCGCGGCGGGCGGTGGACACGCTGGGGCATGCGCGGGCGCACGCCCCAGCGGTCAAGGGCCGTCAGGAGCAGGTCAGTCCTCGTGGCCCAGGTGCACGTCGCGCTCGGTGCGCTCACCGCCGCTGAGCCGCAGCACGGTGGCCACCGGCGGATACCCCGAGGCCACGACGGTGTACTCGCCCGCAGCCAGGTCGACGAAGCGGAAGACGCCGTCAGGGCCGGTCGTCACGGTGTCCAGGACGTTGCCCGCCGCGTCCAGCAGGGTGACCCGCGCGTCCTCGACGGGGCTGCCGCCCGGGCCGCGCACGGTGCCGCGCAGCATCGCGCCGCCCGCGAGTTCGACGTCCTGCCGGGTCTCCCGGGCCGCGTGCACCGACACGGGGAGCGCCGCGGGCCGGTAGGCGGGGGCGTTGGCGGCGAGCGTGTACTCCCCCGCGACGAGGTCGCTCAGGACGTAGTCGCCCTCCCTGCCGGTGCGGGTGGTGGCCACCACGTCGCCGCGGGAGTCGGTGAGGGTGACGGTGGCCTCCCGTACGGCCGTGCCGTCGGCGGTGCGCACCGTGCCGGCGAGCCGCCCGGCGCCGCCGAGCACCACGTCGAGCTCGACCGGGCGTTCCCCGACGGTCACGCTGACGGCCTGCGGCTGGTGCCCTCCGGCGGCGGCGATCAGGACGTAACTGCCGCTGCCCGGGGTGCTCAGCGCGTAACGTCCGTCCTCACCTGTGGCGCCACGCCCGATCTGGCGGCCGGTCACATCGATGAGGGTGAGGGCCGCCCGGCCTACGGTGCTGCCGTCGGCGTGCTGGACGGTGCCGCACACGGGGACCCCGACGCCGACGGTGTCGGCCTTGCGGGCGGTGGGGACGTGCTGGGTCACCAGGGGTTTCTCCTTGAGCAGGAAGGCGAGCAGGAAGCCGAGGGCGAGTACCGGCACCAAATAGAGGAAGATGCGCGGCATGGCCTCGGCGTACGCCCGCACATAGGCCTCGCGCAGCGGTGCCGGCATCGCGTGCACCATTTGCGGCGTGATCGACTGGGGGTCCGGCAGGTCGACGCCCCGCGGCAGCCGGTCGGCGAGCCCGTCGGCGAGCCGGTTGGCGAACAGGGTGCCGAAGACGGCCGCCCCGACGGAACCGCCGATCTGCCGGAAGTAGTTGTTGGCGCTGGTGGCGGTGCCGAGGTCGGCGGGCCGCACGGAGTTCTGCACGGCGAGGATCAGCACCGGCAGGACGAGGCCGATGCCCAGCCCCAGCACACCCATGTAGACGCTGTACTCCACGCGCGGGGTGTCGGTCTCCAGCAGCGACAGCAGCCACATGCCGGCCACCGAGAGCGCCCCGCCGGCCAGCGGGAACACCCGGTAGCGCCCGGTACGGCTGATCATGTGGCCGGAGACCACGGAGGCCAGGACGACACCGAGCATCATGGGCAGCATCAGCAGCCCGGACTCGGTCGCGCTGACGCCGTTGACCATCTGCAGGAACGTGGGCAGGTAGCTGGCGGCGCCGAAGAGGCCGACGCCGACGACGGCCCCGATGAGGGCGGAGACGGTGAAGATGCCGTCGCGGAAGAGCCGCAGCGGGATGATGGGTTCGACGGCGAACCGTTCCACCACGACGAACAGCACGGCGCAGCCGAGCGATGCCGCGCCCAGCCCGATGATCACGTCCGAGCGCCAGGCGTACGTCGTGCCACCCCAACTGGTCAAAAGCACCAGGCAGGTGGAGCCGGCTGTCAGCAACAGCGCACCCAGCACGTCCAGCCGGGGGCGCACGGCCGGCCGCGGCAGTTTCAGGACGACGGCGATGACGGCCAGGGTCAGCAGCCCGAAGGGCACGTTGATGTAGAAGCACCAGCGCCATGAGGCGTGGTCGGTGAAGAAGCCGCCGAGCAGCGGTCCCGCGACGGAGGCCAGCCCGAAGGATGCGCCGATCAGGCCCATGTACCGGCCGCGTTCCCGGGGCGGGACGATGTCCGCGATGATCGCCTGGACACCGATCATCAGCCCGCCGCCGCCGACACCCTGGACGGTGCGGAAGGCGATCAGCTCGTTCATGGAGCGCGACCAGCCGGCGAGCGCCGAGCCGATGACGAAGACGACGATGGCGAACTGGAAGACGCTCTTGCGCCCGAAGAGGTCGCCGAGCTTGCCGTAGATCGGCAGCCCGACGGTGGAGGCGAGCAGGTAGGCGGTGACCGCCCAGGACATCTTGTCCAGGCCGTGCAGCTCGCCGACGATCTTGGGGAGCGCGGTCGCCACGATCATCTGGTCGAGCGCGGCCAGCAGCAGGGTCAGCATGAGCCCGAGGAAGACCAGACGCACCCTGCGCGGGCTCAGTCCGCCGACGGGCGCGCCCTGCTCGTGCGGCACGGCTGCGGGTCGGTCCTCGGGGCCCGTGCCGGCGCCGGTCAGGTCCGTGAGGGTGCCGGTCTCCTCGGACAGGGTCGTCCCGGTGGTGCCGCCCATCTGCGTACCGCTCCCCTCGTCGCGCCTGCCCTGCGACAACGATCTGGGGCGCCGGGGATGCGCCGGAGCGCGGCAGATCCACCCTTTCAAGTGACGTGCCCACCGGCGTGCGCCCACCGCGCGCCGGCCCGGCACGTAGGGCGCGTAGACGTGCGGCGCGTCAAGGGAGGTGACCGGGCGTCACCCGGCCCCGGCCGCCTCCCTTGTGCCGCCTGTTACTTCTCGGTCTCCGCGGCGAGGCGCGCGAGCACCGCGTCGTGGATGCGGTTCAGGCCCTTGGGGGCGAAGGTGCGCTCGAAGAAGCCGCCGATGCCGCCGGCGCCGGTCCACGTGCTGGTGACGACCGCCTTGGCGCGGCCCTCGCCGGCCGGGGTGACCGTCCAGGTGGTGACCATGGTGGAGTTGCGGTCGCTCTCGACCAGCTGCCCCGGGGTCGGCTCGGTCACCGCGAGGAGGCAGTCCCGCACGCGCTTCTCGGTCGCCTGCAGCTTCCAGTGCACCAGGGTGCCCGCGCCGCTGCCGCCCTCGCGCACCTCGTACTCGCTGTACTGCTCGGGAAGCAGTCGCTGCCGGGTGCCCGCGTAGTCGGCGAGCGCCGCGAAGACGCTCTCCGGGCTCGCCGCGATCTCGCGCTGAGTGGTGGCCTCGACCTGTGCCATGCGCCGTCCTCCGTCGATCCGTGTGCCGTCGCCGACAAGCCAATCACCACGGCCGCGTGCCCGCGAAATCGGGCCGCCCTCCCGGTGGAGCACCCACGTGCGACGGCCCCATGGAGCCCTGCCGCCGCCCGGCGCGAAATTCACGTGCCCCGCCGGTCCTGGCGCGTTATCGTCGGCTCCATGAACGTCACCGGCCACAGCATCACCGCGACCGCGCGAGCGACCAGCTCGCCGGTTGCCGCCGCCTGACGTACCCCCTTCCTCCCCACCGGCGACCGGGAACGGCCCGCCGGTGGTTTCGTGGTTCCCGCCCCGATCCCGGCGATCGCGCGGCCGTCGCCCGGTGCCTCCCCGCCCTCCACGCGAAGGAGCCACCCCCCGTGAACACCGAAGAGATCGTCCGCACGTTCGTCGAGTACTACGAGGAGCGCGGCCACCGCAGGATCACCGGATCGACGCTGCTGCCGCCGCCCGGTGACCCGGTGCTGTTCACGACCTCGGGCATGCATCCGCTCACCCCGTACCTGGAGGGGCGCCCGCACCCGCTCGGCAGCCGGCTGGTCAACGTGCAGCGCTGTCTGCGCACCACCGACCTGGAGGAGGTCGGCGATCCCACCCATCTGACGGTCTTCGAGATGCTCGGCACCTGGTCGCTCGGCGACTACGAGGGCCCGCAGAGCCTCGACTGGGGCTACGGACTGCTCACCGAGGGCTTCGGCGTCGACCCGGGGAGGCTGCACGTCACGGTGTTCGGCGGCGACGACCGCACGGGTCCGGACACCGACTCCCTGGAGCTGTGGGAGAAGCACGGGGTCCCGGTGGAACTGACGGTCGAGGACAACTGGTGGTCCAACGGGCCGACCGGCCCGTGCGGCCCCGACTCGGAGATCTTCCTGTGGACCGGCGACACCCCGCCGCGGTCCACGCCCACCCGCGACGACCGCTGGGTCGAGGTCTGGAACCACGTGATGATGCGCCACCGGCGGCTCGAGGACGGCTCGCTCGTGCCGCTCCCCCAGCGCAACGTCGACACCGGACTCGGCCTGGAACGCCTGGCCTGGCTGCTGCAGGGCCGCACGTCGGTGTTCGAGTGCGACGTCTTCACCCCCTGGCGCCGTCTCGTACCGTCCCTGTGGCCGCTGGACGAGCCGTCGCTGCGCCTGGTCTGCGACCACCTGCGCTCGGCCGTGGTGGTGATCGGGGACGGGGTGCACCCGTCCAACACCGGCCGCGGGTACGTGCTGCGCCGGCTGGTGCGGCGGGTCCTCACCACCTTGTGGCGGGACGACCCGTCCCGCGGCCTCGGCGATCTGCCGCAGGAACTGGTCCGGCACACCCTGGACCACTTTCGCCAGGGCGTGGACCCGGACGAGCCACGCCGGGTGCTGCTGGAGGAGGAGCGCCGGTTCGGGCGGCTCCTGGAGCGCGGCCGTCAGGTGCTGGCCCGCCCCCGGTTCCGGGGGCCGCTGGACGAAGAGGACTTCCACTACCTCCACGACACCCACGGCCTGCCGCGCGACCTCGTCCTGAGCCTGCGGCCGCAGTGACGGTGGACAGCCCCGGCAGGGCCTCGGGCGGTGCCGACGGCACACCCGGGGCCCTGCGTCACACGCGGTCACGCACAGTGGTCACGGGAATCCCTCGGATCCCCCTCGACGCTATTCGCTCAGATGTTCTATTCTCGGGAGGAGAGCAACGAAGGAGGCGGCATGAGGTGGGACAACCTGAGCCGCGACACGGCGGCGACCACAGCCGCGCTGTTCGGCGTGGACGCCGTGACCCGTACGTTCGACACCCCCGAGTTCCGCGGGATCACCTTCCACGAGGTGCGCGCCCGCACGATCGTCAACCGCGTGCCCGGCGCGTCCCGGATGCCGTTCGAGTGGACGATCAACCCCTACCGCGGCTGCAGTCACGCCTGTGTGTACTGCTTCGCACGCAAGACGCACACCTACCTGGACCTCGACAGCGGCCTGGACTTCGACTCCCAGATCGTCGTGAAGGTCAACGCGCCCGAGCTGCTGCGCCGCGAGCTCGCCTCGCCCCGCTGGCAGGGCGAGCACATCGCGATGGGCACCAACGTCGACTGCTACCAGCGCGCGGAGGGCCGCTACCGGCTCATGCCCGGCATCCTGGCCGCGCTGCGCGACCACGCCAATCCCTTCTCGATCCTCACCAAGGGGTCGCTGATCCTGCGCGACCTGGACCTCCTGGTGCAGGCCTCCCAGGTCACCGACGTCTCGACCGCGGTCTCCGTCGGCTTCACCGACCGGGACCTGTGGCGCACCGTGGAGCCGGGCACGCCGTCGCCGGCGAAGCGTCTGGAGGTCTGCCGCACGCTCAATGAGCACGGCATCCCCTCGGGCGTCCTGATGGCGCCGGTGCTGCCGTACCTCAGCGACTCCCCGGAGCAGTTGCGCGAGACGGTCCGCGCGATCGCCGGGACCGGCGCCACGTCCGTCACCCCGCTGGTGCTGCACCTGCGCCCCGGGGCGAGGGAGTGGTTCATGGCCTGGCTCTCGGTTCACCACCCGCGGCTGATCTCCCGCTACAAGGCGCTCTACGCGGACGGCGCCTACGCGCCCACCTGGTACCAGCGGCGCATCACCCGCCAAGTACACGAGTTCGCCGCCGAGTTCGGGATCGGGCCCAGCCGTGCCGGGACCGCGCGCCGGATTTCCGCACCCGAGGAGGAGACCCCCGGTCCGCCCGCCGCACCCGATCCGGCCCAGCCCGCCCAGCCGGCCCCGCCGACCCAGCTGACCCTGATCTGAGCTCACGAAAAGCGGGTGCCCGCCCGGCTCCGCCCCCCTTAACGTCGCGGCATGACGGTTGTGAGGGTGATGACCCGCGACGACATCGACGCCGTGGCGGCGATCCGCGTAAGGGGATGGCAGGCGGCCTACGCGGGGATCGTGCCGCAGGCGTACCTCGAAGCGATGGACGTCGGGGCGGACGCGGAGCGTCGCAGGGAGTGGTTCGACGCGGGCGGCAGCCGGGTGGACAACCTGGTCGCCGCGGACGGCGGCGAGGTGACGGGCTGGGCCGCGCTCGGCCCCTACCGGGGCGAGCCCGACGACGCCGAGGTCGGCGAGCTGTACGCGATCTACGTACACCCCGACCGGATAGGCCGCGGCACCGGCCGCGCGCTCATGGACGCCGTACGGGCGCGCGCCGGCGAACGCGGCTTCCGGAGCCTGCGCCTGTGGGTGCTCGCGGACAACCCGCGGGCGCTGCGCTTCTACGAACGGTCCGGTCTCGCGCCGGACGGCACCGACCAGATCGAGATGTACGACGGCGTCCCGCTCAAGGAGTTGCGGTACGCGACGGATCTGGCCTGAAGCGCCAGGCGAGACGGCGCGTCGTGGCACTCGGTGCCTTCTCCCGCGCCGCGGCCAGCACCGCCGCGGCAACCGGGTCGCCCGACCGCACCAGGGCGCGCACGATCCGCCTGGGGTACGGCGGCGCGCACAGCCCCACGAGGGCGGCGGTCGCGCGGGGCTCCTCCGAGTAGCGGGCCAGTCCGCGCGCCGCGGCGGCGCGTACCTCCCCGTCCTCGTCCGAGGCGGCCCCGAGCAGTGTCCCGAGCACCTCGGGGCCCCCGATCCGCCCGAGGGAGTCCACGGCCGCGACACGCAGGCGGGGATCACCGACCGCCCGGGTCAGGACGGGCACCGCCCGCGCGTCGCCGAGCCGGCCCAGTTCCTCGACGCAGCCGGCGGCGGCCTGGTAACCCGTGCGGTCCTCGTCCAGGAGCCACGTGAGGGTGGAGGTCAGCGCGGGCAGCGACTCGGGCGCCCGCAACCGCCCCAGCAGGCGCACGGCGGCCAGCGCGTAGCCGATCCGCAGCCGGTTGGTGGCGAGCGCGGCGGCGGCACGGGCGGTCCGCGGGTCGCCGAGCCGGGTCAGGGCCTCGGCCGCGGCAAGGGTGTTCCAGGCGTCGCGGTGGTTGAGGAACAGCACGAGGGTCTCGAAGGCCCGCCTGTCACCGGCCCGCCCCAGCAGGACGGAGGCGGCGAGACGCTCCTGCGGGGAGCGCGACGGCTCGGTCAGCACGGCGGCGAGGCGGTCCCGGGCCTCGGGGGCGTCCAGCCGCCACAGAGCGACGAGCGCCGCCTCGGCCACCAACTCGTCCGGGTCGCCCGCGGCCGCGAGGAACAGGTCGAGATGCGCCGGGTCGCGGTCGTAGCCGAGCAGGACCAGGGCCAGCCGCCGGGCCCGGGGTGCCAACTGGCGGGCCTGGCTCAGCAGCAGCGGCACGCAGGTGGCGGGCGGAACGGGGCCGTTCCTGGCTGCCCAGCGCCAGAAGGGCAGGTGACGACCGATGACGATGCGGCTGACGGTGTCCTCGATCAACCCGGGGTACCAGGAGTGCTCGTCCGGCCCGAGTGCGCCGAGCAGGCCGAAGAGGGGTCCCGTCGCCTCCATGGGGCGCTTCACCGCCAGCGCCTCCAAGGCGTAGCGGCGCTCCTCCTCCGTGCCACGGGGAAGCATGGCCAGCAACGGCGGGACGGCGGGGGCCCGCCCGCCCGCCACGTCGAGGCGCGCGCGTTCGGCAGGACCGAGCCAGGGCCGCACCATGGCGGCGGCGTCCGGTGAGGTGGCAAGCCGCCGCAAATAGGCACCGCGTTCCTCGCACCGCCCCTGGCCGGCGAACTCCAGCAGCCCCAGGACGCGGCGTGGTTCCCCGCGCCCGCGCAGCCGCGCGATGTCCGTCTCCCCCGCCCGCACGGCCCCGTACAGTTCGGCCGCGCGCCGCGCCGAGTGACCGGCGCCCCCGTGCTCCCGTTCCACGGTCCCCCCTCTCCCCCGTGCGCTCACCCTAATGGCGCGCTCATCTGTAGGAGGTGTAAATCACATGGGCGGGTGGGCTGGCGCCGAGGTTACTCACCGGTTACCCTCTAACCAACGCACGCATAGGCCTGGTGACGCAGCCGCCGCGTGCAGCCGTTGTCGGTTCGGCACCATCGCGGCGCAGCCCCGGGACAGGGCTCGCCGGTTCTCACGCGGGTACGCCCACACACGCGTACGCACCCCGCGGCTCCTCGACTCTCCCGCCCCCGCGCCTGCGCAGCAGAGACGCACGGCGCGGACCCTCAGCATTCGGAGTTCCGCGATGGACCGTCCACGACCCTTCCCCACCGTCGCCGTCATCGGTCTCGGCACCATGGGCACCGGCATCGCCGAGGTCGTCGCCCGCGCCGGCCACGAAGTGATCGGCATCGAGATCGACGACGCGGCCGCCCACCGTGCCGTCGCCGCCCTGGAGGCCTCCACCGCCCGCGCCGTGCAGCGCGAGCGGATCACGGAGGCCGAGCGCGGCGACGTCCTGGCCCGTTTCCGCACCTTCTCCGACCTCCAGGCGGCGGCCGACGCCGACCTGGTGATCGAGGTCGTCACCGAGCACTTCGAGATCAAGCGCGAGGTCCTCACGGCCCTGGACGCCCTCCTGAAGCCGGGCGCCGTCCTGGCGACCGGCACCAACGCGCTGTCGGTGACCCAGCTGGCCTCGCACACCTCGCGCCCCGACCGCGTCCTCGGCCTGCACTTCTTCGCCCCCGCACCGGCCATGAAGCTGGTCGAGGTGGTCTCCACCGTGCTCACCTCCCCCGAGACCACGGACTCCGTGACCGAGCTGGTCCGCTCGCTCGGCAAGGAGCCGGTGGCGGTCGGCGACCGTCCGGGCTTCATCGCCGACGGCCTGCTCTTCGGCTACCTCAACCAGGCCGCGGCCATGTACGAGGCGCGGTACGCCACCCGCGAGGACATCGACGCCGCCATGCGGCTCGGCTGCGGCCTGCCCATGGGCCCGCTCGCCCTGCTGGACCTGATCGGCATCGACACCGCGCAGACCGTCCTGGAGGCGATGTACGAGGCCTCGCGCGACCGGCTGCACGCCCCCGCGCCCATCCTGAAGCAGCTCTCCGCCGCCGGCCTCAAGGGCCGCAAGGCGGGACGCGGCTTCTACACCTACGAGGCGCCCGGCAGCGCGAGCGTCGTCCCGGACGCCGAGACGCCGGCCGAGGCCGCCGGTGCCACCGGCGGGCGCCCCGTGCGCAGCGTGGGCGTCGCGGGCTCGGGCACCATGGCCGTCGGCATCGCGGAGGTCTTCGCCAAGGCCGGGTACGAGGTCGTGCTGGCCGCCCGCGGCCAGGAGAAGGCCGACAGGGCGGTCGCGGCGCTGGCCAAGTCCCTGGACCGGTCGGTGGCCAAGGGCCGGCTCAGCCAGGAGCAGCGCGACGCCGCCGTGGCGCGGGTGACCGCGGCCGGATCGCTGGACGCCTTCGCGGACGTGGACCTGGCCGTCGAGGCGGTCGCCGAGGACCTGCCGGTCAAGCAGCAGCTCTTCGCGACCCTGGACAAGGTCTGCAAGCCGGGCGCGGTGCTGGCCACGACGACGTCCTCGCTGCCCGTGGTGGCCGTCGCCACCGCCACGTCCCGTCCGCGGGACGTGATCGGCATGCACTTCTTCAACCCGGCCCCCGCCATGAAGCTGGTCGAGGTGGTCCGCACCGTGCTGACCGCCGAGGACGTGCACGCCACCGTCCACGAGGTCTGCGGCAAGATCAGGAAGCACGCCGTGGACTGCGGCGACCGGGCCGGCTTCATCGTCAACGCGCTGCTGTTCCCGTACCTCAACAACGCCGTGAAGATGGTCCAGGAGCACTACGCGACGGTCGAGGACATCGACTCGGCGATGAAGCTCGGCGGGGGCTACCCGATGGGGCCCTTCGAACTGCTCGACGTCGTCGGGCTGGACGTCTCGCTCGCGATCGAGCAGGTGCTGCACAAGGAGTTCCGCGACCCGGGCCTGGCGCCGGCGCCGCTGCTCGAGCACCTGGTGTCCGCGGGCTGCCTCGGCCGCAAGACCGGCCGCGGCTTCCGCGAGTATGCCCGCCGCTGATTACGCGGGCAGCGGCTGGGACGGCCGGGACGATCCCGGTGGCTGGGGCGGTCTCCTGGGACCGCCCCACCGCCTCCGGAAACCGGGCCCGGCCCACGGTGCAGCGGGAATGCAGTACGTTCGCGGTATGCCCCAGCCCGTGAAGCCCGCCCGTGCGTCCTCCACCACCGCCCAGCGCCATCGTGTCCGCCAGGAACTGGCCGCCGCGGCGATGCACCTGTTCGCGAGCCAGGGCTACGAGGCGACGACGGTCGACGAGATCGCCGCGGCCGCGGGGGTCGCGCGCAGGACGTTCTTCCGGCACTTCCGCTCCAAGGAAGAGGCGATCTTCCCCGACCACGACGACACCCTCGTGCGCGTGGGGCAGGTGCTGGACTCCGCCGAACCGCACGAGCACCCGCTCGACACGGTGTGCCGTGGCATCACCGAGGTGCTGCGCATGTACGCCGAGGCTCCCGAGGTCTCGGTGGAGCGCTACCGCCTGACCCGTGAGATCCCGATCCTGCGGGAGCGCGAGATCGCCTCGGTGGCCCGCTACGAGCGGCTGTTCACCCGCTACCTGCTGGGCCACTTCGACGAGGGCGCCCACCACGACGGGGACGACGACCCGCTGCTGGCGGAGGTCGCCGCGTCCGCCGTCGTCGCCGCCCACAACCACGTGCTGCGGCGCTGGCTGCGCGCCGGCGGCAAGGGCGACGTCGAGGCCCAGCTCGACCACGCCTTCGAGGTGATCAAGCAGACCTTCGGCACTGGCATCGGCCGGCGTCCCAGCCCCGCCCCCGCCCCGGTCCTCACCTCCGAGCAGGGCGAGGTCATCGTTGCGGTGGCCCGTACGGACGCCTCGCCCGCCGAGGTCATGCGGACGATCGAAAAAGCCCTGAAGGGCGCGTAGCCGCCCGTTCGCGCCCCCGGCGTCCTCCGGCGCCCCCGGCATCCCACCAGCGCCCCCAGGCCCTCGTGCCGGGGGCGCCTTCGCGTGTTGCTCAAACGTGAAGCCGTGGTGCCATCTGAGAAAAATTGTTGGCACGCAGTGTCTTGCAGGGTGGCACGCGGTGCCATAACGTGAGAAGTGTCCGGGCGGGCGGCGTGCTGGGATCCGTCGAACGCCGTCTGTCCCCAAAGGCCCGGACGCCTGCGTCACAGGCATTCACCGCGCCACCAAGCGCCCCCGCTCCATCCGTGCGACCGCCACGGACAGCAGCACCACCGCCGAACCGACGGCACCACCCCACAGCAACCCCCGACGTTCCCTCAAGCGTCCCTACGTCGCGCTTCGCCGGAGGCATCACCGTGAAGGACATCCTCGACGCAATCATGGCGTCCGAAAGCACGGCCGCGGACTTCGCCGCGCTGCCGCTGCCCGAGTCGTACCGCGCCATCACCGTCCACAAGGACGAGGCCGGCATGTTCGAGGGCGTGGACAGCCGCGCGAAGGACCCGCGCAAGTCGCTGCACCTGGACGAGGTGCCCGTGCCCGAGCTCGGCCCGGGCGAGGCCCTGGTGGCCGTCATGGCCAGCTCGGTCAACTACAACTCGGTGTGGACGTCGATCTTCGAGCCGGTGTCGACGTTCGGTTTCCTCGAGCGGTACGGCAGGCTCTCCCCGCTCACCAAGCGCCACGACCTGCCCTACCACGTCATCGGCTCCGACCTGGCGGGCGTCGTGCTGCGCACCGGCCCCGGCGTGAACCTCTGGAAGCCGGGCGACGAGGTCGTCGCGCACTGCCTGTCCGTCGAACTGGAGTCCGCGGACGGCCACAACGACACGATGCTCGACCCCGAGCAGCGCATCTGGGGCTTCGAGACCAACTTCGGCGGCCTCGCCGAGATCGCGCTGGTCAAGTCCAACCAGCTGATGCCCAAGCCCAGGCACCTCAGCTGGGAGGAGGCCGCGGCCCCGGGCCTGGTGAACTCCACCGCCTACCGCCAGCTGGTCTCCCGCAACGGCGCCGGCATGAAGCAGGGCGACAACGTCCTGATCTGGGGCGCCAGCGGCGGCCTGGGCAGCTACGCCACCCAGTTCGCGCTGGCCGGCGGCGCCAACCCGATCTGCGTGGTCTCCTCGCCGCAGAAGGCGGAGATCTGCCGCCGCATGGGCGCCGAGGCCATCATCGACCGCACCGCCGAGGACTACCGGTTCTGGAAGGACGAGCACACCCAGGACCCGAAGGAGTGGAAGCGCCTCGGCAAGCGCATCCGCGAGCTGACCGACGGCGAGGACGTCGACATCGTCTTCGAGCACCCGGGCCGCGAGACCTTCGGCGCCTCGGTCTACGTCACCCGCAAGGGCGGCACGATCGTCACCTGCGCGTCGACCTCGGGCTACAACCACGAGTACGACAACCGCTACCTGTGGATGTCGCTCAAGCGCATCGTCGGCTCCCACTTCGCGAACTACCGCGAGGCGTGGGAGGCCAACCGCCTCATCGCCAAGGGCAAGATCCACCCCACGCTGTCGAAGACGTACCGCCTGGAGGAGACCGGCCAGGCAGCGCACGACGTGCACCGCAACGTGCACCAGGGCAAGGTCGGCGTGCTCGCGCTCGCCCCCGAGGAGGGCCTCGGCGTCCGCGACGCGGAGCTGCGCGCCGAGCACCTCGACGCCATCAACCGCTTCCGGAACGTCTGAGAACGGGAACGAGCATGAGCGAGCGTCAGAAGGATCGTCCGTGGCTGATGCGGACGTACGCGGGGCACTCCACCGCCGAGGCGTCCAACGCCCTGTACCGGCGCAACCTCGCCAAGGGCCAGACCGGGCTGTCGGTCGCGTTCGACCTCCCGACGCAGACCGGGTACGACCCCGACCACATCCTGGCCCGCGGCGAGGTGGGCCGGGTCGGGGTCCCGGTCGCCCACCTCGGCGACATGCGCCGGCTCTTCCAGGACATCCCCCTGGAGGAGATGAACACCTCGATGACCATCAACGCCAGCGCCATGTGGCTGCTCGCGCTCTACCAGGTGGTCGCCGAGGAGCAGGGCGCCGACGTCACCAGGCTCCAGGGGACGACGCAGAACGACATCGTCAAGGAGTACCTGTCGCGCGGGACGTACGTCTTCCCGCCCGGCCCGTCGCTCCGGCTGACGACGGACATGATCGCGTACACGGTCAACCACATCCCCAAGTGGAACCCCATCAACATCTGCAGTTACCACCTGCAGGAGGCCGGGGCCACGCCGGTGCAGGAGATCGCGTACTCCATGTCCACCGCGATCGCCGTCCTCGACGCGGTCCGCGACTCCGGCCAGGTGCCGCAGGAGCGGATGGGCGACGTCGTCGCGCGCATCTCCTTCTTCGTGAACGCGGGCGTGCGCTTCGTCGAGGAGATGTGCAAGATGCGGGCCTTCACCCGCATCTGGGACAGGATCACCCGCGAGCGCTACGGCATCGAGGACCCCAAGCAGCGCCGCTTCCGGTACGGGGTCCAGGTCAACTCGCTCGGCCTGACGGAGGCCCAGCCGGAGAACAACGTCCAGCGCATCGTGCTGGAGATGCTGGCGGTGACGCTCTCCAAGGACGCCCGGGCCCGCGCCGTGCAGCTGCCGGCCTGGAACGAGGCGCTCGGCCTGCCGCGCCCCTGGGACCAGCAGTGGTCCCTGCGCATCCAGCAGGTGCTGGCCCACGAGAGCGACCTGCTGGAGTACGGCGACATCTTCGAGGGCAGCCACGTCGTGGAGGCGAAGGTCACCGAGCTCGTCGGGCAGTCCCTGGCCGAGATCGAGCACATCCAGGAGATGGGCGGCGCCATGGCCGCCGTGGAGTCCGGCTACCTGAAGTCTCAGCTGGTCTCCTCGCACGCCGAGCGCCGGGCGCGGATCGAGTCCGGCCAGGAGAAGATCATCGGTGTCAACTGCTACGAGGGCACCGAGCCCAGCCCCCTCACCTCCGACCTGGACGGCGCCATCATGACCGTCGACCCGGAGAACGAGGCACGGGTCGTCGCCGCCCTCCACGACTGGCGCGACAACCGGGACGAAGTACGGGCGCAGCGGTCGCTGGAGGCCCTCAAGGCCGCGGCCGCCGGGACCGGCAACCTGATGGAGGCCACCCTGGAGTGCGCCCGGGCGGGTGTCACCACCGGCGAGTGGTCCTGGGCGCTGCGCGACGTCTTCGGCGAGTTCCGCGCGCCGACGGGCGTGAGCAGCGCCCCCGTCGCGGTCACCGCCGAGCCGGGCACGCCGCTGGCCGCGGTGCGCCGCAAGGTGGCGCTGACCGCCGAGGAGCTGGGCACCGGCAAGCTGCGGCTGCTGGTGGGCAAGCCGGGCCTGGACGGTCACTCCAACGGCGCCGAGCAGATAGCCGTACGGGCGCGCGACGCCGGCTTCGAGGTGGTCTACCAGGGCATCCGGCTGACGCCCGAGCAGATCGTGTCGGCGGCGGTCGCCGAGGACGTCCACTGCGTGGGCCTGTCGATCCTCTCCGGCTCGCACGCCGAACTGGTCCCGGACGTGCTGGACCGGCTCCGCAGGGCCGGGGTGGACGACGTGCCGGTCATCGCCGGCGGCATCATCCCGCCGGCGGACGCTGCCAAGCTGGTCGAGTCCGGCGTCGCGGCCGTGTTCACGCCGAAGGACTTCGGGATCACCGAGATCATCGGCAGGATCGTGGACGAGATCCGCAGGGCCAACAAGCTGGAGCCGCTGGAGGTCGCCGCGTGACCCCCGCAGCGAACACCCGTACGAACACGTTCGACACCCCGGAGGCGTAGGAGAGATGCAGTTCGGCCGTACGTATGAAGAGTTCGAGGTCGGTGCCGTCTACAAGCACTGGCCCGGGAAGACGGTCACCGAGTACGACGACCACCTCTTCTGCCTCCTGACCATGAACCACCACCCGCTCCACATGGACGCGAACTACGCCGAGAGGACCACCGACTTCGGGAAGAACGTGGTCGTGGGGAACTACGTCTACTCCCTGCTGCTCGGCATGTCGGTGCCGGACGTCTCCGGCAAGGCGATCGCGAACCTGGAGGTCGAGTCGCTCAAGCACGTGGCGCCGACCTTCCACGGCGACACCATCTACGGCGAGACGACCGTGCTGGACAAGTGGCCGTCGAAGTCGAAGGACGACCGCGGGATCGTCCACGTGGAGACCAAGGGCTACAAGCAGGACGGCACCCTGGTGTGCGTCTTCCGCCGCAAGGTGATGGTCCCCACCGCCACGTACATCAAGGAGCGCGGCGGCGAGCAGCCCGGCCGCCCCGAGCTGAACGCCTAGGAGACAGCAGACATGAGCCGCCTCGCGCAGACCGACGGGCTGACCGACGTCCAGCAGGAGATCCTCTCCACCGTCCGCAGCTTCGTCGACAAGGAGATCATCCCGGTCGCCAACGAGCTGGAGCACAAGGACGAGTACCCCACCGACATCGTTGAGGGTCTCAAGGAACTCGGCATCTTCGGTCTGATGATCCCCGAGGAGTACGGCGGCCTGGGCGAGTCCCTGCTCACCTACGCCCTGACGGTCGAGGAGATCGCCCGCGGCTGGATGAGCGTGTCGGGCATCATCAACACGCACTTCATCGTCGCCTACATGCTCAAGCAGCACGGCACCCAGGAGCAGAAGGACCACTTCCTGCCCCGCATGGCCGCCGGCGACGTGCGCGGCGCCTTCTCGATGTCCGAGCCGGGCCTCGGCTCCGACGTCTCGGCGATCCGCACCAAGGCGGTCCGGGACGGTGACGACTACGTCATCAACGGCCAGAAGATGTGGCTGACCAACGGCGGCACCTCCAACCTCGTCGCGGTGCTGTGCCGGACCGACGAGGGCCAGCCGGAGGGCGCGGCCCCGCACAAGTCGATGACGACCTTCCTCATCGAGAAGGAGCCGGGCTTCGGGCCGAACCCGACGGTGAAGGGTCTCACCGTGCCCGGCAAGATCGAGAAGATGGGGTACAAGGGCGTCGACACGACCGAACTCATCCTCGAGGATGTGAAGATTCCGTCAAATCGCGTCCTGGGCGGTCAGAGCGGCCGCGGTTTTTACCAAATGATGGACGGGGTCGAGGTCGGCCGGGTCAACGTGGCCGCCCGCGGCTGCGGTGTCGCACAGCGCGCCTTCGAACTGGGGATCGCGTACGCCCAGCAGCGGCAGACCTTCGGCAAGCCGATCGCGCAGCACCAGGCGATCCAGTTCAAGCTCTCCGAGATGGCCACCAAGGTCGAGGCGGCCCACGCGCTGATGGTGAACGCGGCCCGCAAGAAGGACTCCGGCCAGCGCAACGACCTCGAGGCCGGCATGGCGAAGTACCTGGCCGCGGAGTACTGCAAGGAGGTCGTGGAGGACGCCTTCCGCATCCACGGCGGCTACGGCTTCTCCAAGGAGTACGAGATCGAGCGCCTCTACCGCGAGGCCCCGATGCTGCTCATCGGTGAGGGCACCGCCGAGATCCAGAAAATGATCATCGGGCGCCGACTGCTCGAGGAGTACCGAATCCAGGGGTGAATGTCCAGGTTGTGGCACTTTGTGCGAGCCAAAGGTCACACCCAGTCATCAAATACCGGCCACTGACTCGACTGCTGGCTTGCCCAGTTGCCGGTCACTCCCGATACCATTCACGGAAAGCCGCCGTCCCCTGCACCATCATTGCGGCACCCTCCGCTACGAAGGTCTTCCATGCCCCACAGCCATTCCTCTGCACAACGCGACAGCCGGGCCGGCGTACGCCTCGCGCGCGGAGCGTCGCCGTGGCTCCTCCCGACCGTGGCCACCGCCGCGATCAGCCTCGTCCGCGCCCGCCGCTCCGGGCGCTGGGCGGCCGTGGCCGTCCCCACCACCGCCCTCGCGGCGGGCATGCTGTGGTTCTTCCGCGACCCCGAGCGTGAGATCACCCAGGGCCGCGTCATCTCGCCGGCCGACGGTGTGGTGCAGAGCATCATGCCGTGGAAGGACGGGCGCACCCGCGTCGCGATCTTCATGAGCCCGCTGAACGTCCACGTGAACCGCGCGCCGCTCGCCGGCACCGTCACGTCCGTCGAGCACATCCCCGGCGGTTTCGTTCCGGCGTTCAACAAGGAGAGCGAGAACAACGAGCGCGTCGTCTGGCACTTCGACACCGAGCTCGGCGACATCGAGATGGTGCAGATCGCCGGAGCCGTGGCGCGCCGCATCGTCCCTTACGTGCCGCAGGGCACCAAGGTGGAGCAGGGCGAGCGCATCGGCCTGATCCGCTTCGGCTCCCGTGTGGACATCTACCTGCCGGAGGGCGTCGAGCCCGCCGTCGAGGTCGGCCAGACCACCGTGGCTGGGGTGACGCGCCTTGACCGTGATTGATCCCGACACCCAGGCACCGTGGGTCGCCTCGGTGGACGAGGACGACGACGATGACATGCCGCTGTCTACGCGGCTGTCGATAGCGGACGGCCTCACCCTCGGCAACGCGATCTGCGGATTCATGGCGGTGTACTTCACCACCACCGGGGTGCTCGTCCCGCACCTGATGGGCAACACCGACGGCGGCATGACGCGGCACAGCGCCGCCACCGCCGTGCTGCTGATGCTCATGGCCTCGGTCTTCGACCTCTTCGACGGCCTCGTGGCACGCAAGCTGCGCAGCTCGGCGATGGGCGCGGAGCTGGACAACCTGTCCGACCTGATCAGCTTCGGCCTGGCCCCCGCCTACTTCGTGGTCGTCTGGGGTCTGATCTCGGACGACGCCTACGGCAAGCTGTCGGCGGTGGCGGCGGTCGTGGTGCTGCTCGCGGTCGTCCTGCGCCTGGCCCGCTTCTCCTGCACGACGGTGCGGGAGGGGATCTTCCAGGGCATGCCGAGCCCCTTCGGGGCGATGACGGTCATCTCGGTCGTGCTGCTGGAGCTGCCCTTCATCCCGACGGTGCTGGCCATCGTCGGTGTGGCGTGGCTGATGGTCAGCCGGGTCGAGTACCCCAAGCCCCGCGGCCGGCTCGCCACGATCACGCTGGCCTGGATCGTGCTGAGCATGGGCTGCCTGGTCTGCTGGGCGTTCGCCGTCCCCGGCGGCGACGTGCTCCTGCAGACGGGCGCGGCCCTGCAGATCTGCGCCGCGGCGGTGATCCCGCTCTTCGCGACGACCCGCCGGGTCAACACGATCCGCAACAACCGCCGCGAGGCGCGTACGGCACAGCTTCCGTAGCCGTACGGCGTACG
This sequence comes from Streptomyces sp. NPDC059718, assembly GCF_042733315.1. NCBI lineage: Bacteria > Bacillati > Actinomycetota > Actinomycetes > Kitasatosporales > Streptomycetaceae > Streptomyces > Streptomyces sp. NPDC059718. The sequence goes on from NZ_JBHWGA010000011.1 coordinate 98,018, forward strand.
ACGTACGTGCCAGGGGCCCCGAGCCGGGAAGGCTCGGGGTCCCTGGCGTTCCCGGGTCAGGCCGGCAGGTCGCGCGCGATGTCCTCGGCGAGGCGCTCCAGCAGCGGCCCGGCCTCGGCCATGCAGCGCGCCGGGTCCGGCTCGAGGTCGGTCAGGGCGTACGCCCGCCGGATGCCGGCCGCGCCCAGGGCGGCGCCGGACAGCGCGAGGCGGCCGCAGACGGCGACCACGTCCACGTCCCGGGCACGGGCGGCGGCCGCGACACCGGCCGGGGCCTTGCCGTGCAGGGTCTGTTCGTCCAGCGAGCCCTCGCCCGTGATCACCAGGTCGGCCCGCTCCAGGGCCGCCGCGAAGCCGAGCATGTCCAGGAGCACCTGGACGCCGGGCCGGAAGGAGGCGCGAAGGCCCACCAGCGCCCCGAACCCGACCCCGCCGGCCGCCCCCGCTCCCGGGGCCTCGGCGGCCGCACCGGCCTCCAGCACCTGCGCGTAATGGGCGAGCGCCGCGTCCAGCGTGGCGACGTCCTCCTGCGTGGCACCCTTCTGGGGGCCGTAGACGACGGCGGCGCCCTTCGGGCCGAGCAGCGGGTTGTCGACGTCGCTGGCGAGGACGACCTCGGTCGTGGCGAGCCTCGGGTCGAGGCCGGACAGGTCCGCCGAGGCCAGTCCGGCGAGCGCCGCGCCGCCCGGGCCCACCGGCTCGCCCCGGCCGTCCAGCAGGCGGGCGCCGAGCGCGACGAGCATGCCCGCGCCCCCGTCGTTGGTCGCGCTGCCGCCGACGCCGAGCACGATGGACCGCGCTCCCGCGTCGAGTACGGCCAGCAGCAGCTCACCGGTGCCGCGGGTGGTCGCCGTCAGCGGCGCGAAGACGCCGGTCGGCAGGTGCCGCAGTCCCGAGGCCTCGGCCATCTCCACCACGGCGGTGCCGTCGCGCAGCGCGTACGCGGCCGTGACCGGCTCCCCCAGCGGCCCGGTGACCTCCACCAGGCGCCGCTCGAATCCCGCGGCGACGGCGGCGTCCACCGTTCCGTCCCCGCCGTCGGCCACCGGCACGGACTCGACGACGAGATCGGGGGCGGCGCTCCGCAGCCCCGCCCCGAGCCGCTCCGCCACCTCGACGGCGGTGAGCGAGCCCTTGAACTTGTCCGCGGCGATGAGCACCCGCGCGGGCCGTGCGTCCGTCACATTGATCTCCCTTACGGCAGGTCGCGCCGCTTGGACCTTATCCCGGGGCGTCCGGGCGGTACACCGGGGGCATGGCCCTCTCTCTCCAAGACCGCATCCTGGGCGGCTGGCTCGGCCGGATCGCCGGAAACATGCTCGGCAAGCCCGTCGAGCGCGGCGACCACTGGACCCGGGAGCGCATCGACCGCTACCTGCGCCGGGCCGGGGCGCTGCCGCTGACCGACTACATCCCCGCGCTGGACCCGCCTGCGGATCCGGCGGAGTTCGAGCTGCGCCCGGAGTGGCCGCAGTGCACCCGCGGCAACATCCACGGCAGCGCGCGGGACGACGACGTCGACTACGCGATCCTCGGGCTCGACCTGCTGGAGACCTACGGTCCGGACTTCACCACCGAGCAGGTCGGCGAGCTGTGGCTGCTGCGCCTTCCCTACCTGCAGACCTTCACCGCCGAGCGCGCGGCGTACCGCAACCTCGCGGGCGGGATGAAGCCGCCGCTGACGGCTACGGCCGACAACCCGTACCAGGAGTGGATCGGGGCGCTGATCCGCGCCGACATCCACGGCTGGACCTCCCCCGGCGACCCCCGGCGGGCCGCGTCGCTCGCCCGCCGGGACGCGGTGCTGTCCCACACGGGCAACGGGGTGTACGGCGCGATGTGGGCCGCGGCGCTGATCGCGGCTGCGTTCACCGCGCCCGACGCCCGGGCCGCGCTGGAGTCGGCGCTGCAGCACGTCCCGCCGGGCTGCCGGCTGGCCCGCACGGTGCGCCGGACCATGGCGCTGCACGCGGCGGGGCTGGACTGGGCCGGGACGATGGCGGAGCTGGACGAGGAGACCCGCGGGCTGCACTGGATCCACACCGTCCCCAACGCCGCGCTGGTCACCGCCGGGCTGCTCTACGGCGCGGGCGACTTCACCGCCACGATCGCGCTGACCGTGCGCGGCGGCCTGGACACCGACTCCAGCGGCGCGACGGCGGGTTCGGTGGCCGGGGTGTTCTGCGGCGCGGCAGCGATCCCGCCGCAGTGGACCGAGCCGCTGGAGGACCGGGTGCGCAGCGCGGTGTTCGGCTTCGACGGCGTGGCGATCAGCGAACTCGCCCGTCGCACGGCGCTGCTCGTGCCGTAGGGTCCGCGTGTGCGATACATCGTTGTGGGAGCGGGCGCGGTCGGCGCGACGATCGGCGGCCGGCTGTACGAGAGCGGTCACGAGGTCGTCCTCGTCGCGCGGGGAGCGCACCTGGAGGCGCTGCGCGAGCGCGGGCTGACGCTGCGGACTCCGGACGGGACGCTGTCGCTGCCCGTCCCGGTGGCCGGCGGCCCGGAGGGGCTGACGCTGCGCGAGGACGACGTGCTGGTGCTGGCCGTGAAGACGCAGGACACGGAAGCCGCGCTCGCCGCCTGGGCCCCGGTCGCGGACCACCTGCCGCTGGTCTGCGCCCAGAACGGCGTCGCCAACGAACGCATGGCACTGCGCCGCTTCCGCGACGTGTACGGCATGTGCGTGTGGCTGCCGTCGACGCACCTGGAGCCCGGAGAGGTGGTCGCCCCCTGCGGTCCGCTGACCGGCATCCTCCACCTGGGCAGCTACCCGCACGGAACGGACGAGCTCGCGCGGGCCGTCTCCGCGGACCTGGAGAAGTCCTCCTTCGCCGCCCCGGTCGTGGCCGACGTGATGCGCTGGAAGTACGCCAAGCTCCTGTCGAACCTCGGCAACGCCGTCGAGGCGCTCTGCGGCGGCTGGGACGACACGGCCGCCGGCCTCGTCAAGCGGGCGCGGGCCGAGGGCGCCGCCGTGCTCGACGCCGCCGGCATCCCGTACGCGGGCGAGGAGGAGCAGGCGGCGGTCCGCGGCGACCGGGTGAGCCTGCGGCCGGTCGACGGCTTCGCCCGGGGCGGCGGCTCGTCCTGGCAGAGCCTGACCCGGGGCACCGGGAGCGTCGAGGCGGACTGGCTCAACGGCGAGATCGTGCTGCTGGGACGGCTCCACGGGATACCCGTCCCGGTCAACGAGACGCTGCGCCGGCTCGCGAACCGTGCGGCACGCGACCTCCGCGCCCCCGGAAGCCTGGACCCGGCGCAGGTGGCCGCCGCCGTCGAGGGTCGCGAACCCGTAGGTTGGGGCGCGTGACGACCACCGATTTCGATGCCTACATCGACAGCCTGCCGAAGATCCTCGCCGGGGCCAGCACGCTCTTCCGCGACGCCGACGGCCGGATCCTGATCGCCGAGACCACCTACCGCCAGGACGGCAAGTGGGTGCTGCCCGGCGGCACCATCGAGTCGGCCGACGGGGAGACCCCCCGCGAGGCGGCGCGCCGGGAGACCCTGGAGGAGGTCGGTCTGGACGTCGAGCCGGGCGCCCTGCTCGCCGTCGACTGGGTGCAGTGGCCGGGCCGCCCGCCGCTGACCTCCTACCTGTACGACGGCGGGGTGCTCGACGAGGCCGCGCTCGGCGCGATCGTGCTGCAGGAGGAGGAGCTGTCCGCCTGGCGGATGGCGACGCCCGAGGAGGCCGAGGAGTACCTCTCCCCCGGCCTCTACCGCCGGGTCCGCGCCGCCCTGGCCGCACAGGCGGACGGCGCCTGCCCCGTCGAACTGGTCAACGGCCGCCCCCCGGTGGTCGGTCAGCGGCCCACCGCGTAACCCCGCATACCGCGGGGGTCGGCCGCACCGGTCGCCGGGTCGCGGGCCACGGGCTGTCCGCCCGCCGCACGGCAACGCCCCAGGAGGCCGAGGAGCAGTCCCCCACCGGCCTCCACCCCCAGGTCCCCGTCGCCCTGCCGCGCTGCCCTGCCGCGCCGGCGGACGGCGCCTGCCCGGGCGACGGGTCAGCGCCCCACCGCGTAACCCTGCATGCCGCGGGGGTTGGCCGCGGAGGACAGCACGCCGGTCTCCGGGTCGCGGGCCACCGCGCACAGACGGCCCTCGGACCAGGCGGCACCGACGGTGACGTCGTGGCCGCGGCCGCGGAGCCCGGCGATGACGGACTCCTCGAAGCGGCTCTCCACGGTGAGGCTGCCGGGCCGCATCTCCCGGGGGTGGAAGGAGCTCGGGAAGCTGTCGTTGTGCCAGTTGGGCGCGTCGATGGCGCCCTGGAGGTCGAGGCCGCCCCGGACGGGGGCGCGCAGGGCGACGCCCAGGAAGAAGTGCAGCGACCACTGGTCCTGCTGGTCGCCTCCGGGGGTGCCGAAGGCCATCACCGGCACGCCGTCGCGCAGCGCGAGCGACGGGGTGAGCGTGGTGCGCGGACGGCGTCCCGGGGTGAGGGAGTTCGGCAGCCCGGGCTCCAGCCAGGTCATCTGCAGGCGGGTGCCGAGCGGGAAGCCGAGCCCCGGGACCACCGGGTTGGACTGGAGCCAGCCGCCGCTGGGGGTGGCGGCGACCATGTTGCCCCAGCGGTCGACGACGTCGAGGTGGCACGTGTCGCCGCGGGTCGCGCCGTTGTGGGCGACCGTCGGCTCGCCGACGCCCATGGCGTCGAATCCCGCTGTCGCGGCAGCGTCGTGGAGCGGAAAGTGCGGCAGCCGCGGCGTGCGGCCGCCCGGGCTGCCGGGGCGCAGCTCGTGGGAGGCCTTCGCCTGGTCGACCAGGGCGCGCCGTGCGTCGTTGTAGTCGGGTGACAGCAGTTCGGCGAGGGGGACGGCGTCCTGGGCGTCGCCGTACCAGGCCTCACGGTCGGCCATCGCGAGCTTGGTGCCCTCGACCAGGGTGTGCACGTAGTCGGCGGAGCCGTACTCCAGGTCCGCGGGATCCGGCGGCAGCAGGGCCAGTTGCTGCAGGAAGGCCGGGCCCTGGCTCCACGGTCCGGCCTTGCAGACCGTCCAGCCGTTCCAGTCGAAGGTCACCGGGTCCTCGTGGCGTGCCTCGTACGCGACGAGGTCGTCCCCGGTCAGGGTGGAGGCGTGGCGCTCGCCCGTGGTGTCCATCGCGGGACGGGCGGCGAAGGCGGCCAGCGCCTCGCCGATGAAGCCCTCGCGCCACACCCGCCGGGCCGCCTCGATCTGCGCCTCCCGGTCGCTGCCGGCGGCCTCCGCCTCCCGCAGCAACCGCCGCCAGGTGGCGGCGAGATCGGGGTTGCGCAGCAGATCCCCCGGCCGGGGCGGGCGGCCGCCGGCCAGGTACAGCTCGGCCGAGGTCGTCCACTCCGTCTCGAACAGCGCCTGGACGGAGCCGACCGTGGCGCCGACCGCGTCCACCGCGGGGTGGCCGTGCTCGGCGTAGCCGATGGCGTAGGAGAGCACGTCCGCGAGCGGCTTGGTGCCGTGGTCGCGCAGCAGCACCATCCAGGCGTCGAAGGCACCGGGCACGGCGGCCGCGAGCGGACCGGTACCGGGGACGAAGTCCAGGCCCAGCGCGCGGTAGTGGTCGATGCCCGCCCCGGCCGGAGCGGGGCCCTGGCCGCAGAGCACGCGCACGGGACCGCCCGCGGGCGCGACGATGATCGGCACCTCGCCCGCGGGTCCGTTGAGGTGCGGCTCCACCACGTGCAGGACGAACCCGGCGGCCACCGCCGCGTCATAGGCGTTGCCACCGCTCTCCAGCACGGCCATCGCCGACTGCGAGGCGAGCCAGTGCGTGGAGGAGGCCATGCCGAAGGTGCCTTGGAGGGTGGGACGGGTCGTGAACAATTCCGTACTCCTCGCGCCCGGGGTGCACCTACACTCGCACGGTGCCCCACGAGCCCGAACACGTACCCCCTGTCTCCTCCATGGCACGGTCGCTCGCCCGGGTCCCCGGTGTGGTCGCGGTGATGCTGGGCGGCAGCCGGGCGCGCGGAACGCACCGCCCCGACTCCGACTGGGACCTCGGCGTGTACTACCGCGGCGAACCGGACCTGGAGGCGCTCGCCGCGCTCGCCGCCGAGGCGACGGGCGCACCGGTGGAGATCGCCGGCCCCGGCGGCTGGGGTCCCTGGGTGAACGGCGGGGCGTGGCTGCGCGTGGACGGCGTCCAGGTCGACTGGATCCTGCGGGACCTGGACCGGGTGGGGCGGGTGTGGGACGACTGCCGCGCCGGCCGCTACGAGGTGGGTGTCCAGGCCGGCCATCCGCTGGGCTTCTGGTCCCCCGTGTACGCCGGTGAGGTCGCCCTCGGCCGCGTCCTGGCCGACCCGGCGGGTGAGCTGACCGCACTGCGCGAGCGGACGCTGGTCTACCCGGAGCCGCTGCGCGAGGCCCTCGTCGGGGCCTCCTGGGAGGCGGACTTCCTGGCCGTCAACGCCCGCAAGTCCGCGGGCGCCGGGGACGTCCTGCACGCCGCCCTGTGCCTTGCGCGGGCGGTCGGGGTGCTGACGCAGTCGCTCCACGCCCACCACCGCGTGTGGTGCCTCAACGAGAAGGGCGCCCTCGCCGCCGCGGGCGCCCTCCCCGACACCCCGCCCGGCTTCCGGTCCCGCGCCGAAGCGGTGCTGTCCGGCCTCGGCGACCCGGTGACGGCGGTGGAGGACGCCGCCACCCTCGTCGCGGACGTACGCGCGGCACTGGGCTGACCCCGCGCGGAAACGCGCGGGCCCCGGTGCCGGACGAGCGGATCAACCGATGTTGGTGTGCTGCGCCCAGTCGTTGTGGAAGGTGAATCCGCCGCTCGCCGGCGGCATCGGCGACTGGACCTCGATCCAGCACAGCGGCTCCGTGCCGAGGGCCGCGAATCCGTGCGACGCGCCGACCGGCGCGAAGACGAGATCGCCGGCCCCGGCCAGGTCCTGCGCACCGTCGCAGAAGGACCGCGTCCGGCCGGAGATCAGGTAGTAGATCTCCTCGAACGGATGGAAGTGCTCCTTTGCGGTCTTGAGCGGGACGTTGTCCACCACGCCCGGGGTGAACTGCACGATGAACATCGCGTGGTGGCGCGCCCCGAGGAGATCGTCCACCATCATGCGGATCTGGACGTTCTGCACGTTCGCCCCGTGGTATCCGGGCATGGAGATCGACCCGGGCGGCGCCATGTCCGTCTGATCGAAGTGACCGACGTACGGCTTGGCCGGGTCGAGTTCGTCGACGGCCACGCCCTGAGTCGGCACCTGGGTCTCAGGAGCTTCGAACACCCCCCACGTCCCCCTGCCGTCGATGGGGCGCGGCTGGGGAGCGTGCACGCGCAACATGCGCACGCGCTGATCCGTGGGGTTGCTCCACGCGTGACCGACGGCGTAGGGCACGAGGCCGAAGTCATGGGGACGCAGGGCGTACCGGTGGTCGGCCACCGCGAGCAGCGGGTTGCCCTCCAGGACGAAGAACGACTCCTCGAACGGGTGCCGGTGACCGATGACGTGGCCACCGGGCTCGAGTTCGACGATCGCGATCGACAAATGGGCGGCGCCACTGTCCGGGCCGAGGAAATGCGCCACCCTGACGCCCTTGCCCGGCTCACTCGGATGCGACGCGACGAACTCCAGGGAGTCCCCCCGGCGGATGCTCAAGGATCGGGGAGCTCGCGAGACCTCTGCTGACTGCTTCATGGTCACCTTTCCCTGCTTGGTCCAGTGGTACGAGACTGTTCACAACTGCTGTTAGTCGAGACAAAATCCCAGGTGAACGAGGGTGTGGCCGCTGGGCGAGGGGCATCCCCCGATATACGTTCGCGCCGGGCCGGCAGCCGTCCTACCCTCGGCGCATGGCCAGGCCTCTCGTAGCCGTCCTCAGTGGCGCAGGTATCTCCACCGACTCCGGCATCCCGGACTACCGCGGTCCGAACGGGCTGTGGCGGCGCGATCCGGAGGCCGAGAAGCTCGTGACGTACGAGCACTACATGGCCGATCCCGACGTGCGCCGCAGGTCGTGGCGGATGCGCATGGAGAGCCCGACGCTGGAGGCGCGGCCCAACGCGGCGCACGACGCGATCGTCCGGCTGGAGCGCTCGGGCGTGGCGGTGCGCGTGATCACGCAGAACGTGGACGGGCTGCACCAGATGGCGGGGCTGCCCGAGCGCAAGGTGCTGGAGCTGCACGGCACCGCCCGCGCCGTCGTCTGCACGCGGTGCCACGACCGGGCGCCGATGGACGACGCGCTGGCGCGGGTCCGGGCGGGCGAGCCGGACCCGGCGTGCGGGAAGTGCGGCGGGATCCTGAAGTCGGCGACCGTCATGTTCGGGCAGCGGCTGGATCCGGTGGTGCTGGGCAACGCGATGGCCATCGCCAAGGGCTGCACGGTCTTCATCGCGGTCGGCACCAGCCTGCAGGTGCAGCCGGCCGCGTCGCTCGCCGGGATCGCGGCGGAGCACGGGGCGCGGCTGGTGATCGTCAACGCCGAGCCGACGCCGTACGACGAGATCGCGGACGAGCTGGTGCGCGAGCCGATCGGGAGTTCGCTGCCCGCGCTCCTGGACGGGATCGCCCGGGAGGCCGCCGCGGGCTGACGCCGGTGCCCCCGGACGGATCGTCCGGGGGCACGGCTCAGGGCAGGTTCGCCGCGGCGGTCACCAGCGGTGGTGGACCTGGGCTCGGATGCGCCGGTCGTACAGGTCCCGCACGGCGTCCAGCGTGCTCTGCGGCAGCGGCGCCACGGCGGCGGCCTCGGCGTTGGCGCGGGCCTGCTCGACGGAGCGGGCGCCGGGGATCACGGTGGTGACGCCGGGCTGCTGGATGATCCAGCGGAGCGCCGTCTGGGCCGGGGTCGCGCCCTGCGGGGAGAGGGCGGTGAACTCGGCGGCGGCCTCCAGGCCGGTCGCGTAGTCGACGCCGGAGAAGGTCTCGCCCTGGTCGAAGGACTCGCCGTGCCGGTTGTAGGTGCGGTGGTCGTCGGCGGGGAAGACCGTGTCCTTGGTGTAGCGGCCGGACAGCAGGCCGGAGGCGAGGGGCACGCGGGCGATGATGCCCACCCCCGCCTCGGCGGCGGCCGGCAGCACCTGCTCCAGCGGCTTGAGGCGGAAGGCGTTGAGGATGATCTGCACGCTCGCGACGCCCGGCCGGGCGATCGCGGTCAGCGCCTCCTCGCAGGTCTCGACGCTGACGGCGTAGGCCGCGATGCGCTCCTCCTCGACGAGGGTGTCGAGGGCGTCGAAGACCGCGTCCGAGGAGTAGACGGCGGTCGGCGGGCAGTGCAGCTGCACCAGGTCGAGGGTGTCGACGCCGAGGTTGGCCCGGGACCGGTCGTTCCAGGCGCGGAAGTTGTCCAGGACGTAGTTCTCGGGGACCTGGGCGACCCGGCGGCCCATCTTCGTGGCGACGAAGATCCCGGCGTCCGGGCGCTCCCGGAGGTAGCGGCCGATCAGCTGCTCGCTGCGTCCGTCGCCGTAGACGTCCGCCGTGTCGAAGAGGGTCACGCCCTCCGCCACGGCCGCGTCCAGGACCGCGAGTGCGTCCTCCTCGCGGACCTCGCCCCAGTCGGCGCCCAGCTGCCAGGTGCCGAGACCCACGACGGACACCTTGCGGCCCGTCCTGCCCAATACGCGCTGCTCCATGCCGTCGATGCTAGTCGCTGCCCCGCCGGCCGCGGCCGACGGGGCGGGCGCTACCGGCGGGCGGCCCCCTCCAGGTGACGGCGCACGGCGCGGGCCGCGTGGTGGCCGGGCATGCCGTGGACGCCCGGGCCGGGCGGGCTGGCGGAGGAGCAGAGGAAGACCCCGGGGCGCGAGGTGGTGTACGGGTTCCACTGCAGTTTGGGGCGGAAGGCCATCTGCAGGCCGGCGAAGGCCCCGCTGCCGATGTCGCCGCCGACGTAGTTGGCGTTGCGGGCGGCGAGTTCGGCCGGTCCGCTGACCGCCCGGGCGAGGACGAGGTCCCGGAAGCCGGGGGCGAAGCGCTCGATCTGCCGCTCGACGGACTCGGTGGCGTCGCCGCGCCAGCCGTTGGGCACGTGCCCGTACGCCCAGAAGACGTGCTTGCCCTCGGGGGCCCGCCCGGGGTCGACGACGGTGGGCTGGGCGGTGATGAGGAACGGGGTCTGCGGCGGGCGGCCGCGTACCGCCCGGTTCAGCGCGTCGCCGATCTCGCCGAAGGTCGGCCCGATGTGCACGGTGCCGGCCCGGCGGGCCTCGGCGGCGGTCCAGGGCACGGGACCGTCCAGGGCGTAGTCGATCTTCCAGACCGCGGGTCCGTAGCGGTAGTTCCGGTACACGTCGCCGAGCCCGGCGATGCGCGCCAGCGCGGTCGGCGAGGTGTCGAAGACGTACGCGCGCGCCGGCGGCAGCTCGTCAAGCTTGCGGACCATGACGCCGGTGTGGACGGTGCCGCCGAGCAGCCGCAGGTAGGACGCGAGGGCGTCGGCGAGCGACTGCGAGCCGCCACGCGGGACCGGCCAGCCGACCTCGTGGCCGGAGACGGCGAACATCAGCGCCGTCGCACCGGTGAGCGGGCTGGTCAGCGGGGCGATCGCGTGGGCGGCGAGACCGGCCAGCAGCCCGCGGGCCTTCTCGTCGCGGAACAGCCGGGCGAGCACGGCCACCGGCGGGAGCCCGGTCAGTCCGAAGCTCGCGAAGCGCAGCGGGTCGCGGGGCAGTCCCCGCCACTGGGGGCGCAGGAAGTCGTGGGCGAGGGTCTTCCAGCGGCCGATGTAAGGGGCCAGGAGCCTGCGGTAGGTGCCCGCGTCGCGCGGTCCGAGCGAGGCGGCGGTCGCGCCGACCGTGCGGTCCAGCACCGCGGCGGTGCCGTCGTCGAAGGGGTGCGCGAGCGGCAGCTCGGGGTGGAGCCACCGCAGGCCGTGGTCGGCGAGCGGCATCGCGTTGAACGCGGGCGAGCCGGCGCCGAGCGGGTGCACGGCCGAGCAGGGGTCGTGACGGAAGCCCGGCAGGGTCAGTTCCTCGGTGCGCGCGCCGCCGCCGACGTGGTCGCCGGCCTCGAAGAGCTCCACGGAGTACCCGGCGCGGGCGAGTTCGACCGCGGCGGTCAGGCCGTTGGGCCCGGCTCCGACGACGATGACGTCCGTGACGTGTGCCCTGCTCATCGGTCACCTGCCATGAGGTCGACGACCCGTCGCGCGGTCGCCTCGTCGCGCGCCACGGAGAAGGGGAAGACGTTGCCGCCGCCGATGCGGAAGGGCACGCCCTCCGCGGTGATGCTGGCGCCGCCGGCCTCGGTGACCAGCAGCAGTCCGGCCGCGTGGTCCCAGGGCGACTCCCAGGTGAAGGCGACGGCGTCGATGGCGCCCCGGGCGACCTCCAGGTAGTCCAGGCCTGCGCAGGTGCACTGGCGGGACTCGACGCCGTCGGTGCCGAGCCCCTCGAACCGGCGCCGCTCCTGTTCGTCGAGGAAGGCGAACTGCGAGGTGGCGACGGTGAGCGCGGACCCACCGGAGTCGCGGGCGGTGCGGATCGGCTCGCCGTTGAGCAGGGCGCCCCCGCCGCGCCGGGCGGTGGCCATGAGGGCCAGCCTCGGCACGTACGTCCAGGAGGCGTGGACCTCGCCGCCGCGGGCGAGCGCGACGAGCGTGGCGAACTCGGGCCTGCCGGCGACGAAGTTGGCGGTGCCGTCGACGGGGTCGACGATCCACACCGGTTCGTCCCCGCCGATGCGGCGCAGGATGCCCGGGTCGGCGTGCACGGCCTCCTCCCCCACCACGACCGAACCGGGCAGCAACGCCGGCAGTTCCTCGGCGAGCCGCAGCTCCGCCTCGCGGTCGGCGACGGTGACCAGGTCCCCCGGTCCGGTCTTGTGGCTGATGTCGGCTGCGCTCAGCCGGCGCCAGCGCGGCACGACCTCCGCCTCGGCGGCCGCGCGCACCGTGTCCTCGACCGCCTTGAAGAGTGCGTCATCGATCACTCCTCCATCAGACCAGATCGTCCGCGGCGCCGCGCACCCGTGGTGGCTTTGGCGGGTTCACGCCGTCCGTGCGGCAGGTCCCGCCTTCCGCATCAGGGCGCTGTACAGCACGAACGAGCTGACCAGGCCGACCGCCCAGCCGTAGTCCGCGAGCGGCTTCAGCAGCGGGATCAGGCCGTCGACGGGGAACGGGCCCTGCTTGCGGCCCTCGGCGTCGACGGTGGAGTACGAGCCGCCGACCGCCAGCAGGCCGCCCACGACGAGGGCGAGCACCGCCCGCCAGTTCCAGCCGCGGAGGTACCAGTAGCGTCCGCCACCTGCCTCGTACAGCTCGGGCAGCGCCAAGTGGGTGCGCCGGACGACCCAGTAGTCGGCGATGAGGACGCCGGCCACGGTGCCGAGGACACCGCCGACCACGCCCAGCCAGGTGAAGATGTACAGCTCGGGGGTGGAGGTCAGTTTCCAGGGGAAGATCAGCACCCCGACGACGCCGGTGATCAGCGCGCCGGTGCGGAAGTCGACGTGCCGGGGCGCGAGGTTGGACAGGTCGTACGCCGGGGAGACCACGTTGGCCGCGATGTTGACGCTGATGGTGGCGACCAGCACCGTGACCAGGGCGTACAGCAGGCCGATGACGTTGTCGGTCTTGCCGGCCAGCTCGACCGGGTCCCAGATGGCCTCGCCGTAGACCGCCTGGGAGCCGGAGGTGACCAGCACCGACAGGACGGCGAAGAGGGTCATCGTGGTCGGCAGCCCGAGCGACTGGCCCCAGACCTGGGCACGCTGCCCGGCCCCGAAGCGGGTGAAGTCGGGGATGTTGAGGGAGAGGGTCGACCAGAAGCCGATCATGCCCATGAGGGCGGGGAAGAAGACCTTCCAGAAGTCCCCGCCCCAGCCGAGGGCGGAGGGCTGGTCCAGCAGGTGGCCGAGGCCGCCCGCCTTGTTGGTGATCCAGACCAGCAGGACGACGGCGCCGACGAGGACGAAGGGCGCGGCCCAGTTCTCGAAGCGGCGGAGCGTCTCCATGCCCCGGTAGATGATCGCGAGTTCCAGCGCCCAGAAGGCGAGGAAGCAGACCCACAGCGTCCACGGGTAGCCCGCCACGTGCGCGGCGCCCGCCCAGCCGCCCCAGATCTTGCCGAGGAGGACGAAGATGCCCTGGCCGCCGATCCAGGTCTGGATGCCGAACCAGGCGCAGGCCACGGCGGCGCGCAGCATCGCCGGGAGGTTGGCCCCGCGCACCCCGAAGGAGGAACGGGCCAGCACCGGGAAGGGGATGCCGTACTTGGGGCCCGCGTGGCCGGTGAGCAGCATCGGCGCGAGCACGATGACGTTGGCCAGGGCGATGGTGAACACCGCCTGCTTCCAGTCCATGCCGAGGGCGACCAGGCCGGAGGCGAGCGTCCACGACGGGATGTTGTGCGCCATCCCGATCCACAGCGCGGTGAAGTTGTAGGTGGTCCAGTGCCGTTTGGCGATGGGGATCGGCAGCAGGTCCTCGTTGGCGTACCGACCGTGCGGCACGGCCGCGTCGAGGCGGAGCTCGACGCGGCCGTCGGGGTGCGTGATCTGGGCGGGCGGCGTGGGGGCCGGCATGGGTGCGGTGCTCCCCCTCAGCCGCTCAGTGCGGGGATGACGGTGGATCCGTAGGCGTCGATGGTGGATTCCTTGGCGTCGTGCATGTCGTAGACCGCGAACTGGTCGACGCCGAGGGCCTTCAGGGCGCGCAGCTTCTCGATGTGGCGCTCCGGGGTGCCCAAGAGGCAGAAGCGGTCGACGATCTCGTCGGGGACGAACGTGGTGTCGGGGTTCCCGGAACGGCCGTGGTGGGAGTAGTCGTACCCCTGACGGGCCTTGATGTAGTCGGTGAGTTCGTCGGGGACGGAGGCGGAGTGCTCGCCGTACCTGGCCACCAGGTCGGCGACGTGGTTGCCGACCATGCCGCCGAACCAGCGGCACTGGTCGCGGGCGTGGGCCAGGGCCTGCGGGGAGTCGTCCTCGGTGACGTACGCGGGGGCCGCCACGCAGACCTTCACCTGCGCGGGGTCGCGGCCGGCGGCGACCGCGGCGTCCCTGACCGATTTGACCATCCACTCGGTCAGGTACACGTCGGCGAGCTGCAGGATGAACCCGTCCGCCTTCGCCCCGGCGATCGCCAGCGCCTTCGGCCCGTACGCCGCCATCCACACCGGCAGTTCCGCCCCCTCCTTGATCCAGGGGATCCGGATGACAGTGCCGCCGAGGTCGGCCTCGCGGCCCTCGGCGAGCTCGCGGATGACGTGCATCGCCTCCTCGATGCGGGCGAGGGTGTTGGGCTTGCGGCCCGCCACACGCATCGCCGAGTCGCCCCGGCCGATGCCGCAGATCGTCCGGTTGCCGAACATCTCGTTCAGCGTGGCGAAGGTGGACGCGGTCACCTCCCAGGTACGGGTGCCCGGATTGGTGACCATGGAGCCGACGACCATCCGCTCCGTCCGCGCGAGGATCTGGCTGTAGATGACGAACGGCTCCTGCCACAGCACCGTGGAGTCGAAGGTCCAGCCGTGGGTGAAGCCGTTGCGCTCGGCGCGCCGCATCAGCTCCACGACCCCCGACGCTGGCGGGTCCGTCTGCAGGACGAGTCCGAAGTCCATGGGTCCACGCGCCTTTCTCAGATGAGGTACTGGCAGGTTCCGCGCGGGGTGTACTGGCCGTGGCCCGCCCGTCCGACGTACTCCCGGCCGTCGATGACGGGCTCGCCGCGGGAGAGCACGGTCTCGACCCGGCCGGTGATCCGCCGGCCCTCGTAGGCCGAGTAGTCGACGTTCATGTGGTGGGTGGAGGCGGACATGACCTGCTCCGCGCCGGGGTCGTAGATGACGATGTCGGCGTCCGTGCCCGGCGCGATGGTGCCCTTGCGCGGGTACAGCCCGAACATCCGCGCCGGGGTCGCGCAGGCGATCTCGATCCACCGGCGCCGGCTGATGTGCCCGTCCACCACCGCCTGATGGAGCAGGTCCATCCGGTTCTCCACCCCCGGCAGACCGTTGGGGATCTTGGAGAAGTCACCCCGGCCCAACTCCTTCTGCCCCACGAAGCAGAACGGGCAGTGGTCCGTGGACACCACCTGCAGGTCGTTGGTCCGCAGGGCCCGCCAGAGCACCGCCTGGTGCTCCTTCGGGCGCAGCGGCGTGGAGCAGACGTACTTGGCGCCCTCGAAGTCCGGCTCGGCCAGGTTGTCCGTGGACAGGAACAGGTACTGCGGGCAGGTCTCCCCGAACACGTTCAGCCCCTCGTCCCTGGCGAGGGCGATCTGCTCGACGGCCTGCTGCGCCGAGACGTGGACGACGTAGAGCGGGGAGCCCGCGACCTGGGCGAGCCGGATGGCACGGTGGGTCGCCTCGGCCTCGAGGAGGGCGTGGCGCACCTCGCCGTGGTAGCGCGGGTCCGTCTTGCCCGCGGCCAGCGCCTGTTCGACGAGCACGTCGATGGCGATGCCGTTCTCCGCGTGCATCATGATCAGGCCGCCGTTGTCGGCACCGCGCTGCATGGCGCGCAGGATGCGGCCGTCGTCGCTGTAGAAGACGCCGGGGTAGGCCATGAACAGCTTGAAGCTGGTGACGCCCTCCTCGACGAGGATGTCCATCTCCTTGAGGGTGTCCTCGTTCACGTCGGAGAGGATCATGTGGAAGCCGTAGTCGACGGCGCACTGGGCGTCGGCCTTGGCGTGCCAGGTGTCGAGTCCGGCGCGCAGCGACTCGCCCACCGACTGGACGGCGAAGTCCACGATCGTCGTCGTGCCGCCCCAGGCGGCGGCCCGGGTGCCGGTCTCGAAGGTGTCCGAGGCGTGGGTGCCGCCGAAGGGCAGCTCCATGTGGGTGTGGGCGTCGACACCGCCCGGGATGACGTACTTCCCGGTCGCGTCGATGACGCGGTCGGCGGACGCGGTCCAGCCCTGCGCCGCGTCGGAGTCGTGCGACGCGAGGGCGGCGACCCTGCCCCCCTCGACGAGGACGTCGGCGTGGACCTCCTCCGCGGCGGTGACGACCAGTCCGCCCCGGATGACGATGCGGCTCATGCTCCCACTCCTTCCACTGGCTGAGGGCGGGGTCCCCGGAAACCTCGATGCCATGTCGGAAAGGCTCTACGCACGTAGACCCCGCCATGGTGGAAAACGTATGACCGGTCACCCATGGTGGCAATACCGCTGCTCTCCATCGGCGGGGGCGCTCGCTCCTCCTCCGCACCCCCGTACGGCGAACGCTCACAATATGCCATGAACCGGGCGTGTTGGTCTGTAGGTGACGAGGTGCGAAATCGCGTTGCCCCGGCCGCGGCGGCACGGCGACGATGGGCGGATGGAGGATCCCGCATGCGGCTGAGGCTGCGTCACTTCCGCCCGCACACCGGCCCGGTGGAGCACCACGTCGCGCAGCCGTGGCATCCCCCGCGCCACACGGCGCTCACCGACCCCGTCGCGTACGGCTTCCCTCTCGGCGACCACGCCGGGCTCTCGACACCGGCCCGACTGTTCTCCCTCGCGGTCCGCCACTCGCCGCGCGGCGGCCGCGCCGGCCTCGTCCTGGTCCGCCACTCGCCGGGCCTGCGGGTGAGCCGGTGGCCCCGGCTGTGCCACCGGCCGACGGGCAGGGTGCCGCTGACGGTCCGCACGGACGAGGCGCGCACGGCGCTCGACGCCGTCGCCTGGTGGCAGCCGTTTGGCCACGCGGATTCCCACGACCGGCTGCGGCCGGTCGGCCACGCGCGGACGCTGTTCCTCGTCGGCGGCCGCGGCACGTTCTCCTTCGCCGCCGCGCAGTTGGCGTGGGCGGCCGGCCAGGGGGCACGTCAGAAGGGTGTGGTGAAGGGGCACGTGGTCCTGGTCGCGCAGTTCACCCCACTGCCGGAACCCGGAGACCGGCGACGCGGGCCCGAGCTCGACGTCGCCTTCAAGGCGTACCCGCCGTGCGCCCACTTCCGCAGACCGGGCCGTCCGCGACGCCGGGCCGACGCCCCGTCACCCCCGCCCGCCGCCGCACCGCCGGTGGGGCGCCCATGAGGCTCGCGACGTTCAACGTGCTGCACGGCCTGCCGATCAGGGACGGCAGACCGGCCCCCTTCCCCGGCGGTGCCGCCGCCGGGGAGCCGCTCGCCCGCGCCGTCGCGTCCCTGGACGCCGACGTCCTCGCGCTGCAGGAACTCGACCGCTTCCAGGAACGGTCCGGCCGGGTCGACCAGGCCGCGGCCGCCGCCGCGGCGTCGGGCGCCCGGGACTGGCGCTACGCGTCGGCGGTCCACGGGTGCTCGGTGCCCGGCACCGGGTGGGTGCCCGATCCGGCCGTGCCCGGCATGCGGGTGTCCGGGCCCAAGGACGCGGACCGGGGCGAGGGCCCACCGTCCCACGGGATCGCCCTGGTCACCCGGCTCCCCGTACGGGAATGGCGGGCCCGGCGGCTGTCCCCCTCGCCCGTGGGCATGCCCCTGCGGGTGCCCGGGCTCGCCGGGCTCCGGATGATGGCCGACCAGCCGCGCTGCGCGCTGGCCGCCGTCCTGGAGGGCACGCACGGCCCGTTCACGGTGGTCGCCGTGCACCTGTCGTTCGTCCCCGGCTGGAACGTGGGCCAGTTGACCGCGGTCCGCCGCTGGATCGCCGGCCTGCCCCGGCCCCATCTGCTGCTGGGCGACCTCAACCTGGTGGGCCCGGTGCCGCCGCTGGCGCTGGGCGGGGCCTGGCGGGCGCTGGCCCGTACGCGCACCTACCCCTCACACCGTCCCGTGGTGCAGTTCGACCACGTGCTGGCGGCGGGGGTCGGGCGGGCCGCCGTGCGCTCCGCGTGGGCGCCGGCCGTGCCGGTCTCCGACCACCGGCCGCTCGTCGTCGACCTGGAGATCTGACCGCGGTGGCGGCGCGGGCCGGGGCCCGCGGCCCCGGCCCTGTGGCGCACCGTCAGGCCGGGCCGTCGCCCAGCTCGCTCTGCGCCTGCTTGAGCGCGGACTCCAGGATCGAGGCCCCTTCCTCCGCCTCGGCGACGGTCAGCGAGAGCGGCGGCGCGATGCGCAGCGCGTCGCCGGCCCGGCCGCCCTTGCCGATCAGCAGACCCCCCTCGCGGGCCGCTTCGAGGACCACGCCCGCCGCGGCCGACGAGGCCAGTTCGACGCCGAGCATCAGCCCGCGGCCGCGCACCTCCCGGACCACCGGGAGCCCGGCGGAGATGGCCTCCAGCCGCGACTTGAGCAGGCCGCCCACGCGCCGGGCGTTGCCCTGCAGGTCGTGGTCGAGGAGGTACTGCAGGTTGGCCAGCGCGCCGGCCGTGGTGATGGGGCTGCCGCCGAACGTGGAGATGGAGTTGGCGGTGAGGCAGTTCATCACCTCGGCGCGGGCGACGACGCCTCCCATGGACAGGCCGTTGCCGACGCCTTTGGCGAAGGTCAGGACGTCCGGCGGGCCGGAGCCCTCGTGCGCCTGCCAGCCCCAGAAGTGCTCACCGGTGCGGCCCCAGCCGGTCTGCACCTCGTCGGTGATCCAGAGGATGCCGTGCCGGTCGAGGACCTCCTTGAAGGCCGCCAGCAGCCCGTCCGGGCCCGAGGTGAAGCCCCCGACGCCCTGGATCGGCTCGGCGATCAGGGCGGCGACCTGGCCGTTGGCCTGGCCGAGCATGTCCTCCAGGTCCGCCACGCACGCGGCCGTGAACTCGGCGTCGGACAGGTGCGCGTACGGGCCGCGGTGCCGGACGCCGCCGTGCACGTACAGCGTCTGCAGCGGCGACAGGCTCGTCGGCGACCAGGAGGTGTTGCCGGTGATGCCGATCGCCGAGAAGGAGCGGCCGTGGTAGCTGTTGCGCAGCGCCAGGATCTGGTTGGACCTGCGGTACGTGGTGGCGAGCAGCAGCGCGGTGTCGTTCGCCTCCGTGCCGGAGGTGGTGAAGAAGACCCGGGCGTCCGGGATGCCCGACAGGCGGGCGATGCGCTCGGCGAGGTCGACCGCCTGGGAGCTCAGGTAGAGCGTGGAGGAGTGCAGGATCCTCCCGGCCTGCTCGCGGACCGCGGCGGTGACCTCGGGCAGGGCGTGCGCGGTCATGGTGGTGAGGATGCCGCCGAAGAAGTCCAGGTACTGCCGGCCCTCGGCGTCCCAGACGTGGCGGCCCTCGCCGTGGGTGATCTCGATCGGCTCCCGGTAGTACGTCGCCAGCCACTGCGGCATCACGGCCTGGTGGCGGGAGTGGAGCGCGGCGTGCGGGTTCTCGGTGATGGTCATGGACGTGTTCACGCCTCCGTCAGGGTGCCGTAGGCGTCAGGGCGGCGGTCCCGGTAGAAGGCCCACTGCTGGCGCACCGCGGGGATCAGGTCGAGGTCCAGGTCGCGCACGATCAGTTGCTCCTCCTTGTCGGAGGCGACGTCGCCCACGAACTGGCCGCGCGGGTCGACGAAGTAGGACGTGCCGTAGAAGTCGTTGTCGCCGTAGTCCGGTTCCTGGCCGACCCGGTTGATGGCGGCGACGAAGTACTCGTTGGCGACGGCCGCGGCCGGCTGCTCCAGCTGCCACAGGTACGAGGAGAGCCCGCGGTGCGTCGCCGAGGGGTTGTAGACCAGTTGCGCGCCGGCGAGGCCGAGCGCCCGCCAGCCCTCGGGGAAGTGGCGGTCGTAGCAGATGTAGACGCCGACCTTGCCGACGGCCGTGTCGAAGACCGGCCAGCCCAGGTTGCCGGGCTTGAAGTAGTACTTCTCCCAGAAACCCTTGACCTGCGGGATGTGGTGCTTGCGGTACTTGCCGAGGTAGCTGCCGTCGGCGTCGATCACGGCGGCGGTGTTGTAGTAGAAGCCGTCCTGCTCGATCTCGTACACCGGCACCACCATCACCATGCCCGTCTCCCGGGCGAGCGCCTGCATGCGCTGCACGGTCGGGCCGTCCGGCACCCGCTCGGCCCACCGGTAGTTCTCGGCCTCCTGCACCTGGCAGAAGTACGGGGAGTTGAACACCTCCTGGAAGCCGATCACCTGGGCGCCCCGCGCGGCCGCCTCGCGGGCGTGCTCCTCGTGCTTCGCGATCATCGATTCGGTGTCACCGGTCCACGTCGCCTGGACGAGCGCGGCGCGTACGACATTGGGCATGACAGCTCCTTTGACGCGAGGTCACGCCGGAACGGCGGGCAGGTCTACGCACGTAGATCCGGCGCTGGGACGAACGTAAGAGCCCACAGCCCACTGTGGCAATACCGGCGCCGTTACTCAACGAAGCCGATCAGATTTCGCGGCCGGGCAGACCCGCTCGGCGCAGTGCGGCGGCCACGTCGCGGCGCTTGGACACCGACACCAGACCCGCCGCGTCCAGGAGCGGGCCGACGAGCCCGGCGCGCTCATGGGCGATGCCGGCCGCTGCCTCCGGGCTGCGGGCGCGCACGAGGGCGACCAGCAGGCTCAGCGCCGCGTCCCGATGGCCGGCGTCGAGGAGGGCCCCGGCGGTCGCGGCGATCTCGGCGGCGGGCCGGGCGGCCGCCTGGTGCAGCAGGGTCCGGCAGTCGTCACCGCGGCCCGCCGAGTCCAGGGCGGTCGCGGCGGCCGCCAGGCGGTGCGGGGGCTGCGCGGCCAGCTCCCACAGCAGGGTGGCCACGTCGGCGGCCAGTCCCGAGCGCTCCAGCGCGGCCGCGAGCTCGGGGGCGTCCTCGGGCGGGCCGGCGACGGCCTCGCTCATCAGCACGTACGCCTCGCCGGTGCGGCCGGTGCGGCGCAGCTCCGCCATGCGCGCCGCGGTCGCCCGCGCGGCCTCCCTGCGGACGTGCGCCTCCCGGACGTCGGTGTGCCCGTGCGCGGCCTCGCGGGCGTGGGGGGTGTCATGGCCCGCCGCGCCGGCGAAGCGCGCCCCTCGGGGGCCGGGGGCGGCATCGTCCTGCGGAGCCGCCCCCACGGGCGGCACCACGGGCGGCACGACCACCTCGGCCTCGGGCGCCCCGGCGAAGCGGGCCCCGCCGTACCGTGCTCCTCCGCGGGGCCGTTCCTTGCGCCCCCGCCCGGAGGGCCGGTGCTCCGTCCGGGCCTGCGCGCGGGCGCCGTCGCCGGGTGCGGGTGCGGCGGCCGGGCCGGCGTCGGCCGGGGACGGGGGCGCGGCCGGGGCGCGGGGCGTCGGCACGCGGGGCGTCCGGTCCGCCTCCGGGCGGAACCACCCGTCGGGCACGGCGGGGCGGGAGCGGACCGCGTCGAGCCGCGCCTGCACCTCCGCGCAGCGCGCGACGGCCCGTTCGCGGTCGTCGCGGGCCCAGGCAAGCTCGTTGCCCAGGCGCTCCGCCTCGGCGGAGGTGGGGGCGCCGCGCAGCGCGGCGGCGACGTCACGCTCGTGCAGCACCGCGTACTGGCGTTCCCGGAGTAAGACGTCCAGCCGTGAACCCAGCGCCGCCTCGCCGCCCGGTACGGCGTCGTGGGCGGCGACGGCGGCGGCATGCAGCCTGCGGGCGCGCTCGGCCGCCTCCTGCGCCGGGTGGGTGCCACGGGCGGTGGCGACGTCCTGGAGGAGGGCGAGGACGACGTCCCACGGCGGGACGTCGGTGCCGTCGAGCCAGGCCCGCACGCCGTCGGGATCACGTTCGGCGAAGACCGCGTACCAGCCGGGCGTGTCGCCCACCGCGCCGACGAGCCCCCGGAGGTACCCGGCGAACTCGCCGACCTGCTCGATGACCTGGCTGTGCGCCCCGCGCTCCACTGTCGCTCCTCCCTGCCCGCCGCCTGGCGGCGGAAGCGTGTGGTCCGCACGGCATTCGACACCCGCTGTGTTACGGGGGTGCTACGGAGAGTTTTCACGGAAGGGGCAGAGGCTGCACGGGCGCCCGGGCCCCGCGCGGAGGCACGGCGGCGCGCCCCCCGGCCGGGGGCGCCACCAAGGCGTCGCCGGTCCTCAGGACCCGGCCGACTCCGGATGGTGACGGCGGTAGTGGCGCGCGACACGGGCCCGGTTGCCGCAGGACGGCTTGCACCACTCCTGACGGCCGTGGGACTTGACGAAGTACCGGACGCACCGGGGCGCGGTGCAGGCACGCAGCCGTTCCCGCTCGGGTCCGGCCAGGAAGTCGACGGCCGCGCGGGCCAGCTCGGCGACGATCCGCGCGGCGGAGTCAACGCACTCCGCCGCGGGCACGAGACGGGCCACGGGAGCCTCCTCCGCCTCCCACACGAGCCGGGGGACGACGGGGATCCGCGCCGCGGCGGCGTTGAGGTGCGCGAGGGCCTCCTCCGCGGGCATCAGACGCCGGGCGTCGGCCGAGCTGGACGGCCCGGGCGCCACGGCGCGGGCGAACAGCGCCCGGACGGCGCGGCGGAGGGCGAGGACGTCGGCGAGGGCGGCGTCGTCCGCGGTGAAGCCGCCGGGCCCGGGAAGGTGTTCGCGGGCCCACGCCGTCAGGGCGGACGGGTCGCCGAGGTCGTCGGCGACCCCTCCGTCGCCGTCGTGCCGGATGGTGCTCACCAGTTCCAGGGCCAGGTAGCGCTCCACGGCGCCCCTCCTCTTGATCGTCCGCCGGTCGCACCCTACCGTTCTAATGTTAGAACTCGGATTACGCATTAACCCTGGAGGGGAACGGCCCATGCTGCTGGCTCACATCAGCGACCTGCATCTCGACGGCACCGAACGCTCGACGGAGCGCGCCACCCGCGTCATGGCCTACCTGCGCGGGCTTCCCCGGCCGCCGGACGCGCTGCTGGTCACCGGGGACATCGCCGACCACGGCGCCCCCGACGAGTACGAGGAGGCGGCCCGGATCCTGGAAGCACCCTTCCCGGTGCTCCCTTGCCCGGGCAACCACGACCGGCGGGCCGCCTACCGCAAGGCGCTGCTGGGCGAGGCCGAGACGGCGGGACCGGTGAACCGGGCGCACCTCGTCGCCGGGACCGCGGTGCTGATGTGCGACTCGACGATCCCGGAGGAGGACGACGGCCTCCTGGACGAGGAGACCCTGCGGTGGCTGTCGGCGACGCTGGACGGGCTGGTCCCCGGTACGCCCGCGCTGGTGGCCTTCCACCACCCGCCCGTCGCGCTCCACCATCCGCTGCCCGACGGCTACCGGCTGGGCGGGCCCGGGGCCCTGGAGGAACTGCTGGCCGCGCACCCCGAAGTGATCGCCGTCCTGACCGGGCACGCGCACACGCCCGCCGCCACCACCTTCGCCGGGCGGCCGCTGATCGCCGCGCCAGGGGTGACGTGGACGCTGCGCATGCCGTGGGAGGGCGAACAGGACGGCTCGGTCGCCGACCGTTCGGCGCCGCCCGGCGTCGCCTTCCACGTGCTGGACGACGAGCGGCGCCTGACGACCCACTACCGCGTGGTGCTCTGAACCACCATCGCCGAGCCGCCGCCGCGGCGCACCGTCTCGGCGGCGGCGAGCCAGCGGCCGTCCGGCAGCCGCTGGACGCCGGTCGTCGCACCGATCTCACCCGCGTCGGCGAAGCTGTGCCCGATGTCCTTCAGCTCCGCCGCCACGTCGCTCGCGAGGAAGGCCGGCTCGACCTGCGTGGTCGCGGCGTTGCGCTGGCTGGCGCGCGGCGCGGCGATCGCGTCCACCAGCGGCATCCCGCGGTCGACGTGCTCGGTCAGCACCTGCAGCACGGTGGTGATGATCGTGGCGCCGCCGGGCGAGCCGAGCGCGAAGTCGACGCGGCCGTCCTTCAGCACGATCGTCGGCGACATCGAGGAGCGCGGCCGCTTCCCCGGGCCCGGCAGGTTGGGGTCGTGCACCGAGGCACTCGCCGGGACGAACGAGAAGTCGGTCAGCTCGTTGTTGAGCAGGAAACCGCGCCCGGGGACGGTGATGGCGCTGCCACCCGTCTGCTCGATGGTCAGCGTGTACGCGACGACGTTGCCCCACTTGTCGGCGACAGTGAGGTGCGTGGTGTTCTCGCCCTCGTACGTCGTCGGGGCGGCCTTGCCGCCGCGGTCGCAGCGCGCCGGCTGGGCCGGGTCGCCCGGGGCGACCGGGCTGGTCAGTACCGCGTCGTCCTTGATCAGGCAGGCCCGGGAGTCCGCGAACGACTGCGACAGCAGTCCCGCGGTCGGGACCTTCTCGAAGGCCGGGTCGCCGACCCAGCGTCCGCGGTCGGCGAAGGAGATCCGGCTCGCCTCGAGGAAGCGGTGCAGGTACTGGGCGTCGGAGAGCCGGGAGAGCCTGCCGGTCCGCTCCAGGATGTTCAGCGCCTCGCCGACGGTGGTGCCGCCGGAGGAGGAGGGCGCCATGCCGTAGACGTCCAGGCCGCGGTAGGAGACCCGGGTCGGGTTCTGCGGCTTGGCCTTGTAGGCCTTCAGGTCCGCCGTCGTGAGGTCGCCGGGGCGGACGACCCGCGTCGCGGCCGGGTCCACCGGCGGCTTGCGCACGGTGTTCACGATGTCGGCGCCTATGCCGCCGCCGTAGACGGCGGAGACGCCTTCGCGGCCCAGCTCGTCGTAGGTGCGGGCGAGGTCGGGGTTCTTGAGGGTGGAGCTCACCGCGGGCGGCTGCCCGCCGGGCAGGAAGAGCGCGGCGGTGGCCGGGAAGTCCTTGAAGCGCGCCTGGTTGGCTTCCGTCTGGCTGCGGAAGGTGGCGTCCACGGTGAACCCGTCGTGCGCGAGGCGCTCGGCGGGTCGCAGCACGTCACCCAGGCTGCGGCTGCCCCAGGATCTCAGGGCGGTGTCCCAGGTCGCGGGGGTCCCGGGGACGCCGACGCTCAGACCGCTGGTGACGGCGTCGTTGAAGGGCAGCGGCTGGCCGTTCTCGACGAAGAGCTTGTCGGTGGCGCTCTTGGGGGCCGTCTCGCGGCCGTCGATGGTGTGGACCTTGCGCTGCCTCGCGTCGTAGTAGACGAAGTAACCGCCGCCGCCGATGCCCGAGGAGTACGGCTCGGTGACGCCCAGGGCGGCCGCGGTGGCGACCGCGGCGTCCACGGCGTTCCCTCCGCGCCGCAGCACCTCGATGCCGGCGGCGGAGGCGTCGGCGTCGACGCTGGAGACCGCGCCCCCGTAGCCGACGGCGAGCGGGGCCTTGGCGGGCGTGGCGTCCCGGGCCCGGGCGTCCGCCCCCGGCGGGGCAGCGGCCACCGACAGCGCGGCGGTGGCGGTTACGGCGAGCAGCGACAGACTCCGTACAGCGTGACGACGCATACGTGGACCTCCACTGGGGCGACCGTCCGGGCAGCCTAACCCCACCCTGCCTTCCTCGTCAGGAACGCCTCAACTACGATCCCGGCCCATGAGCGACGACGTGCGCAACTTCGTCCTGGGACTGGCCGCGAGCGGTATCAGCGCCGCGCTGGGCTGGTTCGTCCGCACGTACCTGTGGCGGCGCAAGCTGCGGCGCAAACAGCGCTTCTTCGGGCTGCCCACCGGCTCGGAGTGCCTGCTGGTGATCAACCGCGATCCGGGCTCGACCCGGGGATGGAGCGTGGCGCGCCATGACGTCTTCGCGCTGATCGAACTGTCCGCGCTGATCAAGGAGTGCGGGGCGCACGCCGAGATCCTGCCCCACGACACCGCCTGGCAGGGCTTCGGCGCGCGCACCGAGTTCTGCGTCGGCGGTCCGATATCCAACCACCGCATGGCGGCGCACCTGCGCTCCATGCTGCCCGGTTTCCAGGTCAACGACTTCACCGGGCCCGTCGAGGACCAGGGCGCGCTGACCGTGGGCGGCGAGACCTACCGCATGGAGAAGGGCAAGGTGGAGTACGTCTTCCTGGCCCGGCTGGCCGCCGACGAGAACACCGGGAACAACCGCCCGGTCTTCCTCGCCTCCGGCCAGCGCGGGGTGACCAACCAGGCCGCCGTGCGCTACCTCGCCCGCCACTACCAGCGGCTGTCCCGCAAGTACGGCGTGGACGGCACCTTCTGCCTGCTGCTGAAGGTCGTCAACTCCGACGCCTACGGACCCGACGTGGTGGAGGTCGTCGCCGACGTCACCCGCGAGGCCAAGACCCCCGCCACCCGGCCGGTGACCGTCACCGCGGAGTGACGGCCCGGGACCGGGCGGGCGGCCGCGGGGGCACGGGCCCCCGCGGCCCCGTCATATGCGGCCGCGCACGCAGAGCCGGTCCAGGACGGCAGCGGCCATGGCCTTCTCGCCCAGCGCGTTGGGATGGGCGGGCGCGGCCGGAGCGGCGGGCGTGAGCGGCTCGATCCAGCGGACCCCGGGGGCCGTGCACATGTCGTGGCCGACGGTCGGGGTGTAGGTGTCGGCGTAGGTCGCGTGGGCGGCCTTGGCACGACGGGCCAGCATGGCGTTGAGCCGCTTCTCGGTGTCCCGGAGGTACGCGAAGTCCTTGTCGGCGAAGGGCACGGCCGGGCGGCAGCCGACCCCGCTGTCGGGGAGCAGCGCCGGGTAGCCGACGACCACGACGCGGGCCCCCGGCGCGCGGTGGTGGATGGCGTCCAGCACGGCGTCGATCTTCGGTGCCGTCTGCTCCACGGCGGCCCGCAACTGGTCGGTTCCGCCGGCCGTGTAGTACTTCTCGCAGGGATTGCCGGTCGGGTCGGAGACCGCGGCGCCGGCGCAGGTGCGGATGATGCTGCCGAAGCCGACGTCGTTGCCGCCGATCTGCAGGGTGACCAGGGAGGTCCGCCGGCTCAGGGCGTCCAGCTGCGGCGGGTTGCTGCCCTGCGCCTTCCACATCTCGGCGGTGGTGGCCCCGCCGCAGCTCACGTCGGTCAGGGTGGTGCCTCTCAGCCGCCCAGCCACCAGCGAGGGGTAGTTCCGGTTCGACCGGGCGCAATTGGCGTCCACCTGATCGGGGATGAGCGGTCCCGACGTGTACGAGTCCCCGAGCGCGACGTACGCGTCCCGGTGGCTGTTGCCGTGACCGTTGCCCTGGTGGTGGCCGTCGCGCGTGAACGCGGTGGCCGGAACCGCGCTCACCGCGGTGAGCACGAGCGCGGCCGACGCCGCGGCCGCTCCCAGGATCCATGCACGTCCGACACCCATCGGGCCCTCCCCCAGTCGACGCTGACGGGTTCAGATTCGGCGCCCCTCGTGGCCGAAGTCAATGGATGCGTCGCAAGTTCGCTCGACGGACTGACGTTCCCTCAGCTCAAGGCAATCGTTACTGGCGCGTAACATGCAGACGTATTACCAACGGTAAGCGGCTCTGGTTACTCTCCAGTCACTTTGTCACGGGGACATCTGGAGCCGCCATGAGAGCGCCTCGTACCACCGCGGGAACGTTTTCCGCCGTCCTGCTCGCCACCGCGGCACTGGGCATCGCGACCCCCGCCGCGCGCGCGACCCCGGTCGCAGACCCGGGCACCACGGCCGGCGCGGTCCGCGCGGCGGGCACCTCCGCCGCCCCCTCCGTCCGCTTCGTCGACATCCCGGGAGCCGGCGGGATCACCCTCAAGGGGAACGTCTTCACCCCTTCGGGTAACGGCGGTCGCGAGGCAAGTGCGCGCTATCCCGCCGTCGTCCTCCCCAGCAGCTGGGGCCTGAACGACCTGCAGTACCTGGCCCAGGCACAGAAGCTCGCCGACTCCGGTTACGTCGTGGTGAGTTACACCGCTCGCGGCTTCTACCTCTCCGGCGGGACGATCGACGTCGCCGGGCCGCTCGACGTCGCGGACATCTCGAAGGTCATCGACTGGACGCTCGCCAACACCCCCGCCGATTCCGGCCGGATCGGCATGGCCGGCGTCTCCTACGGTGCCGGGCTGACCCTCATGGGCGCCGCGCACGACCCCCGGGTCAAGGCGGTGGCGGCACTCAGCGGCTGGGCGGACCTGACCGAGTCCATCTACGGCGGCCGCACCCAGCACCTGCAGTCCTCCCTGCTGCTGGGCGCCGCCGGATACCTCACGGGCCGGCCCAGCGCCGAGTTCCAGCGGGTGCTCGGCGACTTCCTGGCCTCCGACTACGACCGGGAGGACGAGCTGATCGCCTGGAGCCGGCTGCGCTCCCCCGGCACCTACCTCGACCGGATCAACGCCAACGGCACCGCCGTGATGCTCGCCAACGCCTGGGGCGACACGATCTTCCCGCCCAACCAGCTCGCCTCGTTCTACGACCGGCTGACCGTCCCCAAGCGTCTGGAATTCCGCCCTGGCGACCACGCGACACCGGAGATCACGGGGCTGTTCGGGCTGCCCAACGACGTCTGGTCCGACACGCGGCGCTGGCTGGACCACCACCTCAAGGGCGTGGACAACGGCATCGACAAGGAGCTGCCGGTCCGCCTGGCCTCCCGCGGCGGTGGCGGCTACGAGGGGTACGGCAGCTGGTCGGCCGTGCCCTCGGCCACCCGCGAGCTGCCGCTGGACGGCACCCGCCGCATCGCCGCGAACATCGACTCGGGCGCGGACGGCGGCATCATCTTCCTCTCCTCGCTCGCCGACCAGCTCGCTAAGGCCCCGCCCGTCGTCTCCGTGCCGCTGTTGCCGCGTGCCTTCGCCGCGGTCTGGCAGAGTCCCCGCGACGAGACCGTGCAGCAGGTCCGCGGCACCCCCGTGCTGCACACCACGGTGACGCCCTCGGCCTCGCGGGGCACCTTCGTGGCCTACCTGTACGACGTGAACTCCCTCGGCATCGGCAAGCTGATCACGCACGCCCCCTACACCTTCACCGACCGCGCCCCGGGAAGCCCCTTCGCGGTGGACCTGGAGCTGTACTCCACCGCCTACGACGTCCCGGCCGGCCACCGCCTGGCCGTGGTCGTGGACACCGTCGACCCCCTCTACATCGAGCACAACCCGGCCTTCTCCGGGCTGGCCTTCTCCTCCCCGGCGGTGGACCCGTCAAGGCTCTCCGTGCCGCTACGCCGACCCTCACTCCCGTAGCGTGCGTACCTCGGTACGCAGCTGTGGCCTGCGTACCTAACGTCGTGCCAGGAGCGGGAGAGAGGACTGCGGGGATGGCCGAGCCGGCGCCGGTGTACCAGTGGATCGCCGACGACCTCATGCGGCGGATCGACGAGGGACTCCTCAAGCCCGAGTCCCGCATCCCCTCCCGTTCCCGGCTCAAGGAGGCCTACAAGGCGAGCGACCAGACCGTCGACCGGGCGGTGCGCGTGCTGAAGGCGGCGGGCTACGTCGAAGGGCAGTTCGGGCGCGGGGTGTTCGTGATCGACCGTTCGGCCCGCGGGACGCTCGACCGCGGAACCGGCGCCGTCGACTCACCCTTCGCCACACGGGTCGCCGGTGACGCCGCCGCGGTGGACTGGGAGGCCTCGACGGTCACCACGACCGCCCCGCCGGCCATCGCCGAGCGGCTCGGCATCGCCACCGGCGACCCGGTGGTGATGACCCGTTACGAGTACCTGGCGAACCGCCGGCCCGTCCAGCTCGCGACCAGTTGGGAGCCGCTGGCCATCACCGACGGCACGGACGTCGCGCACCCCGAGCGCGGCCCCTACGCCCGCCGCGGGGTACGGGGACGGCTGGCCGCGATCGGGGTCCGCGTGGTGCGGGCCCGCGAGGTCCTGGAGTCGCGGCCCGCCACCGGCTGGGAGGCGCAGACCCTCGGCTGTGCGCACGGCCAGTGCGTGACGGCCGTCCAGCGGACGTACTTCGACGCCGACGACCGCGCCGTGGAGACCTCGGACACGGTGATCCGCGCCGACCGCTGGCGCGTGGCGTACAGCATCGACTTCTCGTCCTGACCGGCTGCCGGACGGGCGCGTGGCAGGACACGGCGGGGCCGCGCCCCTCGGCCCGATGGTGGCGCGCGATCGCTAACGGCCTCCGGCTGCGGCGCCCGCGTGGCCCTCGCCCAGTACCCGGCCGACCAGGGCGTCGCGGTCGGCCTTGGGGATGGCGGTCCAGCGGGTACCGCGGATCGCGCCCTCGAGGGCGAGCAGGGTGTGGGTGCAGGCGTCCTCGGGAAGCCCCTCGCGGATCATCGCGAAGGCCCCTCCGGATCCGAGGCGGCGCAGCTCGTCGGCGTCCGGCACACCGGCGCTGCGGAGGCGCTCGGCCAGGACCGCGCCGATGTTGGGCATCTGCTGCAGGGAGTCCATGACCCCATCATGCACCTCCCGACGCCCCGTCAGACGGCGATCTCGGCCCAGACACGCTTGCCGCCCGGCAGGAGGTCTGTCCCCCAGCGGTAGGTGAGGGCCGAAACCACCTGAAGACCGCGGGCGCTCCCCGTCGTGTCGGGGACCCGCCCGGTCAGCACCAGGCAGGGCGGAGTGCGGGAGCCGTCGCGGACCGACATGTGCACCAGCGTCAGCCGCCGCGACAGCGTGACGCCCACACGCCGGCCACCGGCGTGCCGCACGGCGTTGGAGACGAGCTCGGCGAGGACGATGCTCGCGGGGTCCATCAGGTACCCGAGATCCCACGCGTCCAGGGTCGCCGCCAGGATGCGGCGCGCCTGGGCGGGCGCCAGGTCGTCGGCGGGCAGGAAGACCTCGCCCAGCAGGACGGTGGCGGGTGGGGCCGGGACGGGTTCGGCCGCCGGACCGTGGGTATGGAGGGTATCCGGAGGGGACTCGTCTCCGGCACCGCGGTCGGCGCCGGGGGCGACGCGCCGGAACGGGGGCTGTGCGGCCAGGTTGTCCCCCATGTGACCACCTCACAGGTGTCGTAGGTGGCGCCGAGCATTCCGTGAAGCACACGTGCACGCGATACCCCCGCGCTATTCTCACCACGACATACCCGCTGGTAACGCCGGTGGAAGGAACCGGCGCCGGTACGGAGGGGAGTCGTGGATGTCGGGACCGGTTTCTGGCGATGCCGTCGAGATCCCCGCGTGGGCCTGGGAGCGCGAGGAGATACGGGAGGCGCTGCGGGCCCGCGACGCCGGGGCGATCCTGCGGTTCGCGCAGCAGTACGGCGGCGCGAGCCAGTCGCGCATCGCCGCCGCGACGGGGCTGCTGCAGGGCCGGGTCAACGAGATCGTGCGGGGCCGCCGCTCGGTGGTGCGGTTCGACGTGTTCGAGCGGATCGCGCAGGGGCTGCGCATGCCGGACCACGCACGGATGCTCATGGGACTCGCGCCGCGCCGCCTGCGCTCGTACGGTGTGCGCGACCTGATGGACCATCCGCAGGTCGCGGCGGTCGCGCTGACCAAGCCCGAGGCGGCCGCGGAGATCCGCGAGGTGGCCGCGAGCGCCGACGCGGTGGACGTGGTGGGCGTGCGCGCCCTGGGCCTGGTGGCGCTCGGCGACTCGCTGCTGCGCGGGCCGCTGACCCGCGACGGCCGGACCGGGGCCCCCCGCATGCGGCTGCTGTTGCTGCACCCGGAGAGCCCCGCGGTCGCCCGGATCGCGGAGGAGGTCGGCGAGACACCGCGCTTCTTCGCGTCGAGCCTGCGCTTCGCGGAGGACATGCTCGCCGCCCTCGCCGAAGAAGGAACGATTCAGCTGGAGGTCTACCGCTACCGCACCGCGCCGGTGTGGCGGTTGGTGCGCCTCGACGGTGCCGCCTTCGTCTCCGTCATCGGACCGCCGGCGGACCCGCGGGGCTCGCTGGTCTACCGGCTCTCCGCCACACCGCCCGGCTCGGTGCTCTACGGCTTCGACCGCTGGTTCGAGGCCATGCTCGGCGAGGCCGAGCGCGTCATCTAGGAACGCCGGGCGGCGCTCAGGCCTCGGACGCCTCCGCGTGGACCTGGGACAGCTCCGGGGTGCCGCTCTCCGCCCACTCGTGGCCGGCCTCGACGACGTCGAGTTCACGGCCGGAGGCCAGCAGGATGACGGGCCGGCCGTTGGGCCAGATCTGCCAGCTCGCGCCCGGCACGGTGCGCACGACGACCGTGCCGAGGTAGAGCCCGGCGTCGTTGCCGAGCCAGGACAGCTCGTCCGGGTCGTCGCGCCAGCGCGGCACCAGTTGGTCCAGGCGCTCCAAAGAGACGGCCGTGTCGTCCAGTTCCACGCCCTCGGCCTCGGCCCTGGCGCGCAGCAGTTCGCACTCGGAGAGCAGTTCCGCGACTCCTTCCGGGTCCTCGGCGAGGGACTCCGGTACGGCCGCGCCGCGGACCTCGCCGTACCGTTTGCGCCACCTGTCCAGGAAGGAGATGTCCATGGGCATCAGCCTATGGCGTAGGCCTTGCGGAGTGTCTCATGGACGGTCCATGTCGTGCGGTCTCCTTCGCGGAGGACGCAGACGTCGCCCGGGCCGAGCTCCAGGGTCGGTCCGCCCTCCACCTCGACGGTGGCCCGCCCGCTGACGACCACGAACATCTCGTCCGTCTCGGTGTCGGTCACCACGCCCGGGGTGATCTGCCAGATCCCCCTCGTACGGGTGCCGTCGGGCGACTGCCACAGCACCGTTCCGGTGACCTCCGGGGATCCGGAGACGATCTGCTCCGGGTCCAGGGGTTCGGGTTCGAGCACGGCGGCGGCGATGTCGACGGAGAAGCTCTTCATGGCCGGGAGCGTACGCGCGGGCGTATGCCGACGGTAACGACACGTTGTATACGTTCCGTTGCCGCACAATACGTAACGTAAGGCTGCCCCGCGCGAGAAGGGCCATGCAATGCGGGATGAACGGGAAGCCGGGGCACGGGCGGCGGACCGCGCCTGGCTGCTGCTGGAGGAACTGGCGGCGCGGGCACCGGGGACGGTGCGGCTGGCACCCGGCGCGGACGACGCCGAGATCGCGGCGTGGGGCGTGCCGCTGCCCGACGAGGTGCGGCACCTGGTCGGCAGGGTGCGGTCGATCCGCATCGGGGGGCTGGAGGAGTACCGGCTGGCCCCGGAGCGCGGTCTGCACCCCGGGGGTTGGGCGGTGGGGCCGCCCGGCTCCGCGCACCTGCTGCACGAGTCGGGCGGGGACACGCTCTTCGTCGACGTGGACGAGGGCACCGGCGCCTGGGGCCGGGTGTTCGCCGCGACCGGGGTCTTCCTCGACACCTGGGCGTACGTCGCGCCGTCACTGGTCGACTGGATCACCCTGCTGGCCCGGGCGGGGCTCACGGCCCTGGAGCGCACGGCGCCGGAGCCGGAGCCGGATCCCGAACGGGGGCACGGGACGGTTCCGGACCACACCGCCGTGCTGGAACGGCTCGCCGAGACCTCGCACGTCTTCTCCTACCGGCCCGACCTGCGGGGCACGCCCGTGGGGCAGGCCCGGCCCGACGCCGACCCGGAGCTGGCCGGCGCGCTGGCCGGGCTGCCGGACGACGCCCTGGTGGTGGACCTGCGCGAGGTGGCGCACCCGGCCACCTTGCACCTGCCCTGCCCGCCCGGCCTGCGCGGCTACGTCGAGTTCCAGCGCAGGGTCGGCGGGCGCTTCGCGGTGGGCCTCCCCCGGAGCGGTCAGACGTCGAGGTCGACCACGACGGGGGCGTGGTCGGAGGCGCCCTTGCCCTTGCGCTCCTCACGGTCGACGTAGGCGTCGGAGACCGCCTTGCCGAAGGCCTGGTTCGCGTAGACCAGGTCGATCCGCATGCCGCGGTTCTTGGGGAAGGCCAGCTGGCGGTAGTCCCAGTAGGTGTAGGGGCGGTCGTACTTCAGCGGGCGGGGCACCACGTCGCTGAGCCCGGCCTCGCGCAGGTGCGCCAGCGCCTCCCGCTCCGCGGGGGTGACGTGGGTCAGCCCCTCGAAGACCGAGGGGTCCCACACGTCCTCGTCGGCGGGCGCCACGTTGTAGTCGCCGAGGACGGCGAAGGGGCGCTCGCCCGCGGCATCCTGCGCGACCGCCGCACGCAGCGCCTCGAACCAGCGCAGCTTGT
The DNA here is from genome assembly GCF_042733315.1 of Streptomyces sp. NPDC059718. Taxonomy (NCBI): domain Bacteria; kingdom Bacillati; phylum Actinomycetota; class Actinomycetes; order Kitasatosporales; family Streptomycetaceae; genus Streptomyces; species Streptomyces sp. NPDC059718. Next base: position 131,474 of record NZ_JBHWGA010000011.1, read on the forward strand.
AGGCGTAGTGCTCGTGGCCGACCTCACGGCCGTTGGGCACGTACACCGACCAGACCCGGACCGGGCCGCAGGTCGCCGAGACCGCGCGGGGCTCGTCGACCTCCTCGTACAGCGGGCCCCCGGGCAGGCCGACGACGACGTCCTCGAGGCCCACCTTGGACAGCAGGGCGACGCCGTTCCACCGGCCGGTGGCGTTGACGGCGGTCTCGTAGCCGAGGGCGCGCAGCTCGTCGAACGGGAACTGCGCCTCGGCGCACTTGGTCTCCTGGATGCACAGCACGTCCGGGCTGTTCTTCTCCAGCCAGGGCAGCAGCCGCGGCAGGCGGGCGGTGATCGAGTTGACGTTCCAGGTGGCGATGCGCATGGACCCGAATCTACCGCCCGCCTCCGACAACCGGCCCCGCGGCGTTCCCCGGGGCCGTCCGCGGCGGGTCGTCAGCCCAGGTCGGCGCTGTCGCCGGGGGCGAGCCTGCCGTGCTCCGCGCCGCCGACACCGGGCCCGTCGGGGCCGAGCAGCCGGTCGTAGACGGTACGCGCGATGTCGCTGAGCAGCCCGTCGTGCACGTCGATGGCGCGGGCCGGCTTCACCTCGCGGAGGTAGTCGATGACCTCGGAGACCTTGCTCCAGGGGGCGTGCACCGGCAGCAGCAGCGTCTGCACGGACCGGCCGGGCACGGTGAGCGCGTCACCGGGGTGGAAGACGGAACCGTCGACGAGGAAACCCACATTGGTGATGCGCGGGATGTCGGGGTGGATCACGGCGTGCATCTGGCCGTGCACCTCGATGTCGAAGCCGGCCGCGCTGAAGGTGTCGCCCTCGCCGACGGTGTGGACCCGGCCCGGGAAGGCGGCCGACACCTGGTCGGCGACGCTCTTCAGGGTCCAGATCTCGGCGGCGGGGTCGGCCTCCAGGGCGGCGCGCAGCTGCTGTTCGCTGAAGTGGTCCGCGTGCTCGTGCGTGATGAGCACCGCCTCCGCCCCCGTCGCGGCCTCCGGCTCGGTGAAGGCTCCGGGGTCGATGACGAGCGCGCGCCCGTCCTTCTCCAGGCGGACGCAGGCATGGCCCCTCTTCGTCAGCTTCATGGCTCTCCTCCGGAGCGGTGATCCTTTGCATGGCCATCATGGCCGGGGCCGTGCGCACCGCACACGCCGCATCCAGGTGGAGATGGCAATGGGCTGACGGGGCGACCGGGCCGCCGTGCGCGCGGACTCACTCCCGTGGCCGAGTCTCCTCCCGGATGACACGCCGCGCCACCGCGAAGGCGGAGGTGGCGGCGGGCACCCCGCAGTAGACGGCGGTGTGCAGCAGCACCTCCTCGATCTCGGCCGGGGTGAGGCCGCCGCGCAGCGCGGCCCGGGTGTGCGCGGCCAGTTCCGTCTGGTGGCCGCCGGCGACGAGCGCGGTCAGGGTGACGACGCTGCGGGTGCGCCGGTCGAGCCCGGGCCGGTTCCAGACCTCGCCCCAGGCGTAGCGGGTGACGAACTCCTCGAAGTCCCCGGCGGACTCCTCGGCCTCCTCCGCCGCCTGGTCGACGTGGGCGTCGCCCAGGAGCTCACGCCGGATGCGGTCGCCCTCCGCGTACGCGTCCGGGCGTTCGCCCGCGGTGCCGCCCCGGTGCTGCGACGCCGGTCGTACGGGGGCCGCCGCCGGAACGGGCTCGGGGGCCGCGGGTACGGGCTGCGCGGGGAGGGCCACGGCGACGGGCTGCCCGGTCCAGGTGGCCTCGAAGTGGCGTACGAGGAGTTCGCCCACGGCGGCGGGTTGCTCGACCGGCACCAGGTGCGAGGCCCCGGGGACGACCGCGAGCCGCGCGTCCGGTATCCCGGCGACCAGGGCCCGGGCGTCGGCGGGCGGCGTCACCTGGTCCTCGGCGCCGCCAAGGACCAGCGTCGGCACGGTGATCAGGCCCAGCTCGGCACGCACGTCATGGGCGGCGAGCGCCTCGCAGGCGGCGATGTAGCACTCGGGGTCGACGGCGCGGGCCATCTGCACGGACCAGTCCACGATGGCGGCCTGGGCGGCACGGAAAGCGGGGGCGAACCAGCGCTCGGGGGTGCTCAGGGCGATCTGCTCCAGGCCGTTCGCACGGACGACCACGCCGAGCTGCCGCCATGCGTCAGGTGTCCCGAAGCGGGCGGCCGAGGAGACCAGCGCGAGCGAGGCGACGCGCTGCGGGGCGCGCAGCGCGAGCTGGGTGCCGATGGCGCCGCCGAAGGCGCAGCCCGCGTAACCGAAGCGCTCCACGCCGGCCTCGTCCAGGGTGCGCAGCAGGCGGTCGGCGAGGTCGGCGGTGGAGGCCGAGGGCTCGACGGGGGCACCACCGTGCCCCGGGAGGTCGTACCGCAGCACTCTCCACTGCCGGGTCAGCTCGGGTATCTGCCGGTCCCACATGTGCCACGTCGTGCCCAGCGAGGGGCCGAGGACCAGGACCGGGGCGTCCTGCGGGCCGTCGATGCGGTGCTGGAGGGTCTTGGGGGTCTGCTCGTCGGTCACTCGCTCCACGCTATCGAGGCGTTCGCGGGCACGGACGTCCGGGCCCCGTGACGGCGCGGGACCCTTGCGGCGCCTGGGCGCCGGTCAGCGGAAGTTTATCGTGGACACGACATAGACCACGGGGTGGTCCGTGTCGGAGAGGTCGACCGTGATGTTGTGGTCCGGCTTGTCGCCGTGCTGCTTGAGCTTGAGACCGGCCCACCGGCGGTCCGTGCCGAAGGTCCAGCGCACCGTGCGGGCCTGCTTCGGGCTCACGGTCACGTCGCCGTCCTTGAGGGCGGAGCGGCTCGTGCCGACCTGGGCGAGGAAGGTGTCCAGGCCGCCCTGGTTGGTGCGGAACTGCACGTAGAAGGAGCTGGAGGCCCAGTTGTTGGTCTCCAGGTACGCCACCGGCGTCGACCCGGACGGGATCGGCACCTCGTAGATACGCCGCTGCACCTTGGTGGGCCACAGGTGGGTGAGCGTGGTGGCGGCGGCCTGCTGCTGCTTCTCCTCGCCGCTGTCCCGGCTCTGCTCGGCGGAGATGATCACGTAGCCGATCGGCACCAGGATCAGCAGCGGGACGACCGTCCACTGCACCCAGCGCGGCGGCTTCCTCGGGGGCATGGCACTCACTTGCCGACGACCTTCGCGTAGCGCTCGTACCGCTCGACCCGCCGCCGGTTGGCCCGCCGGAAGCGGCGCGCGACCAGCCGCGCCAGGTCCGCGGCGCCGACCATCCCGGCCTCGGGGCCGAGCTGCGCCTTGACGATACGCGCCTCCGGCCGGTAGCCGCGGCCCGTCAGATGGCGCCGGAAGGCGTCGCGGGCCGGGGCGATCAGCAGGTCGTCGGCCGCGCTGACGCCGCCGCCGATGACGAAGCAGGAAGGATCCAGGGCGGCGGCGAGGTTGGCGATGCCGACGCCCAGCCACTGGCCGATGTCCTGGAAGAGTTCGACGCACATGGGATCACCCTCACGGGCGAGCTCCGTGATGAGCGGCCCCGTGATCTCCCGGACCTGGCCGTCGACCCGGTCGATGATCCCGTACGCGACCGGGGACTCCGCCGCCGCGAGTTCGCGGGCCTCGCGCACCAGGGCGTTGCCCGAGCTGTACTGCTCCCAGCAGCCGCGGTTGCCGCAGGCGCAGCGGTGGCCGCCGGGCACGACCTGCATGTGGCCGAACTCGCCCGCGACGCCGTAGCGGCCCCGCTTGACCTGGCCGTCCTCCAGGATGGCGCCGCCGATCCCGGTGCCCAGCGTGATCATGACGAGGTCGTTCTCACCGCGGCCGGCGCCGAAGCGCCACTCCGCCCACGCGGCGGTGTTCGCGTCGTTGTCCACCATGACGGGGACCCGCAGGCGCTCGGTGAGGCGGGCTTTCAGCGGCTCGTCACGCCAGGACAGGTGGGGGGCGAAGAGCACCCGGGAGCGGTCCGCGTCGACCCACCCGGCCGCGCCGATGCCCACAGCGTGCACGTCGTGCCGCTCGGACAGGTCGAGGACGAGCTCGGTGATGGTGTCCTCGACCACCTTCGGGCTCTTGCTCTTGTCCGGGGTCTCGGTGCGCAGCTTCTCCAGGATGGTGCCGTCCGCGTCGACGACGCCAGCCATCACCTTGGTGCCGCCGATGTCGATGCCGACGGTGGGGACCCGGGGCGCGGTGAGGTGCGAGCGGCGCTCGCGGCGGCCCACCGTGCTCAGGAGTGTGGAACTGCTGGAGGAGCGGGCGGCGCCTCGGTACATGCTCATCGGTTCACCCCCGTGGATCCGATCCCGGACTCGGTCCCGAACTGCTGCTCGGTCGTCGCTCGCAAGGCTCGTCTCTCCGGGGTCGGGGGCGTTTCTCCGAGTGATTCTAAGTGCCGGGGCCCGCGGGGGCGTGGCCCGCTGCCCCGGGCGTCGGCGGACCGGGTGCGCGGGTGGCCGGCCGGGGGCCGCCCACCCACGCTCACGGCGCCGGGCGGCGCAGCTCGTGCGCGAGGGCCTCGAGGTCCGAGCCGCCGGCCATCTCCCGGGTGAGCTCGTCCACCGTGATCCCGTCCCTGGTGTAGGAGCCGGTCATCCTGCCGCGGCGCAGCAGGACGAAGCGGTCGCCGACGAGGTGGGCGTGGTGGGGGTTGTGCGTGATGAGGACCACACCCAGCCCGGCGTCGCGGGCCGCGGCGACGTACTTCAGGACGACGCCGGACTGCCGGACGCCGAGTGCCGCCGTGGGCTCGTCGAGGATGAGCACCTTGGCCCCGAAGTGCACGGCCCGGGCGATGGCGACGCTCTGCCGCTGCCCGCCCGACAGGGTGCCGATGGGCTGGTCCACGTCGCGCAGGTCGATCCCCATGTCGCGCAGTGCCGTGCGCGTGGTCTCCCGCATCATGGCGACGTCCAGGCGCTTGAAGGGGCCGCGGCCCTTCCTCGGCTCGGAGCCGAGGAAGAAGTTCCGCCACACCGGCATCAGCGGGACGACGGCCAGGTCCTGGTAGACCGTGGCGATGCCGCGGTCGAGGGCCTCGCGGGGGGAGGCGTGGCGCACGGGCACGCCCTCGATCTCGTAAGCGCCGCCGTCGTGCTGGTGCAGGCCGGCGATGATCTTGATCAGGGTGGACTTGCCGGCACCGTTGTCGCCGAGGACGCAGGTGATCTCCCCCGCGTGCACCTCCAGGGAGACGCCCTCCAGGGCGCGTACGTGCCCGTACGCCTTGCTGACGTCGGTCAGCTTCACCAGGACCGTCACTTCGCCGCCTCCGCCCGCTTGCGCACCCAGGCGTTGAGCAGCGTCGCCAGCAGCAGCATGGCGCCCAGGAAGAACTTGAACCAGTCCGGGTTCCACTCGGCGTAGACGATGCCCTTGCTGGTCATACCGAAGATGAACGCACCGACCGCCGAGCCGATGGCGGAGCCGTAGCCGCCGGTCATCAGACAGCCGCCGATCACGGCGGCGATGATGTACAGGAACTCGTTGCCGATGCCCTCTCCCGACTGCACGACGTCGAAGGAGAACAGTAGGTGCTGCCCGGAGACCCACGCGCAGAAGGCGACGGCCATGTACAGGCCCGTCTTCGTACGGGTGACGGGGACGCCGACCGCGCGGGCCGCGTCGGGGCCGCCGCCGGAGGCGAAGATCCAGTTGCCGGCGCGGGTGCGTAGCAGGACCCACGTGGCGACGGCGACCAGGGCGATCCACCACAGGATGGTCACCTGGAGGTCGACGTCGCCGATCGTCAGGTGCGAGGCGAACAGCGCCCGCGCCGACGCGAAGCCCTCCATGTCGGAGATGGACTTGGTGCTGACCGTGCCGTCGATGAGCTTGGTGAAGCCCAGGTTGAGGCCGGTGAGCATCAGGAAGGTGCCCAGCGTGATGATGAAGCTCGGCAGCTTCGTGCGGGCCAGCATGATGCCGTTGAAGAGGCCGATGGCGAGGGTGACGAGCAGCGAGACGCCGACGCCGACCCAGACGTTCGCCGTCATCTGGTAGCTGAACATCGACGACACCAGGGCGGAGGACGTGACCAGCACGCCCGCCGACAGGTCGAACTCGCCGCCGATCATCAGCAGTGCCACCGGCACCGCCATGATCCCGATGGTGGACGCCGCGTAGAGGATGGTCCCCAGGCTCGCCGGCCGCAGGAAGGAGTCGGCCGCCACGGAGAAGAAGACGAAGACGGCCACGGCGCCGACGACCGCCCCGAGCTCGGGGCGGCTGAGCAGTCGGTGCCCGAGCGGTCTCGGGGGAGCGAGGCCGTCCGCGGTCATCGGGTGCCCCGCTTCGCGTAGTCCTTCAGCGCGGCCGCGTCGTCCTTGGTGACGATCTGCGGGCCGGTGAGCACGGGCCTGCCACCGCCGAGCACGTCGGCGTTGTACCGGTAGAGCCACAGCAGGTCGACGGCCTCGTAGCCCTGCAGGTACGGCTGCTGGTCGACGGCGAAGCCGATGGTGCCGTCCTCCAGCGCGCCCGCGACCTGGCCGTTGAGGTCGAAGGTGTCGACCTCGGCCTGGCTGCCCGCCTGGTCCTTCGCCTTGGCGGCGGTGGCGGCGTAGGGCGCGCCCAGGGTCACGACGGCGTCGATGGAACGGTCTGCCGCCAGCTTGGCCTGGAGGGCGGACTGGACGTCCGGCATGTTGGTGCCGTTGACGTAGAGGTTCTCCGTCGTGCCCTCGAAGGTGTTCTTCACGCCCGCGCACCGCTGCTCGTGGCCGACGTTGCCCTGCTCGTGGAGCACGCACAGGACGTGCTTCCTGCCGCGCGCCGTGAGCTCGTCGCCGACGGCCTCGCCGGCGACGGTCTCGTCCTGACCGATGTGCGCCAGGGCGCCGTACTCCTTGGACTGGGCGGACCCGGAGTTGATGGTGACGACCGGGATGCCGGCCTTCTCCGCCTTCAGGACGACGTCCTTCATGGCCTCGGGCTTGGCAAGCGTGACGACCAGGCCGTCGACCTTCTGGTCGATGGCGGTCTGCACCAGCTGCGCCTGGTCCTTGCCCTGGTCGCTGTTGGAGTACAGGAATGTGATGTTGTCCTTGGCCGCGGCCTGCCGGGCGCCCTTCTGGACGATGTCCCAGAAGCTGTCCCCGGCACCGGCGTGGGTGACCATGGCGACCGTCCACTTCGGTGTGTCGACGGCCGATCCGTTGGCCTGGGCCTCCTTGGCCCGCTGCTCCGCGCGCAGGCCTCCGGTGCTGCTGCAACCCGCCAGCGTCACACCGATGACCACTGTCAGTAGCGCACCGAGTGCACGCTTTCCCCTGTTCGCGCTCTCCACGTCGTGCCTTTCCCTGCAGGTCTTGGAACCGCCCAAGTATCCGTCACAGGGTGCGATGCTTGCGGAAGGGGGGGTTCCGCGGCGTTCAGGCCCGTACGAGGAGCTGGAATTCGAAGGCGTAGCGGGAGGCGCGGTAGATGTGCGTGCCGTACTCGACGGCCCGTCCCGTGTCGTCGTACGTCGTCCGGCTCATGGTGAGCAGCGCGGCCCCGGGGTCCTCGGCGAGCAGCTCGCCCTCCGCCTCGGTGGCGCACCGGGCGCCGACCGACTGACGGGCGCTGTGCAGGGTGATCCCGGCGGCTCGCATCATGCGGTACAGGCCGGTGGACTCCAGCCTGGCGTTGTCCAGGGACAGGAGTCCGGGCGGCAGGTAGTTGCACATGTGGGCCATCGGCTCACCGTGGGTGAAGCGCAGCCGTTGCAGGACGACGACGTCGCTGCCCTCGGCGAGGCCGAGGGCGGCGGCGACCTGGGCCGAGGCCGGCTCGGTCTCGTTGCGCAGCACATGGGTCGCGGGGCTCTGCCCGGCGGCCTGCAGGTCGTCGAAGAGGCTGCTCAGCTCCAGGGGCCGCTTGACCTGGCTGTGCACGACCTGGGTGCCCACGCCGCGACGGCGCACCAGCAGTCCCTTGTCCACGAGGGACTGGATGGCCTGCCGGACGGTCGGCCGGGAGAGGCCGAGCCGTCCGGCGAGTTCGATCTCGTTGCCCAGGAGGCTGCCCGGGGCGAGCCTGCCGTGCTCGATGGCGCCCTCCAGCTGCTGGGCGAGCTGGTAGTACAGCGGCACCGGGCTGGAGCGGTCCACCTCGAACTCGAGCGGCGCGGACTCTGCTTTGGACACAGGGGGAGCGTATCCGCCGGTCTCGATCTCAGGAAACTCTGACATCACATTGTCCGAACATTTGGGTCCACCCCTTCTCGAAGGGCCCGCGGGCGGGCCGGTGCGGTCGGTGGCGCGGTCGGTGGTGCCGGATTACGGGGGCCGCCTCACAGGTGGCGGCGGCGGTCGCCCAGGTGCCGTTCGTAGGACTTGCGGGCCTCGACGGCCGCCTCCCGCGAGGCGGTCTCGGCGACCGGCACGTCCCACCAGGCCTGGGCGGCGGGGGCCGTCGGCGTGGGGTCGGTCTCGACGTACACGCAGGTCGGGCGGTCGGAGGCACGGGCGGCGGCCAGCGCCTCGCGCAGTTCGCGCACCGTCCGGGCGCGCAGCACGTCCATCCCGAGGCTGGCGGCGTTGGCGGCGAGGTCCACCGGGAGCGGGTCGCCGGTGAAGGAGCCGTCGGCGGCCCGGTAGCGGTAGGCGGTGCCGAAGCGCTCGCCGCCGACCTCGGAGGACAGTCCGCCGATGGAGGCGTAGCCGTGGTTCTGGATGAGGAGGAGGTTGACGTTCACGCCCTCCTGGACCGCGGTCACGATCTCCGTCGGCATCATCAGGTAGGTGCCGTCCCCGACGAGCGCCCACACCGGCCGGTCGGGCGCCGCCATCCGCACGCCGATGGAGGCCGGGATCTCGTAGCCCATGCAGGAGTAGCCGTACTCCAGGTGGTACTGCCGCGGTGAGCGGGCGCGCCACAGCTTGTGCAGGTCACCGGGGAGGGAGCCGGCGGCGTTGACGACCACGTCGTCGTCGCCGACCACCGAGTCGAGCGCGCCGAGCACCTGGGTCTGGGTGGGACGGTCCGTGTCGTCCGCGGCGTACGCGGCGTCGACCACGCGCTCCCAGCTTTCCTTGCCTGCGCGGTACTCGGCCTCGTACGCCGGGTCGACGCGGTGTCCCGCCACGGCCCCGGCGAGGGCTTCGAGGCTCGCGCGGGCGTCGCCGACCAGGGTGCGGGCACCGAGCTTGTGGGCGTCGAAGCCGGTGACGTTGAGGTTGAGGAAGCGCACCCCGGGGGCGGCGAAGAGCGTGGAGGAGGCGGTGGTGAAGTCGGTGTAGCGGGTGCCCACGCCGATGACCAGGTCGGCGGTGCGCGCGATGTCGTCGGCCACGGCGGTGCCGGTGTGCCCGACGCCGCCGAGGTCGGCCGGATGGTCGTGGCGCAGCGAGCCCTTGCCGGCCTGGGTGGACGCCACGGGGATGCCGGTGGCCGCGGCCAGTGCCTCCAGGGCGGGCTCGGCCTCGCTGTGGTGGACGCCGCCGCCCGCGATGATCAGCGGACGGCGCGCGGCGCGCACCGTCTCGGCGGCCGCGGCAAGTTCGGCGGCCTCGGGGGCCGGGCGGCGTACGTGCCAGACGCGCTCGGCGAAGAACTCCTCGGGCCAGTCGTACGCCTCGGCCTGGACGTCCTGCGGGAGGGCGAGCGTGACGGCGCCGGTCTCGGCGGGGTCGGCGAGCACCCGCATCGCCTGGAGCGCGGACGGGATCAGGGCCTCGGGCCGGGTGACCCGGTCGAACCAGCGGGAGACCGGGCGCAGCGCGTCGTTGACGGAGACGTCGCCGTACTGGGTGTGCTCCAGCTGCTGCAGCACCGGGTCGGGGAGGCGGTTGGCGAAGGAGTCGCCGGGGAGCAGGAGCACCGGCAGCCGGTTGACGGTGGCGAGCGCGGCGCCGGTGACGAGGTTGGTGGCGCCGGGGCCGATGGAGGTGGTGACGGCCTGTGCGGACAGCCGGTTGAGCTGGCGGGCGTAGCCGACGGCGGCGTGCACCATGGCCTGCTCGTTGCGGCCCTGGTGGTAGGGCATCTCCTGCCGGTACTCCACCAGGGCCTGGCCGATGCCGGCGACGTTGCCGTGGCCGAAGATGCCCCACGTGCCGGCGACGAGCCGGCGGCGGACCCCGTCGCGCTCGGTGTACTGCGCGGACAGGAACCGCACCAGCGCCTGGGCGACCGTGAGGCGTCGTACGGACTGGCTGTTCATCAGGACCTCTCGGGGGCTTCGTCGGTGGCGGCGGGGGCGGTGTACAGGGGCAGGCGCGGGTCGACGGGCTGGTCCGGCCAGGTGGCGCGGACCCAGGCGTGGTCGGGGTGGTCGCAGATCAGCCAGGCGCGCTCCTCCCCCGGGCCCGCCATGACGTTGAGGTAGTACATGTCGTGGCCGGGGACGGCCATCGAGGGCCCGTGCCAGCCGTCGGGGATGAGGATGACGTCGCCGTGCCGGACCTCGGCGAGGACGTCGGTGTTGCGGCCGTTGCCGGAGGGTGAGACCCGCTGGTAGCCGATGCCCTCCTTGCCGTGCGCCGCGGCGATCTCGAAGTAGTAGATCTCCTCCAGGCGCGATTCGCCCTCGCGGTCCTCGTCGTGCTTGTGCGGCGGGAAGGACGACCAGTTGCCCGCCGGGGTGAGCACCTCGACCGCGATCAGCCGGTCGCACTCGAAGACCCCGGCGGCACCGAAGTTGTTGACCTGGCGGCTGCAGCTTCCGCTGCCCCGCAGCTCGACGGGGACGGCGGCGGCCGGTCCGTAGCGGGCGGGCAGCCGCCGGTCGCAGCGGGCACCGGTCAGGGCGAAGCGGCCGCCGGAGGCGGTGGTGACGGTGACCGTCTCGTCGCGCGGCACGTACGCGAAGTCGCTGACCCCGGCGAAGACGCTCTCGCGCCCGGTGAGCCGGAACGTCCCGCCTGCGGCGAAGACCTCGCAGCCGCCGGAGAGCGGCAGCACGATCCACTCGCTGTCACCGGTGGCGAACTCGTGCCGTCCGCCGGGCGGGAGTTCCAGGATCCGCAGCGAGGAGTGGTCCCAGCCGGCCCGTCCGGGGTCGACGTCGACGGCGTACGGGCCGGCGGCGGCCTTCCCGGCGGCCAGGTGGTTCTCGGTGCTGGTCATGGCGTGAGCCTCGCACTTCTCGCGGTTCGACCGGGACGTCACAGCAGGCCGACGGCGGTGTCGACGGCGGTCTCCACACCGCCCTCCGCCGGGTAGAGCAGCGTGCGGCCGACGACCAGGCCCTGGACGGTGGGCAGACGCAGCGCCTTGCGCCACTTCTCGTAGACCGCGTCCTGTTCCCCGCCCACCTCTCCCCCGAGCAGGACGGCGGGGAGGGTGGAGGTCTCCATGACGGTGGCCATGTCGTCGACGTCCTCGGTGACGGGCACCTTGAGCCAGGTGTAGGCGGAGGTCCCGGCGAGCCCGGAGGCGATGGCGATGGACTTGGTGACGGCTTCCGCGCTGAGGTCGTTGCGCACCCTGCCGTCGACGCGGCGGGATATGAAGGGCTCGACGAAGACCGGGAGCCGGTGCTCGGCCATGTCGTCGATGGCGCGGGCGGTGGCGACCATGGTGCTCAGCGAGCCGCTGTCCTCGTAGCTGATGCGCAGCAGGAGCTTGCCCGCGTCGAAGCCGAGCCGGGCTATGTCCTGGGCGCGGTGGCCGGTGAAGCGGTCGTCGAGCTCGAAGGAGGCCCCGGCCAGGCCCCCGCGGTTCATCGACCCCATGACGACCTTGCCCTCGAGCGCGCCGAGCAGCAGCAGGTCCTCCAGGATGTCCGCGGTGCCGAGGACCCCGTCGACGCCGGGGCGGGAGAGCGCGGTGCACAGCCGCTCCAGCAGGTCGACGCGGTTGGCCATGGCGAACTCCCGGTCGCCCACGGCGAACGCGCCCCGCGCGGGGTGGTCCGCGGCCACGATCATCAGCCGGCCGCTGTCACCGACGAGCGGGCGGCGGACGCGGCGGGCGGCGGCCTCGGCGATCGCCTCGGGGTGGTGGGTCCGCACCTTCACCAGGTCGGAGATGCTGATGCTCATCAGGAGCTCACTTTCGGGCAGGGGACGGACCGTCAGCCGCGGCCGAGGAGGTCCTGGACCTCCGACGCGGTGGGCATCGCGGAGGAGCAGGCCAGGCGGGACGCCACGATCGCGCCGGCGGCGTTGGCGTGGCGCATGATCCGCTCCAGGTCCCAGCAGGCGAGCAGCCCGTGGCAGAGGGAGCCGCCGAAGGCGTCGCCCGCGCCGAGTCCGTTGACCACCTCGACGGGGACCGGCGGGACCTCTGCGGTGCTGCCGTCGCGGTGGACGGCGAGGACGCCCTTGGGGCCCTGCTTGACGACGGCCAGTTCGACGCCGGCGGCCAGCAGCGCCTCGGCCGCGGCGCGTGGTTCGCGCACCCCGGTGGCGACCTCGCACTCGTCGAGGTTGCCGACGGCGACGGTGGCCGAGGCCAGCGCCCGTGCGTAGTAGGGGCGGGCCTCGTCCGGGTCCTTCCAGAACATGGGACGCCAGTCGAGGTCGAAGACGGTGGTGCCGCGCCGCGCCCTGGCCTCGAGGGCGGCGAGGGTGGCGGTGCGACTGGGCTCCGCGCACAGGCCGGTCCCGGTCATCCAGAAGATGCGGGCGGACCGGACGGCGTCGAGATCCAGTTCGGCGGCGTGGATCTCGAGGTCGGGGGCCTTGGGGAGCCGGTAGAAGTAGAGCGGGAAGTCGTCCGGCGGGAAGATCTCGCAGAAGGTGACCGGCGTCGGGTACGCGGCGACGGGGGTGACGTAGCGGTCGTCGACCCCGAACTCCTTGAGCGCCTGGTGGCAGTAGGCGCCGAAGGGGTCGTCTCCGGTGCGGGTGATGACGGCGGTGCTGCGGCCGAGCCGGGCCGCGGCGACCGCGACGTTGGTGGCGGAGCCGCCGAGGAACTTGCCGAACGTCTCGACCTGGGGCAACGGCACACCGGTCTGCAGAGGGTAGAGGTCCACCCCGATCCGGCCCATCGTGATCAGGTCGTACGGCTCGGTCATGGGCGTGACTCCTCGTCGTGCGTCACCGGGGGGTCGCTCTGCGGCCCTGTCAGGTCTAGCCCGCCCGGTCGCGCGATGTCAACACTATGTCCTTACATACGAACGTACCGCCCGCCGGAAGTCCGGGTCGTTACCTTGTCGTTACGTCGAGATGAATTGATGTCTTGACAAAGTCTTGACAGGGGCCCCGGGGAGGGGTTTGCTCCCGTGCAGCACCCGGCCATGTGAACACGTCCGTCCCCTTCTCCCTCCCACCGCAGTGAGGTGCAGGAACATGGAACGCTCTCGCAGAAACCGTCGGATCTCCGCCGTCGCGGCCCTCTCCGCCGCGGCGGTCCTCCTCGCAGCGGGCTGTTCCAGCAGCTCAGGCGGGAAGAAGGCCGAGGAGTCGGCGGACGCCCCCGCCGCGGGCAAGGCCGACACCCCGCGGATGAAGATCGCGATGGTCACCCACGCCGCCCCCGGCGACACCTTCTGGGACCTGATCCGCAAGGGCGCCCAGGCCGCCGCCGCCAAGGACAACGTGGAGCTGATCTACTCCAACGACCCCAACGCGGCGACCCAGGCCAACCTGATCCAGAACGCGATCGACCAGAAGGTCGACGGGATAGCCGTCACCCTGGCCAAGCCCGACGCCATGAAGGACGTCGTCGCCAAGGCCGAGGCCGCGGGCATCCCGGTGGTCGGCTTCAACGCGGGCCTGGACGACTGGAAGGACCAGGGACTGCTGGAGTACTTCGGGCAGGACGAGAGCGTCGCCGGCGAGGCGCTGGGGAACAAGCTCAACGACCTCGGCGCCCGGCACAACGTCTGCGTGATCCACGAACAGGGCCACGTCGCCCTGGAGGCCCGCTGCGCCGGCGTGAAGAAGACCTTCAAGGGGAAGACCGAGAACCTCTACGTCAACGGCACGGACATGCCGTCGGTGAAGTCCACGATCACGGCGAAGCTCAAGCAGGACTCCGGCATCGACTACGTCGTCACCCTGGGCGCGCCCTTCGCCCTCACGGCCGTCCAGTCGGTCGCGGACGCCGGGAGCAAGGCCAAGGTCGGCACGTTCGACCTCAACAAGGACCTGGTCAAGGCCGTCCAGGACGGCGGCGTGCAGTTCGCGGTCGACCAGCAGCCGTACCTGCAGGGCTACCTCTCCGTCGACTCCCTGTGGCTGTACAAGACCAACGGCAACGTCAGCGGCGGAGGCGTCGCCCCGGTGCTGACCGGCCCGGCCTTCGTCGACAAGGACAACGTCGAGTCCGTGGCCTCGTTCGCCGCGAAGGGCACCCGGTGATCCCTGTGTCCCAGGCAGCCGCCCCAGCGGCGTCCCCCTCGCCACCCGCGGCACCCGCCTCCAAGACGGACGGCCGCACCGCCGAACGCTCGCTGCTGCGCAGGACGCTGGCCCGTCCGGAGATCGGCGCGCTGATCGCCGCCGTCGCGGTCTACCTCTTCTTCTTCGCGGTGGCGCCGTCCTTCCGCGAGGCGGGCTCGCTGGCGACCGTGCTGTACCAGGCGTCGGTCATGGGCATCATGGCGCTGCCCGTGGCCCTGCTGATGATCGGCGGCGAGTTCGACCTCTCGGCCGGCGTCGCAGTCACCGCGTCGGCGCTGACAGCGAGCATGTTCAGCTTCCAGTTGAGCATGAACGTGTGGACCGGCGTGGCCGTCGCCCTGGTGGTGTCGCTGGGCATCGGGGCGCTCAACGGCTACCTGCTGGTGAAGACGGGCCTGCCCAGCTTCCTCATCACCTTGGCCACCTTCCTGATGCTGCAGGGCCTCAACCTGGCGGTCACCAAGATCTTCACCGGCAACGTCGCCACCGACTCCATCAGCGACATGGACGGCTTCGGCCAGGCGCGCGCGCTGTTCGCCTCGGAGATCGGCATCGGCGGGGTCCAGCTCAAGGTGACGGTGCTGTGGTGGCTCGGCTTCGCAGCGCTCGCCACCTGGGTGCTGCTGCGCACCAGGTTCGGCAACTGGACCTTCGCGGTCGGCGGCAACAAGGACAGCGCGCGGGCGGTCGGCGTACCGGTGGCCTTCACCAAGATCGCGCTGTTCATGGCCGTGGGCTTCGGGGCCTGGTTCACCGGCATGCACCTGCTGTTCTCGTTCAACGCGGTGCAGTCGGGCGAGGGCGTCGGCAACGAGTTCCTGTACATCATCGCGGCGGTCATCGGCGGTTGCCTGCTCACCGGCGGCTACGGTTCGGCGATCGGCTCGGTGATCGGCGCCTTCATCTTCGGGATGGTCTCCCAGGGCATCGTGTACGCCAACTGGAACCCCGACTGGTTCAAGTTCTTCCTCGGCGTGATGCTCCTGATCGCGACCCTCGTCAATCTGTGGGTCCGCCGCACGGCGACCCGGAGGTGAGCCCGATGACCACCGCCACCACCACCGACTCCGAAGGCACCGCCGCCGTCCCCGGTCCCGTCGTCGAACTGGACCGGGTGGGCAAGAGCTACGGCAACGTCCGCGCCCTGCACGGGGTCGACCTGGCCGTCCGGCCGGGGCAGGTCACCTGCGTCCTCGGCGACAACGGCGCGGGCAAGTCCACCCTGATCAAGATCGTCTCCGGACTGCACCAGCACACCGAGGGCGAGTTCCGCATCGACGGCGCACCCGTACGGCTGAACACCCCGCGCGAGGCCCTGGACCGCGGCATCGCCGCCGTCTACCAGGACCTGGCGACCGTCCCGCTGATGCCGGTCTGGCGGAACTTCTTCCTCGGCTCCGAGCTGACCCGCGGCCCCCGGCCCGTACGGCGCCTGGACATCGCCCGGATGAAGCGGACCGCGGACGAGGAACTACGGGCGATGGGCATCGTCCTGGACGACCTGGAACAGCCCATCGGCACCCTCTCCGGCGGCCAGCGGCAGTCCGTGGCCATCGCCCGCGCGGTCCACTTCGGCGCGCGGGTGCTGATCCTGGACGAGCCGACCGCGGCGCTGGGCGTCAAGCAGTCGGGTGTCGTCCTGAAGTACATCGCGGCCGCACGCGACCGGGGTCTGGGAGTCATCTTCATCACCCACAATCCGCACCACGCCTTCATGGTGGGCGACCACTTCTCGGTGCTGCGGCTGGGCACCCTGGAGTTGAGCGCGGGCCGCAGCGAGGTCTCCCTGGAGGAGCTGACCCACCACATGGCCGGCGGCGCCGAGCTGGCCGCGCTCAAGCACGAACTCGCCCAGGTCCGCGGTGTCGACGTGGAGGAACTGCCCGGACCGGAGGACCTGAGCGAGGGCCGTCCCTCCCCGTGAGGTGCGGCCCGGCCCCTGTTCCACCCTGACATGACGTCCGTATGTCAGGACTAACTCTTGACGGCTGCCCGGCCGGACGGCGAAGCTTCCAGCGGGACCACGGAGCTTCGCGGGCATCCGTACCACCGCCCTGACGGGCCGCCCTACCGAACCACGACCGGTCCGCGGCGACCGGTGAGAGGAGCCCTCCTCATGACTGCCCCCTCCCCCGTTCTGGACCGGATCCGGATCGGCTCCGCGCCCGACTCATGGGGCGTCTGGTTCCCCGACGACCCGCAGCAGGTGCCCTGGCGGCGCTTCCTGGACGAGGTCTCCGCGTCGGGCTACGAGTGGATCGAGCTCGGCCCGTACGGCTACCTGCCGACCGACCCCGCCCGGCTCACCGAGGAGACCGCGCGCCGGGGCCTGCAGGTCTCCGCGGGCACCGTCTTCACCTCCCTGCACCGCGGGCCCTCGGTGTGGGACGCCACGTGGGAGCACGTCGGCCAGGTCGCCGCCCTCGCCCAGGCCATGGACGCCCGGCACCTGGTGGTCATCCCGTCCTTCTGGCGCGACGACAAGACCGCCGAGGTCATCGAGCCGCGCGAGCTCACGGCCGAGCAGTGGGGACACCTCGCGACCGGCATGGAGCGCCTGGGCCGCCAGGTCCGCGACACGTACGGCCTGGACATCGTGGTCCACCCGCACGCCGACACGCACATCGACACCGAGGAGCACGTCGAGCGCTTCCTCGACGCCACCGACCCCGGTCTGGTCAGCCTCTGCCTGGACACCGGCCACTACGCCTACTGCGGCGGCGACAGCGTCAAGCTCATCGAGACCTACGGCGAGCGGATCGGCTACCTGCACCTGAAGCAGGTCGACCCGGAGATCCTCGCCGACGTCGTCAAGAACGGGATCCCCTTCGGCCCGGCCGTGCAGCGCGGGGTCATGTGCGAGCCGCCGGCCGGGGTGCCCGCCCTGGAGCCCGTGCTGGCCGCCGCGCAGGGCCTGGGCGTGGACCTCTTCGCCATCGTCGAACAGGACATGTACCCCTGCGAGCCGGAGCGGCCGCTGCCCATCGCGCAGCGCACCCGGAAGTTCCTGCGCTCCTGCGGTGCCTGACGCACCGCCCACGAAAGGGAAGACACGCATCATGACGCAGCACGGACCGCTCGGGGTCGCCGTCATCGGCACCGGCAAGATGGGTGCCGACCACGTACGCCGCATCAACGACGTCGTGAGCGGCGCCCGGGTGACCGCCGTCGTCGACGTCGACGCCGAGCGGGTGAAGGCGGTCGCCGACGGCATCGAGGGCTGCACGGCCTACACCGACCCCGCCGCGGCGATGGCCGCGGCCGACGTGGACGCCGTCCTCATCGCCTCCCCCGGCCCCGCCCACGAGGCGGCGCTGCTCACCGCCTTCGAGCACGACCTGCCGGTGCTGTGCGAGAAGCCGCTCACTCCGGACGCCGCCTCGGCGCTGCGCGTGATGGAGGCCGAGCAGAGGCTGGGGCACCGGCGGGTGCAGGTCGGCTTCATGCGGCGCTACGACGCGGAGTACACGAAGCTCAAGGCCCTGCTGGACAGCGGTGAGCTGGGCCGGACGCTGATGCTGCACAACCGGCACCGCAACGCGAGCATCCCTCCCGGCTTCACCAACGCCAACCTCGTCAACGACTCGCTCGTGCACGAGATGGACGTGACCCGCTGGCTGCTCGGCCAGGAGATCACCGCCGTGACGGTCCTGCGCCCGCGCCCGTCCTCGAACGCGCCCGAGGGCCTGGACGACCCGCAGTTCGTGGTCTTCGAGACCGACGGCGGCGCCGTCGTCGACGTCGAGGTCTTCCTCAACTGCGGCTTCGGCTACCAGGTGCAGGCCGAGGCGGTCTGCGAGCGCGGCAGCGCCCGCATCGGCGACGCGCACGACCTGCTCGTCAACACCGCGGGCCGCTGGGGCGGCACGATCGCCCAGGACTTCGTGGAGCGCTTCGCCGACGCCTACGACCGCGAGGTCCAGGCATGGGTCGACGCCACCCGGCGCGGTGAGGTCACCGGCCCGAGCGTGTGGGACGGCTACGCCGCGGCGGCGATCTGCGAGGCCGGTGTCCGCTCGCAGAGCACGGGCGGACGCGTCGAGGTCGAGCTGGTCGACCGACCGGCGTTCTACCGCTGAGGGACGCACGTCCCCGGTCACCCCGGATCCGGCGCGGGTGGGGCGGTTACTCCCTGGCCGCCCTGCCCGCGCCTCCACCGCACCCGTGAGAAAGGCACCCCGCACATGCGCGTTGTCCTCTTCGGCGTCGGGCGCCTCGGTTCCTTCCACGCGGCCACCCTCCACGCCCACCCCGAGGTCTCCGAGCTGGTCCTCGCCGACGCCGACGCCGCGCGGGCCGCAGAGGCCGCCGCACGGCTCGGTGCCGGTGCGCGGGCGGCGGCCTCGGTCGACGCGGCGTTCGCGGGCGGCGCGGACGCGGTCGTCATCGCCTCGGCGACCTCCGCCCACGCCGGGCTGATCTCCCGCGCCGTGCGGGCCGGGCTCCCCGCGTACTGCGAGAAGCCGGTCGCCCTCGACCTGGAGTCCACGGTCACCGCCCTGCGTGAGGTCGAGGAGGCCGGCTCCGTCCTCCAGATGGGATTCCAGCGCCGCTTCGACCCCGGCTACCGCGCCGCCCGCGAGGCGGTCCGGGCCGGCCGCCTCGGACGGCTGCACACCGTACGGGCCCTGACCTCCGACATGGCGCCCCCGCCGCCGGAGTTCGTGCCGCTGTCCGGCGGGCTCTACCGCGACTGCCTGATCCACGACTTCGACGCGGTGCGGTGGGTGACCGGCCGTGAGGTCGTCGAGGTGTACGCCATGGGCGCCAACGGCGGGGCCGACTTCTTCCGTACCGCGGGCGACGTGGACACCGCGGCGGCGCTCCTCACCCTCGACGACGGCACCCTCGCGACCGCCACCTCCACCCGCTACAACGGCGCCGGCTACGACATCCGCATGGAACTCGCCGGTTCACTGGACCAGATCGCGGTCGGCGTCGGCCCCCGTACGCCGGTCACGTCGGTGGAACCCGGCGCGGCGCGAGGCGTGCCGGATCCGTGGACGGGGTTCGTGGACCGCTTCGGGGACGCGTACCGGGCGGAGATCGACGCCTTCTTGCAGGTGGTGGCGGGCCGGTCGGAGAACCCCTGCGAGGGGCGCGAGGCGCTCGACGCGCTGCTCGTGGCGGAGGCGTGCGAGGTCTCGCGCAAGGAGCGGCGACCGGTCACGATCGCCGAGATGACCGCGGTCGCGGAGCGCGCCCGCAAGCGCGCGGGGTGACCGCACGGGGGCGTCGCGGGCACGTCACCCCCGCGGTCCGCCCCGGGTGGCGTGATCACGTACGCCGGTGCTTCCTGGGATGAGTCGGTCCCGGCTGTCCACGAGGGAAGAACCTTTCATGGCGATGAAGGTCCAGGCGCTGCGCACGCCTCGAGCGGCGGGGCTGGTGGGGATCGCGTTCGCGGTGCTGATCGGCGCCGCCATCGTCCTGGTCCGGGCCTCCATCCCCAGCGGTGAGGGCGCGCTGACCAACTCGCCCCTCACCCTCTCCTCGCGCAGCGGGGTCCAGACGGCGCTGGCCCTCATCCCCTTCGCCGGCATCTTCTTCCTCTGGTTCATGGGCGCGGTGCGCGCGCACGTCGGCCCGGGCGAGGACAAGTTCCTCTCGACGGTGTTCCTCGGCAGCGGCCTGGTGTTCGTCGCGACGCTCTTCGGCGCCGCCGCCGCAGCCGGCAGCCTGCTGGCCACCACGGAGGTCGCCTCGCCCGGCCCCCCGCGGGCCGAGTTGTCGTACTTCGGGCAGCACCTCACCTACAGCCTGCTGACGACGTACTCGATGCGGATGGCCGCGGTGTTCGTGCTGTCAGCCTCCACCGTCGCGCTGCGGCTGGGGACGTTCCCGCGCTGGCTGGTGCTGCTGGGGTACCTCGTCGGCGTCACGCTGCTGTTCGTGGTGCCGAACGTGCGGTTGGCCGAACTGGTCTTCCCTCTCTGGGCGCTGGTCGTCAGCCTCCACATCGTGGTGGCGAGCTTCCGTTCCCGGCCGGCGGAAGCGCAGGCCTACTGAGCGGTGACGCTCAGGAGGTCGTGCGGCGCAGCAGCAGCGTGACGAAGCCGAGCGTGCCACGGTAGCCGTGCAGCCACTCGGCGCGGTGGACGGCGGCGGCGTCGAGGGCGGCGCCGCTGTCGGGGTCGGCGGGGTGGTCCAGGGCCCACTCGGCGAGGGAGCCGGTCCAGGACCACTCGTAGTCGTCCCACTCGCGGACGGTGCTGACGTGGGCGAGGACCGGGGTCCAGCCGTCCGCGACGATCCGGTCCACGGTGCTCGCCAGGTCCTCGTACTCCCCCAGCATCTTGACGAGTTCCGGAGTGGGTTCGCGCTCCCAGAAGACGTCGCCGACGATCACGGTGCCCCCGGGGGCGAGGTGGGCGCGGGCCGCGGCGAGGGTCGGCAGGAGACCGTCGAACGCGTGCGCGGCGCCGACGCTCAGCACGACGTCGAAGGGGTGCGGCGAGGTGAACGCGCCCGCGTCCTGTTCGTGGAGCGTCAGCCGGTCGCCGGCGTCGAGCCCGGCGGCCTCACGGGCCGCCTTCCGCAGTGCCCCGGTGTCCAGGTCGACGCCCTCCGCGGTGACGCCCGGGCGGCCGTCGAGGGCCCGCAGCAGCCAGGCGCCCTCCCCGCAGCCGAGGTCGAGGACGCGTTCGTCGCCGCGGCGCAGCGCCCTGCCGAGCAGACGGCGCACGGTCGCGTCGTCCAGCGGTGCGGCGATGGGGTGGTGGGTGTGCGCGATGCGTGAGATGCGGCGTCGGTCCATCGGCGCAGCTTCGCAGGGCGGGTGCTTCACCGCATCCGGTTAATTCCGCATGGCCGTGCAACGCGATCCGCGGCGGTGGCGGTTTCCCCGATCGAAGGGCCGTCACGGGAGCACGGCCATCGCGGCCCTCAGGGCCGTCACGGGGAGAGGACGACCGAGATGGACGGGAAGACGGACACGAAGACGGATCGGAAGACGCACCGGAAGACCGTCACGACGGCGGGCCGGCGCGGTCCGCGGCTACAGGCCCCACTCCTCGCGCAGCGCGCCGAACACCTCGTGGAACTCGGGGAAGGTCTTCTTCACGCAACCGGGCTCGTCGAAGGTCACCCCTTCCGTGCGGAGCGCGGCGACGGCGAAGCTCATCGCGATGCGGTGGTCGCCGTGGCAGGCGATCTCGACCGGGGCGGGGGTGCCGGGGTGGATCTCGATCCAGTCGCGGCCGGTCTCCACCCGGATGCCCTGACGGCGCAGGTTGGCCGCGCAGACCTCCAGGCGGTCGCACTCCTTCACCCGGGTGTTGTAGACGTCCTCGATGCGGACCGGGCCGTCGGCGAACGGCGCGATCGCGGCGAGCGTCGGCATCGTGTCGGAGATGTCCCGCATGGTCGTGGTGATCCCGTGCAGGGTGCCGGTGCCGGAGACGGTGGTGGCGTCGGCGCCGGTCTCGACGCGGGCCCCCATGCGGCGCAGGACGTCGACGAAGCCCAGGTCGCCCTGGAGCGCTCCGGTGCCCAGTCCGGGAACGGTGACCTCACGGCCGGTCAGGGCGGCCGCGGCGAAGAAGTAGCTCGCGGTGGAGGCGTCGGGTTCGACGGCGTAGTCCGCGGCACGGTAGGCGCCGGGCGGGACGACGAGCACGCTGCCCTCGCGGCCGACCTCGACGCCGAAGGAACGCATCATGGCGATGGTGATCTCGACGTAGGGGACGGAGACCAGCCCCGTGACGTTGACGCGCAGTCCCTCGCGCATGAGCGGGCCGGCGAGGAGCAGCGCGGTGAGGAACTGCGAGGACAGGCTCGTGTCGAGGTCGAGCGCGCCGCCCTCGATGCCGTCGGCGGCGACGGTCAGCGGCAGGTGGCCCTCCGCCTCCTCGTGGCGCAGGTCGACACCGAGCGTCCGCAGGGCGGTGGTGAGCGGGGCGACGGGACGGCGGCGCATCTGGGCGGAGGCGTCGAAGCGGTAGGTGCCGTGCCCGGCCGCGGCGAGCGCCGGCAGGAACCGGGCCGCGGTGGCGGCGTCACGGCAGTAGACGTCGGCCTCGGGGACCGCGGGTCCGGCGGGGCGTCCTTCGACGCGCCAGACGTCCGGGCCGCGGTCCACGCGGTAGCCGAGCCGGAGCAACCCCTCCGCGAAGCCGTCGGTGTCGTCGGAGAGCAGCGGCCGCCGCAGTGTGGTCGTCCCCTCGGCCGCCGCCGCCAGGAACAGCGCCCGGGCGGTGACGGACTTCGAACCGGGGACGGCGACGACGGTCACGGTGTTCTCCTGTGCTGCCTGACGTGCGGGGAAGCCCTGGTGAGGGGCACCGACATTCTAGGCGCCGGGCGAGCCGGGGACCGTGGGCGTGAAGCGCACGGGGAGCCGGCGCACGCCGCGCATGAGCATGCCGGGCAGCCAGTCCAGCTTCCCCGGATCGGCGTCGAGCGCGAGGTCGGGGCAGCGTTCCAGGAGGGCGCGGACGGCGATGCGTCCTTCGAGCCGGGCGAGCGGGGCGCCGAGGCAGTAGTGCAGGCCGTGCCCGAACGCGACGTGGCCCCGGGTGTCCCGGCGGATGTCGAAGCGGTCGGCCTCGGTGAAGCGGTCCGGGTCGCGGTCGGCGGAGGCCAGGGCGACGAGGACGGGTTCGCGGGCCGGGATGACGGTGCCGGCGACGTCGACCGGTTCGGTCGTGAAGCGGAAGGTGGCGGTCTCGACCGGGCCGTCGTAGCGGAGCATCTCCTCCACCGCGCCGTCGATGAGGCTCATGTCGGCTCGCAGGAGTGCCAGTTGGTCCGGATGGGTGAGCAGCGCGCGGACGCCGTTGGATACCAGGTTGACCGTCGTCTCGTGTCCGGCGATCAGCAGCAGGAAGGCCATGCCGCCGAGTTCGGAGCGAGAGAGCCGGTCGCCGTCCTCGGAGGTGGTGCGGATGAGCGCGCTCATCAGGTCGTCGCCGGGCGCGCAGCGCTTGTCCTCGATCAGCTCGTGGAGGTAGGCCGCGAGTTCCTCGAAGGCCGTGCGCTCGGCCTCCGGCCCGGTCGGTGCGACGACCTCGTTCGACCAGGCGCGGAAGGCCGCCCGGTCCAGGTCGGGCACCCCGAGCAGCTCGCAGATGACCGTGATGGGCAGCGGGTAGGCGAGCGCCTCGACGAGGTCGGCGGTGCCGTCCGGGCGGGCCAGCATCGCGTCGAGGAGGGCGGCCGTGATCTCCTCCACGCGCGGCGCCAGCTCCTCGACCCGGCGGCCGGTGAACTCCCGGGCCACCAGCTTGCGCAGCCGGGTGTGCTCCGGCGGGTCGGAGACGAGCATGTGTCGGCCGAGGAGTTCCTCGTCGTAGGAGGTCCATCCGAGTGCGCGGGAGTCCTTGGCGAACCGGGTGTCGGCGAGTGCGGCCCGGGCCTGGTCGTGGCCGACGATCAGCCACAGCTCCCCGACGTCGGCGGTGCGCACGCGGTGCACGGGCCCCTTCTCACGGAGCCTGGCGTAGACGGGATAGGGATCGGCGGTGAACTCCTCGCCGTAGACCGTGAGATCGACCGTGTCCATGTGCCGCACGGTAACCCGGGGGCCCGCCGCGACACGTCACCCTGCGGGACGAGACACCCCGGACGGTCTCATCCGAAGGGTTCAGCCGATCGTGGCCGTGCGCCAGGTCTCCTCGTCCGCCTCCAGCAGCGCGGCCAGGACGGCGGGGTCCGGCAGCGGCCCGTGGTCGGCGGGGACACGCAGGGCCGAGGCCGCGGTCAGATGGCCGAGCCGCAGGGCCCGCTCCACGGGCAGGTCCCGCAGCAGACCGCTGAGGAAGCCCGCGGCGAAGGCGTCCCCGGCGCCGACCGGCTCGGCCACCCGGACGGTGAGGGCGGGCACGCTGTGTGCGTCGGTCCCGGTGAAGGCCGTGGCGGCACGGGACCCGTCCTTGACGACGAGGACACCGGGCCCGGGCAGCAGCTCGCGGACCGAACGGGCATCGGTGATCCCTTCGCCCCACAGGGCCTGGGCCTCGTCGAGACCCACCAGGACGATGTCGGCCCGGTCGGCGAGCGGCCGCAGGACGTCAGCGGCGGAGCGGCCGGTCCACAGCGCGGGGCGGTGGTTGACGTCGAAGCTGACGGGCCACGGGCGGTCGGGGCGCAGCGCCCGTTCGACGAGGGCGTGGCAGCCGGGCGAGAGGGCGGGCGTGATGCCGCTGAGGTGGACGAGCGCGGCTCCGCTCAGGGCCGGGCCGTCGAGCACGTCGGGGGTGAGCGCCGAGGCGGCGGACCCCGCGCGGTGGTAGTGGACGCGGGTGCCGTGCGCGCCCGGGTCCTTGAGCAGGAGCCCGGTGGGCCGTGCGGGGTCGGTGCGCACTCCGGTGACGTCGACGCCGCCCGCGGCGATCCGCGCGCGGATCCGCCGGCCGAAGGGGTCGTCACCGACAGCGGAGACCCATCGGGCGGGGATGCCGTGGTCGGCGAGGTACAGCGCGACGTTGGACTCGGCGCCCGCGATGTCGACGCGCAGCAGGTCCGCGTCGTCCAGCGGCCCGAGGGGGTCGGGGGCGAGGGCGGCCATGGTCTCGCCGACGCAGACCACGGGTCCGGGGCGCAGCGGCCGGGGGGTGCTCATGGGGGCTTCCTAGGGGGTGTCGGCGCGGTCCGCCGGGCGGTACGGGGCGGCCGGTGTGCCGGGGACGTCCACCCGGACGGCGAACACGGCGCCGTCGAGCGGTCCCGGGGCGGCCAGTCCGATGTGCGCACTGGTGACGAGGAGGGTCCGGCCGTCGGGGCCGCCCAGGCAGAGTCCGGCGGGCTGTCCGGCGGGCAGGTCGACGATCCGGTCGAGGCTCCCGTCCGGGAGGTAGCGGTGGACCTGTCCGGTGCCCCAGACGGCGGTCCACAGCCCGCCCTCGCTGTCGGTGGTCATCCCGTCGGGGCTGCCGTCGGCAAGGGTGACGAAGGTGTCCGGCGTGCCGGGGTCGCCACTGGCGGGGTCGACCGGATAGCGACGGATGACGCCCCGGGCGCTGTCGGCGAGGTACATGATGGTGCCGTCGGCGGTGAAGGCCGGCCCGTTGGGGATCGTGATTTCCCGCAGCACACGGGTGACACGGCCGTCGCGGTCCAGGCGGTAGAGCGAGCCGGCGTCCTCGGTGGTGTCGTAGGCCATGCTGCCCGCCCAGAAGCGGCCGTGCGGGTCGGCGACACCGTCGTTCATCCGCATCGGCACCGGGGCCTCGTCCTCGGGGCGGGCGATCCACTCGGCCCGGCCCGCGGGGTCGATGCGGCAGATGCCGGTGCCCGCCGCCGCGACCCAGTGGCCCGGGCGGCCCTGGACCGGCGCCACCGCACCTAGCGGGCACGGCAGTTGGGCGATGAAGGTGTGCGGGGCGGCGGGGCCGTCGGAGGCGGCCAGCAGCCGGCCGCTGAGGATGTCGGTGAGCACGGCGCGGCCGTCCGTCCAGCGGATGCCCTCGCCCAGTTCGAGGCGGTCGGTCCCGAGGACCGCCGGGGACGCGGTGGCGGTCATGGGCGGTCCTCCGCGCGGACGACGTCGAGGAAGGTGCGGGCCCGTTCGCGCAGCGCGGTGACGCTGCCGCCCTCGGCGGCGTCGCCGATCAGGGGCGATCCGACGCCGACGGCGACGGCGCCGCCCCGCAGGTACACCGCGGCGGCCTGCGCGTCCACTCCCCCGACGGGCACGAAGGGCAGGTCGGGGAAGGGGCCGCGCAGGTCCTTCAGGTACCCGGGGCCACCGGCGCTGCCGGCCGGGAAGAGCTTGAGGGCGTCGGCGCCGAGCCTCAGTGCCTGGAGGATGTCGGTGGGGGTCATCACCCCGGCGAGTACGGGGAGTCCGAGCTCCCGGCCGGTGGCGATGCCCTCGCTGACCGCGGGGGTGACGAGGAAGGCGGCGCCGGCCTTGTGGGCGTCCCGTGCGTCGTCGGCGCTGAGCACGGTTCCGGCCCCGAGGGTCGCGTCCGGGCCGAGCGCGGCGCGCGCACCGGCGATGACGTCGAGCGCGTCACGTCCGCTGAGGGACACCTCGATGAGGGTGATCCCCTCCTCGGCGAGGGTGAGCACGGTGGTCAGCGCGGCGTCCGGGTCGCTGCCGCGGACGATGGCGAGCAGCCGGTGGGCACGCAGTGCGGCGAGCAGGTCCATCCGACATCCCTTCTGGTGATGGGGGGTTCAGGGGCGGCGGGTCGCGGTGACGGTGAGCCGCCAGGCGACCTCGCCGGAGGGCGGGACGACGACCGTGTCGCCGTCGTCCGCCCCGGTGCGGTCGAAGACGCGGCCGAGCATCGGCTCGACGCCGATCGAGCGGTACGGCGCGTCCTGGGGGAAGCCGCCGAGGTTGCGCCACAGCGCGACCGCGACGGGCCGGCCGCCGGCCTCGACCGCCAGGTGCAGCGCGTCGGGGCCGTCGTGCACGGTCACCCGCGGGGTGAGGACGACGGCCCCGACGGCGGTCCCGTCGTCCGGGCCGAGCCGGTCGAGGGGGATGCCCTCGACGTGCGGCCACCGACCCGTGATCCACCCCGCGCCCTCGTCCGGGTAGAGCCGGGTCTCCGCTGCCGCGTCGATGCCGATCCAGGCGTCCGGGGAGAGTTCCAGCAGGGCGTGGGCGGCCCACACGAAGCGGTAGCCGGGCTCGGCGGTGAGCGTGTAGTCGACGACAGCGGCTCCCGCCTGCGTGCTCAGGCGCCGGGTCAGCCGGAAGTCGGGGCAGTCCACGACCTCCGCGTCCGCCTCCCGGCGCCAGGGCCGTGACCAGGCGTCCCCGTGGTCGGGCAGCCCGCGCACGGTGGGTACGCACTCCTCCAGCCCGCCGGCGTCGGCGAAGGGGTCGCCGGGCCGGACCCGGGGGCGGCGGGGCTCGTCGCGGTGCCAGAGCCATTCGCGGCCGCCCGCGGTCAGCGAGGTCCAGCGCCCGCCGTGGTTCGGGTCGGTGACCACGGAGACCGGGACCCGGTTCCCGGTCACCATTCGGCGAAGGAGCCGTCGGCGTGCCGCCACACCGGGTTGCGCCAGGCGTGGCCGGAACGGTCCGCGGCGCGGACCGCGTCCTCGTCCACGGCGACGCCGAGTCCCGGCAGTTCGGTGCGGCGCGCCTGGCCGTCGACGAACCGGAAGGGCTCGGTGTCGACCAGGTAGGACAGCAGGTCGGCGTCCTTGTTGTAGTGGATGCCCCGGCTCTGCTCCTGGATCAGGAAGTTCGGCGTGGCGAAGGCGACCTGCAGGCTCGCGGCCAGCGCGATCGGTCCGAGCGGGCAGTGCGGTGCCAGGTGCGCGCCGAACGTCTCGGCGAGCGAGGCGATCCGGGTGACCTCCGATATCCCGCCGGCGTGCGACAGGTCCGGCTGGGCCACGGCGATGCCGGCCGTCAGCGCCGGGAGGAAGTCGGCCCGCCCGTAGAGCCGTTCACCGGTGGCGAGCGGTACGGACGAGGCCGCGACCAGGCCCGGGAGCAGGTGCGCCTGCTCGGGCAGGACGGGTTCCTCGACGAACAGCGGGTGCAGCGGGGCTATCTCGTGCAGCACGCGCCGCGCGTTGGCGGCGGTGAAACGGCCGTGGAAGTCCACCGCGACGTCCCGGTGCGGGCCGAGGGCCTCCCGGGCGGCGGCGACGCGCTCCACGACGGCGGCCGTCTCGGCGGGGCTGCCGAGTGGCGGGGTGCGCCCGGCGGCGTTCATCTTGACGGCCGTGAAGCCCGCCTCCACCTGGGCGGTGACCTCCTCCTTGAGCCGGTCCGGCTCGTCGCCGCCGACCCATGCGTACACCCGGACCGAGTCGCGGACGGGGCCGCCGAGCAGGGTGTGCACCGGTACCCCGAGGGCCTTGCCCGCGATGTCCCACAGGGCCTGGTCGATGCCGGCCACGGCGCTGGAGAGCACGGGCCCGCCCCGGTAGAAGCCGCCCTTGGTGAGCACCTGCCAGTGGTCCTGGATCCGCAGGGGGTCCTGGCCCACGAGGTGCTCGGCGAGCACCTCCACGGCGGTCCGCACCACCTCGGCCCGGCCCTCCACCACCGGCTCGCCCCAGCCGACGACGCCGTCGTCGGTCTCGATTCGGCAGAACAGCCAGCGGGGCGGGACGAGGAAGGTCTCGACGCGCGCGATCTTCACTGTGCCTGGCCGTCCTTCTGTTCGGTGGAGCCGTCCGCGCCCTCGGGCGTCTGCGGGCCGCTGACCTTGTCGAGGTCGCGCGTCGCCTGGTCGAGCAGGGCGCGCATGGCGTGTTCCGCGGCGTCCGGGTCCCGGTCGCGCACGGCGTCGAGGACGGCACGGTGACTGGGCACCGGGTCCTCGCTGTGCGGGGCGCTGTGCACGAGCTGGTCGCGCTGGGCCAGGCCCGACTCGATGACCATCTCCATGCGTTCCAGCAGTTCGTTGTGGGTTGCCGCGAGCAGCGCCCGGTGGAAGGCGAGGTCGGCCTCGACGGCGTGGGTCGCGCCACCCTCCTCGCCCATGGCCGTCAGTGCCGTCTCCAGCAGCTCCAGATCCGCGTCGGTGCGGCGGGCCGCGGCCAGCCGTACGGCGGCGGGTTCGATGATGCCGCGGACCTCGCCGAGGTTGCGCAGCAGCGCCAGGTCGGCGCCGGTGTCGCTGCCCTCGGAGAACTGCCAGCGCAGCACGTCGGCGTCGAGCAGGTTCCAGTCCGAGCGGGGCCGCACGAAGGTGCCGCGCTTCTGCCGGGCGTCGACCATGCCCTTGGCCGCGAGGACCTTCAGCGATTCGCGCAGGGCCGTCAGACTGACGTCCAACTCGCTCTGCAGGGCCGCCATGTCGAGCGTCGCTCCCTCGGGGATCTCGCCGCTGAGCACTCGGCGGGCGAGGGTCTCCACGGTCTGGCCGTGCACTCCGCGGCGCGCGTATGGCGTCATGTGTATGCCTTTCTTGCTGGTCGGTGGGGCAGGACCGTCGTCTCGGCCGTCTCCGTCAGGGCGTACCCGTCAGGCGGAGGCTTTGACGACGCTCCAGCCACCGTCGACGAGCAGGCTCGATCCGGTGATGTACGAGGCTTCTTCGGCGGTGAGGAAGGCGACGGCGGCGGCGACCTCCTCGGGGGTGCCGAAGCGGCCGGCCGCGGTCTCGGCGACGCTCTGCTCGCGTTCGGCCTGCGGCACCCGGTCCCAGGCGGCGGTCAGGATCGGCCCGGGGATCACCGCGTTGACGCGGACCTCCGGTCCGTACTCGACGGCGAGCTGGCCGCACAGCGACAGCAGCGCGCCCTTGCTGGCCGCGTAGGCCGGGTGGCCGGGGATGCCCCGGTGGGCGTGGACGGAGGAGGTCAGCACCACGGCGCCGCGCTGCTCGCGCAGGTCGGGCAGCATCGCCTTGAAGCCCAGGAAGGCGCCGGTGAGGTTGACCGACAACTGCCGTTCCCAGGAGGCGAGACTCGTCTCGTGCGCGGGGGCGACCTGCACCGTGTACGCGTTGCTGACCAGGACGCCCACGGGCCCGAAGGCGTGCGCGGCGTCCGTGACCCGCTGCCAGTCGTCCTCGCTCGCGACGTCGGCGGCGACGAAGACGGCGCGCGCGCCGTCCTTGCGCAGCCGCGCGGCGGTCTCCTCGCCGCGCTCGGCGGCGATGTCGACGAGCACGACGGCCGCGCCCTCGGCGGCCAGGCGCGCCGAGGTGGCGGCGCCGATGCCCGAGGCGGCTCCGGTGACGACGGCGACGCGGTTGGTGAAGCGGGCCGCTGGGTTCATGGTGCTGGTCGTCTCCTGTTTCATCGCTGGTGTGCTGATTCTCGCCGTGTCGTCACTGCCGGGCCAGGACGACGAGTTCCGCGTCGTACTCCGCCGTCCACGCGAACGGCAGGCCCGAATGGGTCAGATGGGCGCCGCTGTAGCGGGTGCCGGTGGCGGTGTCGGTGTAGACGGCGTCCGCTCGCAGACCGCGCAGGCGGAGCCGGGCGGCCCGGCCGGGCACCAGGGGCGCCCCGTCGAGGGAGCCGGTGTTCCAGGCCGTCACCACCAGGCGGTCGCCGCCCGGTTCCTCGTACTGGATGCCGCAGGTCGGGTCGGCGGGGCCGCCCAGCAGGTGGACCTCGCCGTGGTGGACGACGTCGCGGACCTCCTTGTAGCGGGCGATCCACCGCGTGGCCTCGGCCCGCTGTTCCGGCGTCCAGTGGCGGATGTCGGCGCCGATGCCGAGCACGCCCGCCATGGAGTTGACGAAACGGAAGGCCAGCGAGCGGGGCCGCGGGTCGAAGACGCCGGGGGCGTCGGTGACCCAGGAGCTCATGGTGTGCGGGGCGTGCGCGTGGAGGTAGCCGTACTGGATGCGCAGCCGGTCCATGGGCGCGGTGTTGTCGCTGGGCCACACCACGTCGGTGCGGGCGATGGTGGCGTGCTCGACGCGGCCGCCGCCGCCCGCGCAGCCCTCGACGGTGACGTGCGGGTGGGCGGCGCGCAGGTGGTCCAGGACGCGGAGGTAGCCGGCGACGTGCGCGGCGTCGAGGTCCTGGCGCTCGGGGTCGGCGCCCGCCGGGTGGCCGGGGCGGCCGCGCTCGGTGGGCGGACGGTTCATGTCCCACTTGAGATAGCTGATGGCGTGGGAGCCGAGCAACCGGTCCAGGGTGCCGATGACGAATTCCTGGACGTCCTCGCGGCCGAGGTCGAGCAGCAGCTGGTTGCGCACGAGCGTCGCGGGCCGGCCGTCGATCCGGTACACCCACTCGGGGTGCTCGGCGTAGAGCGTGGAGCGGGGGCTGATGCCCTCGGGTTCGACCCACAGGCCGAAGTCCAGGCCGAGGGCGCGCACGTCCTCGACGAACCGGTCGAATCCGCCGGGGAATTCGGCCGGGTCGGGGTCCCAGTCGCCGAGGCCGCCGGTGTCGTCCGGCCGTCCGGTGAACCAGCCGTCGTCGACGACGAAGAGTTCGGCGCCGAGTTCGGCGGCGACCTTGGCGAGCTCCAGCTGGTTCCCGGCGTCGACGTCGAAGCCGGTGGCCTCCCACGAGTTGTAGAGGACCTTGCGGGGCCGGTCGATGCGCTCGCCGGTCAGGTGCCGCTCGTAGCGGTGCCAGACGCGGGCCAGGCCGTCGAGCCCGTCCGGGCTGAACGCGCAGGCCAGCCGGGGCGTGACGAGGGTGGCGCCGGGGGCGAGGCGGACCGCGCCCTCGTGGGGCACCCGGCCGGCCCGGACGCGCACCGCGCCGCCGGGCTCGGCGTCGGCGGTGATCCGCCAGTTGCCGGACCACTCCAGGGCGATGCCGTAGGTGGGGGTGGCGCCCTCGGCCGGGGCGGCGGCGTCCTGGACGGCGAGCCACGGGTGGTACGCGTGCCCGGCGGAGCCCTGGGTGCTCTCCATCTCGAAGCGTCCGCGGTCCAGTTCCACCTCCTTGAGCTGGAACTCCTGGGACCACTGACCGGCCAGGTAGGTCAGCCGCGCGCCGCCCTGGACGGGCACGTTGACGGCGGCGGAGTCGAAGCGCTCCAGCCGCAGCTCGTCCTCGCCGGTGCAGGTCAGCTCCGTCCAGCGCAGGACGACGTCGGTGCCGGGCACCGTCTCGTAGCACAGCGTGGTGCGCAGCCCGAGGAGGTCGTCGGCGAAGTCCAGGCGCAGGGCCCGGTCGCCGTCCTGCGTGGCGCCGTCGAACCGCCACCAGCTCCCGCGGTCGCCGCCGGGGCGGGAGGCGACCAGGTCGGCCCCGGTGAACGGCCGCAGCCCGTACGGGATGTACTCGGCCGGGGCGGCGTCGGCGGGGGTGATGAAGTGGGTGCGGCGCGACCAGTCCATGGGCGACGGGCCGTCCTCGGCGCCGTGCGGCCCCCAGGCGGCGAGTTCGGCCCAGCGGCCGTCGCCGCCCAGGGTGACGGCGTAGGTGGTGGTGTCGGTGCGCAGCAGCCACCGGTCGTGCGTGGTCACTTGACGGCTCCGAGGTTGAGTCCCGCCACGAAGTGGCGCTGGAAGCGGAGGAAGACGGCCACCGTCGGGGCGGCGGCGATCACCGAACCGGCCGCGATGACGTTCCACATGGAGACGTACTGGCCCTGCAGACCGATGAGGGACGCGGTGATGGGCATCTGGCTGTCGGTGCGCAGCACCGTGATGGCCCACAGCAGGTCGTTGAAGATCCAGGTGAACGACAGGGCGGTCAGTGCGGCCAGTGCCGGCCGGGCCAGCGGCAGGATGATCCGCCAGTAGATCTGCCAGGGTCCCGCGCCGTCGATGACGGCGGCCTGCTGGATCTCGCCGGGGATCGACCGCATGAAGCCGTGCAGCACGAAGACGTAGAAGCCGACGCCGAAGCCGACCTGCACCCCGATCAGGGCGTACAGCTGGTCGTAGATGCCGAGCACTTCGCTGAGCTTGGATACGGGGATCAGCAGGATCTGCGGGGGCAGCAGGTTGCCGCCGAGCATGAGCAGCAGCAGGACGCGCCGGAAGGGCAGGTCGTAGCGGCTGAGCGCGAAGGCCGCCATGGAGGCGAGGCCGAGCGAGAGCGCCACGGTGGGGATGGTGACCAGCATGCTGTTGATGAGCGCGCGCTGCTGGCCGCCGTCCACCCACGCCTGACGGAAGCTGTCGAAGGTGAAGGAGTGCGGCCAGCTGCCGACGCCGTGCGCGGCGATGTCGTCGAAGGTCCGGGTGCTGGTGACCAGGACGAGGGCGATCGGCAGCAGCCACAGCGCGGACAGCAGACCCGCGGTGAGGTGGAAGCCGGTGGTGCGCAGGACGCGGCCGCGCACCGCGGGCCTGCGCGGCGCCGCGGCCGGGACCTCGGCGGTCCCGCCGTCACGGCCGGCCGGGTCCTCGACGCGCGAGGAGGCGTGGGTGGCGGTCATCAGTCGGCCTCCCGGAAGGCGCGCACGAGGTAGCTCGCGATGACGCCGAAGGCCAGCACGAAGATGACCACGGCGAGCGCGGAGCCGTATCCCAGGCGCAGGGACTGGAACGCGGTGGAGTACATGTAGGTGCTCAGCAGTTCGGAGGAGTGGTACGGACCGCCGCGGGTGAGCGCCCACACCACGTCGAACGAGCGCAGCGAGTCGATCACGATGACCGACAGGACGACGGCGTTGACGCTGCGCAGCTGCGGCAGCGTGATGTGCCGGAACTGCTGCAGGGGGGTGGCGCCGTCGACCTTGGCCGCCTCGTACAGCGCGGGGTCGATGCCCTTGAGGCCGGCCAGGTACAGCACCATCACGTAGCCGACCTGGCGCCACAACGCGGGCACGATGACCGCGTAGAAGGCGGTGTCCTGGTCGGCCAGCCAGGCGTGCTTCCAGCTGCCGAGGCCGACGGCCTCCAGCACGTTGTTGATCAGGCCGTCCGGCTGGTACATGGCCTGCCACACCAGGGCGGTCGCGACCAGCGAGAAGACCACCGGCAGGAAGAGCGCCGCCCGGTAGAACCCGATGCCGCGCCGCTCCTGCTGGAGCAGCAGCGCGGCACCGAGCCCAAGGCCGGCCGACAGCCCGCCGAAGAGCAGAAGCCACAGCACCGTGTTGATCGCCGCGGTGCGGAAGACCTCGTCGTGCAGCATCTCGCTGAAGTTGCCGAGGCCCACGAACTTCGGGGCTCCCAGGCCGTCCCACGACGTCAGGGAGAGGTAGAAGCCCTGGAGGGCCGGCCAGAAGACCCAGAAGGCCTCGGCGAGCAGCGGGATGAGGACGAAGGCCAGGACCACCGGGGGCACCCGGGTGGCCCTGGACCGTCGTGTGGAGCCGATCAGCGCCATCGTCACTGGCTCCAGATCTTCTGTGCGCTGCGCTGCCACGTGGTGAGGATGGAGCCGATCTCCTTGGGCTTGGCCAGGTAGTGCACCAGCGCCGTGTCGGCGGTCGGCTGGAGCGCGTCGCTGGAATCCCGGTTGAAGAACTGCGTCACGTCGGCGGCGCTCTCGATGAGCTTGCGGCCCTTGACCACCAGCGGGGTGCCGGCGTCCTTGGCGTCCGGGTGGGTGGGCAGCGCGGTGCCGGAGGAGTTCTTGAGGTAGAGCTCCTGCGCCTCGGCGGTCGCCAGGTAGCTCAGCAGCTCCTTGACACCGTCGGCGCGCTTGCTGCGGGCGCTGGCGAAGTAGCCGTCGGTGGGCGCCTCCTCGGCGACCGGCACCTTGGGGTCGATGATGGGGAACTGGAAGAAGTCGATGTCGCCCAGGGCGTCCTTCGGCGCGGCGTCGGCGAAGAAGGTGCCGATGAGCATCATGCCGGTACGGCCCTGGAGGAGGGCGGTGGTGGCGTCCTGGAACGGTATCGCCGTGCCGTTGGGGTCGAAGAACGGCCGGGCCTGGTCCCACGTGTCGAAGACCTTGCGGACCTCGGGGTCGTCGAAGCGGTGCTGGCCCGCGAGCAGTTCGCGGTGGTACGTGGCACCGTTGACGCGGATGTTGAGGTAGTCGAACCAGGCCGAGGCGACCCACGGGGTGTCGCCGCCGGCGCCGAGGCCGATCGGGGCGACGCCCTTGCTCTTGAGCTTGTCGCACAGGTCGAGGAACTCGTCCCAGTTCTTCGGCTCCTGGACGCCCCACTTGGCGAAGTTGGACTTCCGGTAGAACATGCCCCACCAGTAGTAGCTGGTGGGCACGAAGACCTTCTTGCCGCTGGAGGCCGAGGTGCACAGTTTCTTCAGGGCGTCGGTGTAGCCGGACAGCTCGGGCTTGCCCCAGATGTCGTCCAGGTCGAGGAGCAGGTCCTTCTTGGCGTACGACTCGGCGACGGAGCCCGGGTACCAGGTGTAGATGTCCGGCGGGGTGGCCGAGGTGAGGTACGTCGGCAGCTGCGTGCGGAAGGTCTCCGACGCGACGGTGTTGAGCTCCGCCTCGGCGCCGCCGCGCTTGTTGAAGGCGGCCACGAGCTGCTGCATCGAGGTCTTCGCCTGCGGGGAGGAGAGGTTGGACTGCAGGGTCACCGGGCCGCCGGACTTTCCTCCGGAGGCGGACGGGCTCTGGGTGACGCAGCTGCTGAGCAGCGCGCCGGCGCCGACGGCGCCGGACACGGCGAGGAACCGGCGGCGGCTGGCGTTGAAGGCGGTCATCTGTGAACTCCCTTAGTGCCCACGGAACGGAGCTGAGGCCCCCTGACGGCCCGGCTCTGGGTGCGGCAGGCACAGCCTGTCGCAGGGGTCAGCGTCCCGTCAAGATTAATTAGTAATTTATTTCCGGGACGGGTGCACCCTCGGCCGAACAAGGCCCGGGGGCACCCCCGTTGATGCCGGATGGCATCGGTTGACGCAGGTGGAACGGGGTGGAGCGATGCGCTGCGAGACGCAGCGGATGGGTCGCGCACAGGGCTCGGAGCGCGGCCTGACGGACGCGGCCGTCCACCCCACGGAGGGCGACGTGCCGGGCGCCGGTGCCACGGCGGAAACTGTGACCGGGCCCCAGAAGCCTGTCAATATTAATTGCTAATTAACTTAAAAACGCGATCTTCCGGTGACCTGGACAGCGTCGCGGCACCGGGATCCGTAGGATGCGGCGATGCCCCGCCCCCGCCTGGTCGCCACCGATCTCGACGGCACGCTCCTGCGGAACGACGGCACGCTTTCCGCCCGCACGCTGGACGCCCTGCGCGGCACGGCCGGCGCGGGCGCGGAGGTCGTCCTCGTGACCGCCCGGCCGCCCCGCTACCTCGACGCGCTCGCCGCCGCCACCGGCCTCACCGGGACCGCGGTGTGCGCCAACGGCGCGATCGTGTACGACATCGGCAGCCGCGCCGTCACGGGGTCCACCCCGCTCCCCGTCCCCGTCGCACGACGGGTGGCCGCCGCCCTGCGGGACGCGGCGCCCGGCGTCGGCTTCGCCGTCGAGACGGGCCACCGGCTGCACTGGGCCCCGGGATACGGGCACCACCTGCCCGAGGACGCGGGCGCCGAGGTCCCCGTGACCTCGCTCGCGGAGCTGTGGGCGACCCCCGGCCCGGTCGTGAAGCTGCTCGCCTGGTCACCCGCGCTCGACGCGGACGCCCTGCTCGCCGTCGCGGAGCACGCGGCGGGCGGCCGGGCCCAGTTCACCCACTCCGGCGGCCACGGGCTGCTGGAGGTCAGCGCCCGGGGCGTCACCAAGGCGGCCGCCCTCGCGGCCCTGTGCGCGTCCCGCGGCATCGCCGCCGAGGAGGTCATCGCCTTCGGCGACATGCCCAACGACCTGCCCGTCCTGACCTGGGCGGGCACGGGCTGCGCCGTCGCCAACGCGCACCCGGCCGTGCTCGCCTCGGTCGCCCACCGCACGGCCTCCAACGAGGACGACGGCGTCGCCCGCGTCCTGGAGCGGCTCTACGGGACAGGGGCACGGGAACGCTGACGCACCGAAGGGCGGCGCCCGGTGGGACCGACCGGGCGCCGCCCCGGGGGACGTTGGGCTGGGGCCGCGTCAGCAGCCGTGGTCGATCAGGTCGAACGTCACATAGTGGTCGCTCGTGTAGTAGTCCTCGTCGGCACCCTGGCCGGTGACGATCCGCCGGGCGCCGCGGGTCGAGGAACCGGGCGTCTTGACCGTGTACTCGTGGTAGTAGCCGTTCGCGTGGGCGGGCAGCACGCCCACGCGGTTCTGGAAGACCGTCCCGTCCTGCGGGTACGGGAACGGGCCGCCCTGTTCGATCAGCCGGAGCGTGGTGTTGACCTGGGACGGCAGGTCGGATTGACATCCTCTCCCCTGAGGGGGGAGATCCCCGCCTACCGTGCCGTTGAAGGCTGCGGTATCGGGTGGATTCCCGCTTCGCTGCGCGGTGCCGGGAC
The DNA here is from genome assembly GCF_042733315.1 of Streptomyces sp. NPDC059718. Classification (NCBI taxonomy): domain Bacteria; kingdom Bacillati; phylum Actinomycetota; class Actinomycetes; order Kitasatosporales; family Streptomycetaceae; genus Streptomyces; species Streptomyces sp. NPDC059718. The sequence goes on from NZ_JBHWGA010000011.1 coordinate 168,310, forward strand.
GAGTCCCGGTCTTACCTGCGCTCCACGGGCTGTCACGGCCAGTCCGGCCGCCTTGGCGACGTTGACCGCCGCGTTGATGTCCCGGTCAAGGACGGCCCCGCACGCCGAGCACGTCCACACCCGCACGTGCAGGGGCTTGGGGCCGTCCTTGACCCCGCACTGCGAGCACACCTGCGAGGTCGGCTCGAAGCGGCCGATCCGGACGAAGGTGCGCCCGTACCGGGCGGCCTTGTACTCCAGCATCGCCACGAACGCCGACCAACCGGCATCGTGCACGGACTTGGCCAGGCGCGTGCGAGCGAGCCCCTTCACCGCCAGGTCCTCCACGGCGACCGCTTGGTTCTCGCGGATCAGCCTCGTGGAAAGCTGGTGATGGAACTCGCGGCGCGCGTCCGCCACGCGGGCATGTGCCCGCGCGACACGGATCCTGGCCTTGTCCCGGCGCCTGCTGCCCTTCTCCTTACGGGAAAGAGCCCGCTGCGCCCTCTTCAGTCGCTTCTCCGCCCGGCGCAGGAAACGCGGACTGTCGACCTTCGTCCCGTCGGACAGGACCGCGAAGTGCCCGATCCCCAGATCGATCCCGATCTCATGTGTCGTCTGCGGCAGCATTTCCCCGGGGCCGGTCTCGACGACGAAGCTCGCGAAGTACCGGCCCGCCGAGTCCTTGACCACCGTCACCGAGGACGGCAGCGACGGCAGGGAACGGGACCACTTCACCTTGAGGTCGCCGATCTTTGGCAGGCGCAGTCTGCCACCGGTAGTGATGGACCAGCGGGCGTTCGCGGTGAACCGGACGGCTTGCCGGGTGTCCTTGCGGGACTTGTACCGGGGTGCGCCCATGCGCGGGCGCTTGCCGTTCAAACCGTCGAAGAAGTTCCGGTACGCGGTGTCCAGGTCGCGCAGCGACTGCTGAAGGACGACCACCGAGACCTCGCCGAGCCAGGCCCGTTCCGGGGTGTTCTTTGCCTCGGTGATCAGCGCCTTCGACAGGTCGCCAAACTTCGGGAACGGCAGGCCCTCGCTACCGGCGGTCTCCCGAGCCCGCAAGGCGTCGTTGTAGACCACCCGCGCACACCCGAACGCCCGCGCCAACGCCGCACGCTGACCAGCGCCCGGGTACAAGCGGAAGCTGTACCGGAGCTGCACGCGGATCATGCTACTTAGCTAGTAGTGCTTGGTCAGGTCGGTTGATTCTGTGCGTGTCTTTGTGGGTTGGTGGTGCGTTGGAAGGGGTGTGAGTCCGGAAGAAGTTGCCGCGGTGCGAGATGAGTTGGAAGCGTTCGCGGCCGAGGTGTTCGAGCCGTTCGCGCGCAAGGATCAGCGCCGGTGGGGGCAGGTGTATCTGCGTGGTCTGATGACCGACGTCCGGCGCAAGTCGATCGAGCCGATGGCAGCCCGGCTGGGAGATGACGGTAACCGGCAGGCGCTGGCTCACTTCATCACCACCAGTCCGTGGGATCCGGCGCATCTGCGGGCCCGTCTGGCGTGGAAGATGGAATCGGTGATCCGGCCCACCGTGCTGGTCTTCGACGACACCGGGTTCCTGAAGGACGGCAACGCCTCGGCGTGTGTGTCACGGCAGTACACCGGAACCGCGGGCAAGGTCACCAACTGCCAGGTGGGTGTCTCGCTCCATCTGGCCCGTGACCATGCCTCGGCGGCCGTGAACTGGCGCCTGTTCCTGCCCGAGGGCTGGGATCCGGCCTCGCCGAAGGCCGACCCGGACAAGGTCGCACGCCGCTCCGCCTGCGCGATCCCGAAGGACGTCGGTCATGTCGAGAAGTGGCAGCTGGCTTTGGACATGGCCGATGAGACCCGCTCGTGGGGGATCGATGTGCCGCTGGCGATCGCGGACGCCGGATACGGCGATGCGGCGGCCTTCCGGCTGGGTCTGAACGCGCGGGGCATGAACTACGTGGTGGGGATCTCCAGCACGCTGTCGGCCCAGCCCGGCGATGCGGCACCGGTCGCCGGGTCGTACTGCGGGACCGGCCGGCCGCCGGTGCCGAAATATCCAGAGCCTGCCCGCTCAGTGAAGGAACTGGTCATCGCAGCTGGACGTGGCGCGGCACGGCCGGTGCAGTGGCGCGAGGGATCTCGGCCTGGCACCGGCCGCTCAGGGGTCAAGCGGATCTACTCGAGGTTTGTGGTCTTGCGGGTCCGGCCTGCCGGGCGTGAGATCCGGCAGGCCACCGACGGCGTCGAGCTGCCGGCATGCTGGTTGCTGGCCGAGTGGCCCGCGGGTGAGAAGGAGCCGGTCCAGTTCTGGCTGTCCGACCTGCCCGAGACCACCGCGCTGACCACGCTCGTGCGTCTTGCCAAGCTTCGCTGGCGCATCGAGCACGACTACCGGGAGATGAAGCAGGCGCTGGGCCTGGCCCACTTCGAGGGCCGGACCTGGAACGGCTGGCACCACCACGTCACCCTCGTTTCCATCGCCCATGCCTTCTGCACCCTGCAACGACTGGCCCAGGCCCCAAAAGACGCGGCGCCGGCCTGAGCCTCTACCAGGTCGTCCGTGACCTGCAGATCCTCCTCGCGACCTGGACCGGCGCCTGCCCCACCTGCCACCGCGACATACCCACCCCAATACCGACCTGACCAAGCACTACTAGCTCACGGGTATCGATGAGAACATTTGTACAGACCGTCACGCGTCCTCGGTAACCACGTCTCTGGGTGTCCTGACGAAACACCGGCGCACCCGGCCGTCGGACTCGGCGCCCACGGGGAATTGTCGCGGCTGCCCGCCCGACGGCACGGATTCCGACGAGGTGTGCCCGGGCCAATCCCTGCGGCCCACGCGATCCGCCTCGAGGGCGAGTCCGCGATTCAGTCCGGTGAGCGGTTGACCTGCGTCGCGACCGCCATTCTCCTGGCCTGCGGGGCTGGCCCCACGTTCGCCGACCCGGCCGGGCATACGCCGCTGGAGATGGCGAAGAAGGTCAATCACGTGATGGCAGAGGACCTTCTCCGGAATTTCGTCAAAAAGCGGTGCTGAACACTGAATTCGCGGTTTTCCTGGGCGCGGTTCCTGTCGGCGAACACAAAATCGGACCGGCGCTGAGGGACATCAGGACCGCGCCGTGCCGTCGGCGTCGCCCGCGCCCTCGGCCGCGTCGCGCAGGGCGTCGAGGACCGGGCGGAGCAGGGGGTGGTCCTCGGCGCCGCGGCGGACGGCGGCGAAGACGCGGCGGGTGGCGACGACGTCGTCGACGGCGCGGACGGCGACGCCGGACAGGTCCATGTCGCGCAGGGCGCTGCGCGGGATGAGGGCCACGCCCGCGCCCGCGGCGGCGAGGGCGACGACGGCGCGGAAGTCGTCGGAGGAGTGCTCGAGGCGGGGCTGGAAACCGGCGTACTCGCAGGCGAGGACGACCACGTCGTGGCAGGGGTTGCCCGGGTAGGGGCCGATCCAGGTCTCGTCGGCGAGGCCGGCGACGCGCACGGTGCCGGTCCCTGCGTCGGCGAGGGGGTGGCCGGCCGGGAGGACCGCGTCGAAGGGCTCGGCGTACAGGGGGACGCGGGAGAGCCGCTGGTCGTCGGCGCGCGGGGCGCCGCGGTACTCGACGGCGACGGCGATCTCGGCGCGGCCGTCGAGCACCATGGGAAGCGACTCGTCGCCCTCGGCGTCCCGGACGCGGACCCGGATGCCCGGGGCGGTGCCGCCGAGCGCGGCGATGGCTGGGGCGAGCACGAGCGCGATGCCGGTCGCGAAGGAGGCCACGGTCACCTGGCCGGCGGCGCCGGAGGTGTAGGCGGCCAGCTCGGCCTCGGCGCGTTCGAGCTGGGCGAGGACCGTGTTGGCGTGGGCGAGCAGGATCTCGCCGACGGGGGTGAGCTGGACGCCGCGGCCGCCGCGTTCCAGCAGCCGGTGGCCGGTCTCGTTCTCCAGGGCGGCGAGCTGCTGGGAGACCGCGGAGGGGGTCAGGTACAGCGCGGCGGCCGCGGCGGTCACCGTACGGTGGTCCGCCACGGCCCGCAGGGTCCGCAGCCGTCGTGCGTCAATCACCCATTCATCCTGCCAGGGCCGCGCGCGCGGCGATGAATGCGTCCACCACCTTGTCGACGTCCGCGGTGGAGTGGGCGGCCGACAGCTGGACCCGGATGCGGGCCTTGCCGTGCGGCACGACGGGGTACGAGAAGCCGATGACGTAGACGCCGCGCTCCAGGAGCAGCTCCGCCATGCGGCCCGCCTCCGAGGCGTCGCCGATCATGACCGGGGCGATGGGGTGCTCGCCGGGCAGGATCTCGAAGCCGGCCTCGGTCATGCGGGAGCGGAAGAGGGCGGTGTTCTCCGCGAGGCGGGTGCGCAGGTCCTCGGAGTCCTCGATCAGGTCCAGGACCTTGAGGGAGGCCGCGGCGATGACGGGCGCGAGGGAGTTGGAGAACAGGTACGGGCGCGAGCGCTGGCGCAGCAGCGCGACGATCTCCGCGCGGGCCGCGACGTAGCCGCCGGAGGCGCCGCCGAGGGCCTTGCCGAGGGTGCCGGTGATGATGTCGACCCGGTCCATCACGCCGTGCAGGGCGTGGGTGCCGCGGCCACCGGGGCCGGTGAAGCCGACGGCGTGGGAGTCGTCGACCATGACCATCGCGTCGTAGCGGTCGGCGAGGTCGCAGATCTCGTCCAGCGGCGCGATGTAGCCGTCCATCGAGAAGACGCCGTCGGTGACGATGAGGCGGCGGCGGGCGTCGGACGCCTCCTTGAGGCGGGCCTCCAGCTCGGCCATGTCGCGGTTGGCGTAGCGCAGGCGGCGGGCCTTGGACAGCCGGATGCCGTCGATGATGCTGGCGTGGTTGAGCGCGTCGGAGATGACGGCGTCGTTCTCGTCGAGGAGGGTCTCGAAGACGCCGCCGTTGGCGTCGAAGCAGGAGCTGTAGAGGATCGTGTCCTCGGTGCCGAGGAAGGCGGACAGCCGGGCCTCGAGCGCCTTGTGGACCTCCTGGGTGCCGCAGATGAAGCGGACGGACGCCATGCCGTAGCCCCAGCGGTCCAGGGCCTCCTTGGCGGCGGCGGTGACCTCGGGGTGGTCGGCGAGCCCGAGGTAGTTGTTGGCGCAGAAGTTGAGGACGTCGCCGGGGACGCCGCCGGCGGTGACGGAGACGGAGGCGCTCTGCGGGGTGCCGATCACGCGCTCGGGCTTGAAGAGCCCGGCCTCGCGGATCTCGTCGAGGGTGCCGCGCAGGTCGTCGCGGACGGAGTCGAACATCGGGGTTCTCCCTGGGAAGCTGCGGGTGGTGCGGTGGGCCGTGCCTCGGGGGCCGGGAGGGGTCAGGCGGTCCAGTCGAGGACGACCTTGCCGCAACGGCCGCTCGCGGCGTCGTCGAAGGCGGCGTCGAAGTCGCGGTAGGAGTAGCGGCCGGTGACCACGGGGGCGATGTCGAGGCCGCCCTCCAGCAGCACGGACATGGCGTACCAGGTCTCGAACATCTCGCGGCCGTAGATGCCCTTGATGGTGAGCATCGACGTGACGATCTTGGCGAAGTCGACGGAGAAGTCCTCCGCGGGCAGGCCGAGCATCGCGATGCGGCCGCCGTTCGTCATGTTGCCGATCATGTCGCGCATGGCCTCGGGGCGGCCGGACATCTCCAGGCCGATGTCGAAGCCCTCACGCAGGCCGAGCTCGCGCTGGCCGTCGGCGATGGTGGTCTCGGCGACGTTGAGGGCGAGGCTGACGCCGACCTTGCGGGCGAGCTCCAGGCGGTACTCGCTGACGTCGGTGATGACGACGTTGCGCGCGCCGGCGTGCTTGGCGACGGCGGCGGCCATGATGCCGATCGGGCCGGCCCCGGTGATCAGCACGTCCTCGCCGACCAGGGGGAAGGACAGCGCGGTGTGGACGGCGTTGCCGAAGGGGTCGAAGATCGCGGCGATGTCGAGGTCGACGGGCACCCGGTGCACCCACACGTTCGACGCGGGCAGCGCGACGTACTCGGCGAAGGCGCCGTCCCGGCCGACTCCGAGGCCGATCGTGTTGCGGCACAGGTGGCGGCGGCCGGCCAGGCAGTTGCGGCACTTGCCGCAGACGAGGTGGCCCTCGCCGCTGACGCGGTCACCGGGCTTGATCTCGTCGACGCCGGAGCCCACGGCGGCGACCTCGCCGACGAACTCGTGGCCGAGCACCAGGGGGGTGCCCACGGCCTGCTGGGCCCAGCCGTCCCAGGCACGGATGTGCAGGTCGGTGCCGCAGATGCCGGTCCGCAGCACCTTGATGAGGACGTCCCCGGGACCGATCTCCGGCTCCGGGACGTCCCGCAGCCACAGGCCGGGCTCGGCCTTCTCCTTCACCAGTGCCTTCACTCTTGCGACTCCTGCCGGCAGACGATGTGGCCCGGCCCGCGCGGGGGGACGCGGACCGGGCACGAGGGAGCCCGGGCGGAGCGGCGGCGCCTATCGGCGCCGGCTCGCGCGATGCGCCGGGCACACAGCAATCTGCCCGGCTTCGAGCGTTCAGTCCATCGATCTTTTCTTAAGCTCGGCAACAGCGCAGCTTCACGCTCGGCCGGAAGGGTGGCGCGGGCCGCTCCGGCCCGGCGTCGCCGCGGCTCAGCGCGGGGCGAGCGCGGCCAGCTGCGCGGTGATGGTGTCGGTGTCCTGGAAGGTCAGCCCGATGCGGGCGACGTGCTTCCAGCGCACGATGCCCTCCGCGTCCACGATGAAGACCGAGCGCTTCAGGCCGAGGCCGGGCATGGTGATGCCGTAGGCCTTCGCCACCGTGCGCTCGGTGTCGGCGAGCAGCGGGAAGCGCAGGTCGCGCTTGCGGGCGAAGTGCTCGTGGCTGTCGAGGTCGCTGAAGTTGACGCCCCACACCGTCGCCCCGAGGTCGCGGAAGCGGTCCAGGTCGGAGGTGTAGGAGCAGAGCTGCTTGGTGCACACCGCCGAGTCGTCCCCGGGGTAGAAGGCGAGCACGACGGGGGCGCCGCGGTGCGCGGACAGGGAGTACTCGCCGCGCTCGGCGTCGCCCGATCCGGTGAGCAGGACTCCCGGGAGCGTGAAGTCGGGGGCGGGGGTGCCGGTCTCGGGTACGGGCATGGCGGGGTCCTCTCGCGGGGGCGGGCTCGGGTCGTCGGGACGACGATACAGAACGTTCTTTCTTGCCGGGACGCTACGCGGTGCCGTCCGCTACCGTCAAGGACATGAGTGCCCCTCCCGCCGTTCCCCTGGTCACGTACGCCGCCGCGGACGCGCCGCCGCGTGACCGCATCCTGGCCACCGCGGCCCGGCTGTTCTACGCCGAGGGGATCCACGCGGTGGGCATGGACCGGATCGTCACGGAGGCGTCCACCACCAGGGCGACGCTCTACCGGCACTTCCTGGGCAAGGAGCAGCTCGTCCTGAGCTACATCCAGGCCACCGACGAGCAGATCCGCACCTTCACCGAGGCCGCGCTGGAGGGCCTGGGCGCACGGGAGGCCCTGGCGGGGGTGGCCGGAGCGCTCGGCGACCAGCTCTGCTCCCCGGGCTTCCGCGGCTGCCCGTTCCTCAACGCGGCCGCGGAGTACCCGGACCCGGCCGACCCCGTCTCGCGCGCGATCGTGGCCCACCGGGACTGGCTGCGGGAGCTGGTCGCCCGGCTGCTCGCGGAGGCGGGCGCCCCCGAGCCCGCCGAGGACGCGGCGACGCTGATGATGCTGCGCGACGGCGCCGTGATGACCGCCGCGCTCGGCGACCCGGATGCGGTGCGCGCCTCCCTGGACCGGGCGGTCCGGCACGTCCTGCGCTCCGCCGGGGTGGGGTGAGCGCTCCCGGCACGGCGCGTCCGCCTGTGGGGGCTGACGGCTTTGGGCTCCGGTCGCGGCCGGTCGAGGTCCGCACCGCGCGGGCCCGCACGGCTCACACCGCGTCCGGCGCCGGCCGGCGTGGGCACACCGCTCGCGTGACGCGCGGGGCGCCGGGCCCACCCCGTGTCGGACGACGGCACGACGCGGCCCGGGGCCGCCCGGTCGGCGTCCGCGGCTGTGCGGGCCCCGCGCAGGGCAGCGGCCCGGCCGTCGTATGTACCGGCGCGCGGAGGCCGCGACCCGGCACCGCGCGCGGGGGCGGCGCCCCAGCGGCCCGGCCGGGCTCAGCCGGCGTGTGTGGAGAAGAGGCCGCCGGTGGGGCCCTGCTTGTCGCCGCCCTGGGCCTTCTTCAGCGCGTTGGCCAGGCCCTCGATGGTCATGGACTGCAGGATGACGCGCCCGTTGCCCTCCAGGGTCGCCAGCGACAGCCCCTCGCCGCCGAAGACGGCGTTCATGATCCCCTGCCGGTTGAGCCCGCCGATGCGCTGCACGCCGTAGCGGACCCCGTCCTCGAAGGCGACGATGCAGCCGGTGTCGACCTCGATGCGCCCGCCGAAGTCGGCGGGGTTGAGGTCGATGAAGTTGCCTGCGCCGGCGATGATCACCGTGCCGCGGCCGGTGAACTTCTCCAGGACGAAGCCCTCGCCTCCGCTGGTGCCGGTGCGGCCGCCCTGGAAGGCGATGCCGAAGTCGACGGTCGACTCGGCGGCCACGAAGGCGTCCTTCTCCGCGTACCAGGCGCGCGACCCGTCCAGTTCCAGGGCGCGCATCTCCCCGGGCAGGACGCCCGCGAAGCCGACGGTGCCCTCGCCACCGCTCGCGGTGAAGTACTGGAAGGCGATGCTCTCGCCCGCCAGCATCCGCTGGCCGACCTGCATGGCCGTGCCCATCGCCTGGCGGAGCATGCCGCCCATGCCGCCGCCCGCCGCGCCGCCCTGGGCCTCGCGCTGGGCGCCGGGACCCGCCAGGCGGGTGTCCATGCTCACGTTCGCGGTCTTGAACAGGAACTTCCCCGCCTCGCAGTAGACGGTCTGGCCGGGCTCAAGGGTGCACACGGCCATCTGCATGGCGTTGCCGACGATCTGCTGCTTCAGGGTCACTGCGGTGCTCCGGGTGGTCTCGGGACGTCCTCGTTCAGACGGATGTACCCGACAACGAACGACCCGGACGATTCGGTTCCGCTTGCTCCTCGGGCCGCGCGGCGGGGGCGGGCGGGCGGCCGCCGGCGTCGAGGAAACGGGCGAGCGGCAGGGTGGCGGCGCCGACCGTGACCGCGTCCGTCCCGAGCCGGCCCAGCTCGATGGAGGTCTGGGCGCAGGGATGGTGCAGCGCGTAGGCGGCGGTGGCCTCGCGGACCGCGTCGAGCAGCCGTGGGCCGATCATCAGGCCGGTCCAGCCGGACAGCACGATGCGCTCGGGGTTGAAGAGGTTGACGAGGTCGGCGATGCCCGCACCGAGGTACTCGGCGGTCTCGTCGAGCAGCGCGACGGCGGCGGCGTCGCCGGCCTCGGCGGCGTCGAGGAGGGCGGCGATCGCGGCCTCCTCGCTCACCCCGGTGGGCGCGTCCCAGCGTTCGATGAGCGCCTCGGCGCCCACGTAGGCCTCCAGGCAGCCGCGGGCGCCGCAGCGGCAGCGCCGCCCGCCGACCTGGAGGGTGGTGTGGCCCCACTCCCCCGCGCTGCTGCTGGCGCCGCGGTACGGCTTGCCGTCGGCGACCACGCAGGCGCCGACCCCGGAGCCGAGCAGCGCGATCACGGCGTTGCGGGCGCCGCGCCCGGCGCCGAACCACATCTCGGCCTGGCCGAGGGTCTTGGCGCCGTTGTCGATGTGGAGCGGCAGGGCGGTGCCCTCGGCGAGCAGCGCGCCGAGGGGGACGGCGTCCCAGTCGATGGTCTGGCCGTGGACGACCGCGCCGGCGCCGCCGGTGCCCTGCTCGACGATGCCGGGCACGCCGATGCCCACGCCGAGCACGAGGGCGGGATCGACGCGGCTGTCCTCCAGGACGACGGAGAGGCCGTCGAGGATGAGCCGGACGACGAGGGCGACGTCGTGGCCGCTGTCGGCCAGCGGGCGGTCGGTGGAGGAGAGTTCGGTGAGGGCGAGGTCGAAGAGGGTGACGCGGACCCGGGTCTCGCCGACGTCGACGCCGATGAGGAAGCCGTGGCGGGGGGCGACCTTGAGCATGACGCGGGGGCGTCCGCCGTCGGACTCGACGGAGCCGGCCTCCTCGACGACGCCGTCGGCGATGAGCTCGGCCACGACGTTGCTGATGGAACCTGTGCTCAGTCCGGTGTCCCTGGCCAACTCCTGACGGCTGAGGGGTCCTTCGAAGTACAGGTGACGCAAGAGCGCCGAACGGTTGCCCCGCCGCAGGTCGCGTACGGTCCGCTTGCCTCGGTCTGCCATGGTGCTCCCTCCCCGGCTGAATCTATCGCTGCGCCAAGTCTTGACGCCAGGTTTTCTCAGACGTTAAATCACGCCTTGAATTAAGGCGTGACGTTCTTCACTTCCCGAAGGCACCCACCCTGGAGAGGGATCCCCGGTCATGCACATCACCCGTACCACGGCCGCCGTGACGCTCGCGGCCGCGCTCATCGCCTCCGCCACCGCGTGCGGCGGCGGCTCCTCGACCGACGGCAGCGGCAACGGCAGCCCCAAGGAGCTCACCTACTGGGCCAGCAACCAGGGCGCCAGCCTCGAGGCGGACAAGGCGACCCTGACGCCCGAGCTCAAGAAGTTCGAGAAGCAGACCGGGATCAAGGTCAAGCTCGAGGTCATCCCGTGGTCCGACCTGCTGAACCGGATCCTCGCCGCGGCCACCTCCGGCCAGGGCCCCGACGTCCTCAACATCGGCAACACCTGGTCCGCCTCGCTGCAGGCCACCGGCGCGCTGCGCCCCTTCGACGCCAAGGCCTTCGACGCCATCGGCGGCAAGGACCGCTTCGTCTCCTCGGCCCTTGGCGCGACGGGCGCCGAGGGCAAGGACCCGGCCGCGGTCCCGCTGTACTCGCTGGCGTACGGCCTCTACTACAACAAGAAGATGTTCGCCGACGCGGGCATAGCCAACCCGCCCGCCACCTGGGACGAGCTCGTCGCCGACGGCAAGAAGCTCACCAAGGGCGGCAAGTACGGCCTCGCCGTCGAGGGCGGCAACCTCTCCGAGAACGTCCACCACGCCTTCGTCTTCGGCAAGCAGCACGGCGCCGACTTCTTCGACGCCTCGGGCAAGCCGACGTTCACCACCCCCGAGGCGGTCGCGGCCGTCAAGCAGTACATCGACTTCATCGCCAAGGACAAGATCGCGGCCCCCGGCAACGCCGAGTACGCCGCCAACCAGTCCGTCGCCGACTTCGCCACCGGCAAGGCCGCCATGCTGCTGTGGCAGGCCGCCGGCTCCTCGCTGAAGTCCCACGGCATGAAGCCCGAGGACTACGGCGTCGCCCAGGTGCCGTTCCAGGCCGCGGGCGCCTCCGGCGACACCGCCGTGAACTCGATGGTCGCGGGCATCAACCTGGCCGTCTTCAAGAAGACCGACAACGTCGACGGCGCCCTGAAGTTCGTGAAGTTCATGACCAGCGACGACGAGCAGAAGCTCCTCAACGGCACCTACGGCTCGCTCCCGCCGGTCAAGGCCGCCCAGTCCGACCCGGCCTTCGCCACCCCGGACCTGAAGGTCCTCGCGGACGCGCTCGCCAACAGCGCGGCGCCGCTGCCGCAGGTCGCCAACGAGAGCCAGTTCGAGACCGCCGTCGGCACCGCGATGAAGGACCTGTTCGCCGACGCCGCCGCCGGGAAGCCGGTCACCACCGAGAGCGTCAAGGCCGCCCTCGAAAAGGCCCAGCAGCAGATGCCGGCGTCGTGAGCGTGAAGGAACCGATGACCACCACCGTGCCGCCCGTCCGGCACAGCTCCAAGACGCCTTCCCCCGGCGGCCGGCGGGCCGCCGGGGGGAGGGCCCCGCTGTCGCGGCTGCGCCTGCCGGCGCGGCTGCGGCGCGCGTCGCTCCCGTACGTCCTGCTGCTGCCGGCCCTCGCGCTGGAACTGCTCATCCACCTGGTGCCGATGGTCGTCGGCGTCGTGATGAGCTTCAAGGAGCTCACGCAGTTCTTCATCAGCGACTGGTCCGCCGCGCCCTGGAAGGGCCTGGACAACTACCGCGTGGCGGTGGACTTCAACGCCCCGGTCGGCGAGGACCTGCTCAAGTCATTCCTGGTCACCTGTGAGTTCACGGTGCTGGCGGTCGGGCTGTCCTGGCTGTTCGGCACCGCCGCCGCGATCCTCATGCAGGACGCCTTCCGCGGCCGCGGACTGCTGCGCGCGGTGTTCCTGGTGCCGTACGCGCTGCCGGTCTACGCGGCGGTGATCACCTGGTCGTTCATGTTCCAGCGGGACACCGGCATGATCAACCACGTCATCCACGACCAGCTGCACCTCACCGACGGCCGGCCCTTCTGGCTGATCGGCGACAACAGCTTCTACGCGCTGGTGACGGTGTCGGTGTGGCGGCAGTGGCCGTTCGCCTTCCTGTGCCTGATGGCCGGTCTGCAGAACATCCCGCGCGAGCTGTACGAGGCGGCGGCGATGGACGGCGCCGGGATCTGGCAGCAGATCCGCAGGATCACCCTGCCGTCTCTGCGCCCGGTCAACCAGGTGCTGGTGCTGGTGCTGTTCCTGTGGACGTTCAACGACTTCAACACGCCCTACGTGCTGTTCGGGCGGGCGGCGCCGGACGCCGCGGACCTGATCTCGATCCACATCTACCAGTCGTCCTTCGTGACCTGGAACTTCGGCTCCGGCTCGGCGATGTCCGTGCTCCTGCTGCTGTTCCTGCTCGTCGTGACGGTGCTCTACCTGCTCGCGACCTCCCTGAGGAGGAAGGATGCCTGACGTCCGCAGCCCCATGGCCGCGCCGCGCTCCTTCGTGTGGACCCGCCGGATCGTGCTGACCGTGCTGACGGCCTTCGCGCTGGCGCCGGTGTTCGTCATGGTCGTCTCGTCGCTGAAGCCGCTGCAGGACGTGCAGGGCCCGTTCCGCTGGTTCCCCAGCGGCTTCACCCTGCGCCCCTACGCCGACATCTGGCACACCGTGCCGCTCGCCCGGTACTTCGTGAACTCGCTGCTCGTGGCGGGCGGGGCGACGCTGTGCTCGGTCGCGGTCGCGATCTTCGCGGCGTACGCGGTGAGCCGCTACGACTTCAAGGGGCGCCGCTTCTTCTCGGTGACGATCCTGTCCACCCAGATGTTCCCCGGCATCCTCTTCCTGCTGCCGCTCTTCCTGATCTTCGTCAACCTCGGGAACGCGACGGGCATCGCCCTGTACGGCAGCCGCGGCGGCCTGATCCTGACCTACCTCACCTTCTCGCTCCCCTTCTCCATCTGGATGCTGGCGGGCTACTTCGACTCGATCCCCAAGGACCTGGACGAGGCCGCCATGGTCGACGGCTGCGGGCCACTGGGCGCGCTGTTCCGGGTGGTCGTCCCGGCCGCCGTCCCCGGCATCGTCGCGGTCTGCGTGTACGCCTTCATGACGGCCTGGGGCGAGGTCCTCTTCGCCTCCGTCATGACCAACGACACCACCCGCACGCTCGCCGTCGGCCTGCAGGGCTACGCCACCCAGACCGACGTGTACTGGAACCAGGTCATGGCCGCCTCGCTCGTGGTGAGCGTGCCCGTGGTCGCCGGGTTCCTGCTCCTGCAGCGCTACCTCGTCGCCGGGCTGACCGCCGGCGCCGTCAAGTGAGCCCCACCGCCCCTCAGCGTCCCCCGAACGAAAGGCAGTCCGTGACCCTCGACCTCAGCGCCCTCCCCGACGGATTCGTGTGGGGCGCCGCGACGGCCGCTTACCAGATCGAAGGAGCCGTGGCCGAGGACGGCCGTGCACCATCCATCTGGGACACCTTCTCCCGTACGCCGGGGAAGGTCGCGAACGGCGACACCGGTGACGTCGCCTGCGACCACTACCACCGCGTGCCGGAGGACATCGGCCTGATGGGCCGGCTCGGTCTGGACGCGTACCGCTTCTCCCTCGCCTGGCCGCGCGTGATGCCGCAGGGCGGCGGGCCGGTCAACCCCGCGGGCCTGGCCTTCTACGACCGCCTGGTCGACGGCCTGCTGGAGGCGGGCATCACCCCCTTCCCCACCCTGTACCACTGGGACCTGCCGCAGGCCCAGCAGGACCGCGGCGGCTGGCCGGAGCGCGAGACCGCGCTGCGCTTCGCCGACTACGCGGCCGTGGTGGCCGAGCGGCTCGGGGACCGGGTCACCCACTGGGCGACGCTCAACGAGCCGCTGTGCTCGGCCTGGATCGGCCACCTGCAGGGCGTGATGGCCCCCGGCCTCACCGACCTGACGGCCGCCGTCCGCGCCTCGTACCACCTGCACCTGGGCCACGGCCTGGCGGTGCAGGCACTGCGCGCGGCGGTCCCGCACGCGCAGATCGGCATCGTCAACAACCTCAGCCCCTGCGAACCGGCCTCCGACCGCCCCGAGGACGTCGCCGCGGCGCTGCGCTCCGACGGCCACACCAACCGCTGGTGGCTGGACCCGATCCACGGCCGCGGCTACCCGGAGGACATGCTGGAGCTGTACGGGGTCGAACTGCCCGTGCAGCCGGGCGACATGGAGACCATCGCCGCCCCGCTGGACTGGCTGGGCCTCAACTACTACTTCCGTGACATCGTTGCCGACGACCCGTCGGGGCCGGTCCCCCACACCCGTGCCGTACGCGTCCCGGACGTCCGCCGCACCGCGATGGACTGGGAGGTGCACGCCGGCGGTCTGGAGCGGCTGCTGCTGCGGCTGACCGAGGAGTACGGCGCCCGCAAGATCTACGTCACCGAGAACGGCTCGGCGTACGAGGACCGCGTCGGCCCCGACGGCCAGGTCCACGACCCCGAGCGCACCGCCTACCTGGAGGAGCACCTGGCGGCCTGCGCCCGTGCCGTGCGCGGCGGCGCCCCGCTCGCCGGCTACTTCGCCTGGTCGCTGCTGGACAACTTCGAGTGGGCGTACGGCTACGACAAGCGCTTCGGCCTCGTCCACGTCGACTACGAGACGCAGCGCCGGACCGTGAAGGGCAGCGGCCGCCGCTACGCCGACATCATCGCCGCCCACCGGCGCCGCGCCCGCAGCGCGGCCTGACCTCCCTCGCCATCCCGTCTCCACCCCCCACACAGGAGATCCGCGATGCCACACTCCCCCCACGTCAGACGCCTGATCGCCGTGCTCGCGGCGGTCGCCGCGGCTTTGGCCGGGTTGGTGCTCGCCGGACCGGGAGCGGCCGCCGCCACGGCCGTCCAGGTCACCATGACCACCACCTCCGACGGCAGGACCGTGGTCAAGGGCCTGCAGGCACAGACCCCGGCCGCCTTCGAGGCGGGCAACGGCAGCGGCGGCACGGTCATCACGGTGGACCCCGCCGCCCGCTACCAGCCCTTCGAGGGCGGCGGGGCGTCCTTCACCGACAGCGCCGCCTGGCTGATGAACTCCTCCGGCGCCCTGTCGGCGGCCACCCGTGACGCAACCATGCGCAAGCTGTTCTCCCCCACGGAGGGCATCGGCCTGGGCTTCCTGCGCAACCCGATGGGTGCCTCGGACATCGCGCGCAGCCACTACACGTACGACGACACCTGCTGCGACCTGTCGGACTTCTCCATCTCCCGGGACCTGACCGACGTCCTGCCGCTGACCCAGCAGGCGCGCCGGCTCAACCCGGCACTGAAGATCATGGCGGTGCCGTGGTCGGCGCCGGCGTGGATGAAGGACAACGGCAAGCTGACCCAGATGGGCAAGCTCAAGCCGGAGTTCTACGACACCTACGCGCAGTACTTCGTGAAGTACCTGCAGGCGTACGAGCAGCGCGGCGTCCACGTCGACTACGTCTCGGTGCAGAACGAGCCGCAGTGCTGCGGCGCGAACAGCAGCTACCCCACGATGGAGTGGACGGCGGCCACGCTGCTGGACTTCACCAAGAACCACCTCTTCCCGGCGTTCCGTTCGGCCGGGATCACCACCAAGGCGCTGATCCACGACTGGAACCACGGCGACTGGAACACCACCGGCGCCGGCCAGCTCGCCGACGCCGCCCTGCGCGGCGACCCGCTCTTCGGCGGCGTCGCCTGGCACGGCTACGCGCCCACGCCGCCGGACTACGCGCTGGGCAGCACCGTCCAGAGCCAGTACCCGGGCGTGGCGCAGTACGAGACCGAGCACTCCGGCGGCACCTGGGTCACCGACCAGCAGCTGGAGGACCTGCGGGACATCACCGGCTTCACCCGCAACTGGGCCCGCGCGTACGTGAAGTGGTCGCTGGCGCTGGACCAGGCGATGGGCCCGCACGCGGGCGGCTGCGGCACCTGCACCGGCCTGATCACGGTGCACAACGGCGACGCGCGCAGCGGGCAGGTCGACTACACCGTCGAGTACTACACGATGGGCCAGCTGACGAAGTTCGTCCGCGCGGGCGCGGTGCGGATCGGCAGCAACGCCACCGACCCGGTGTGGAACACGGCCTTCGTCAACACCGACGGGCAGCGGGTGCTGGTCACCCACAACTCCTCGTCGTCCGCCCAGCAGATCACGGTCCGCGAGGCCGGGCAGCACTTCTCGTACAGCCTGCCCGCCCGCGCCACGACCACGTTCACCTGGTCCGGCGCGCCGACCGGCGGCGACGGCGGAGACGGGGACGGCATCAGCACCTCCGCCTGGTACCAGGTGGCCGGCGCCGGCTCCGGCAAGTGCGTGGACGCCAAGGACCGGGGCACCGCCAACGGCACCGCGGTGCAGCAGTGGAGCTGCGTCGCCGGGCAGGCCAACCAGCAGTGGCAGTTCCGCCCGACCGACGGCGGCTACTACCGGGTGGTGAACCGCAACGCGACCGCCACCGAGCAGGTCTGGGACGTCACCGGCGGGGCGTCGGCGACGGGTGACTCCGTGCCGGTGCAGACCTGGCAGTGGTCCTCGGGCGCCAACCAGCAGTGGAAGCCGGTGCTCCAGGCGGACGGGTCGTACGTCCTCACGGCACGGCACAGCGGCAAGTGCCTGGACGTCACGGCGGCCTCGACGGCCGACGGCGCCCTGCTGCAGCAGTACACCTGCAACGGCACCACCGCCCAGTCCTTCCGGCTGACCCCGGCGGGCTGACCGACCCCGCGCGGCACCGGCGTACGAGGGAGACGCCGGCGCCGCACGGCACCAACCCCCCTCCGGGGCACCGGGGCCCCGGAGGGGACGCACTGTCGGCGCCGCGCGCCATACTCGCGCCATGGATGCCTTCACGCCCGACGTCTCCGCGGCACCCCGGCCTGCCCCCGCGTGGGTGGAGTCGATGGGCGGCCCGCTGATCGTCGTTCCCGTCTCCGCCCTGTCCGCCTGGGGCGGCTGCACGGAGCAGGGGATGGTCGTCGGCGACGGGGACGTCCCCGACGACTACGACCGGGCCTGCGCCGTGGACGACCTCGCGGGGGTGATACCCATTGGCGACGACGGCGGACAGGGGCTGGTCCTCGGGGACATGCCCGCCAGGACGTGCTACCTCCCGGCGCACCGGGCGTTCCTGCGCTGGGGCGGCGCCGACTCCGAGGCCGAACTGGTCGCGGCGGCCGAGACGGTTCTCGCCGATCCCGCCGTCGAGTGGGAGGCGTCCGGGACGTGGCGGACCGACGGGCCCGCGGTGCTCATGGACTCCGCCGAGGCAGGCGGCCTGCTGGGCGTGGAATACCCCGGCGGCGGCAGGCCCGAACAGGCCCCCGTCCCGCTGCCTCACGGGCGCTGGGCAGTCCAGTCCGTCCATGCGAGGGCCTGCGACCGCACCTCGCTCGATCTGGTGCGGCTCGTGCCCGTCGCCTCTTGAAGCCCGTCAGGCCAGGGTGTCCCACCGCCGGACGAGGCGGTCGGCGCCCGCGTCGGTCAGCGAGCCCCACAGGCGCAGCCGGGCGATGCCGCCGTCGGGATAGGTCTCCAGGCGCACGTGGGTGGCGGGCGGGGTGTCGACCACGAAGCGGTGGACGGTGTCGGGCTGCAGGGGGGTGCGGGGCAGGATCTCGAACCAGTCGCCGTCCTCGCCGTCGCGGCCGAGCAGGGCGGCCCAGCCGGCGGCGTTGCCCTTGTAGTAGCCGGTGTCGATCTCGGCGGCGCGGACGGCGCCCTGCCCGGCGAGGCGGTAGCGCGCCCAGTCGTGGCGCTTGTCGCGGCGGCGGCGGGTCTCCCAGCCGTCGCCCATGCGGCGGGACGTGCCCGGCAGGATCGGGTTGAGCGGGGAGGAGTAGAAGCGGTCGGAGACGTCCTCGGCGGTGCCGCCGTTCTCCAGCGCGACCAGGTCGAAGGTGCCGAGCGCGGTCAGCCACGCCGGGTCGGGGACGACCTCGCCGTGGACGCGGAGCCGGGCGATGCCGCCGTCGGGGAACTGCTTGAGCCGCAGGTGGGTGAAGCGGCGCTCCACGGCCACCTCGAAGCCGTTGGCGGCGTGGCCGCCGACGGCCGTGCGGGGCACGAGCTCGGTCCACTCCACGCCGTCGGCGAGCAGGTCCGCGGGTGCGGCGGCCAGGGGCGCGCAGGTGGCCTCGACGGCGATCTGCTGGGGGTGGTTGCCGCGGAAGTGGGCGGTGTCCACGACCAGGCCGCGCACGACCCCGGGGGCGGCCAGGCGGATCAGCGCCCAGTCGTGGTCGGCGTCGGCGGGGTGCGGGTCGGCGGCGTCGGTGCCGCGGCGGCGGCGGGTCTCCCAGCCGTCCATGACCTGGCCCTTGTGGCCGAAGTGCTCGGCGCGGAACTCGGGGCGTCCGGGGACGAGCAGGTTCTCCCGCTCGGCGAAGAACTCGTCGTTGGCGGCGATCACCCCGGCGCCCAGGCGCCGGTCGGCGAGGTCGACGAGGCCCGTGAAGGGCAGGTCGGCGCCGCGGTAGTCGGCGTAGGGGTCCCCTCCGGGGTACGGCTGGGCGGCGCCGGTGTACCGGGGTGTGGCGGTCACGCGTTCTCCCTTGTGATGAGGCGGCCGGAGGGGTGGGCCGGGGTGCCGTGGTCGGCGATCCGCTCGCCGCGCAGCCAGGTGCTCCGTACGACCCCCTGGAGGGTGCGGCCCGCGTAGGCGGTGACCTGGTTGCGGTGATGGAGCACCGCCGGGTCCACGGTGAAGCTCTCGTCGGGCGCCAGGACGGCGAAGTCGGCGTCGTGGCCGGGCGCGACGGCGCCCTTGGCGGTGAGTCCGGCCAGGCGCGCCGG
Organism: Streptomyces sp. NPDC059718; assembly: GCF_042733315.1. NCBI lineage: Bacteria > Bacillati > Actinomycetota > Actinomycetes > Kitasatosporales > Streptomycetaceae > Streptomyces > Streptomyces sp. NPDC059718. The sequence goes on from NZ_JBHWGA010000011.1 coordinate 187,309, forward strand.
GCCCCGCGCCATCCAGCGGACCACGTCGGCGAGCGTGGCGCCACGCCGGCGGGCCTCGGTCCAGATCGCGGGCAGGCCGAGCTGGAGGGAGGAGATCCCGCCCCAGGCGGCGCCGAAGTCGCCGGTGTCGAGGTGCTTGAGGTCGACGGTGGAGGGCGAGTGGTCGGAGACCACGCAGTCCAGGGTGCCGTCGAGCAGGCCCTGCCACAGGGCCTCCCGGTTGCCCGCCTCGCGGATCGGCGGGCAGCACTTGAACTGGGTCGCGCCGTCGGGGACCTCCTCGGCGGTGAGCGTCAGGTAGTGCGGGCAGGTCTCGGCCGTCAGGCGTACGCCGTCGCGGCGGGCGGCGGCGATCAGCGGCAGGGCCTCGGCGGAGGACAGGTGCAGGACGTGCACCCGGCAGTCCAGGCGGCGGGCGAGGGCGATCAGCGCCTCGACGGCGGCGTTCTCGGCGGCGCGGGGGCGGGAGGCGAGGAAACCGGCGTACGCGGGCCCGGAGGGCTGCGGGGCGCCGTCGATGAGCCGGGGGTCCTCGGCGTGGACGATCAGCAGCCCGTCGAAGCGGGCGATCTCGCGCATCGCCTCCTCCAGTTCGGCCGGGGCGAGCTGCGGGAACTCCTCGACGCCCGAGGGCAGCAGGAAGCACTTGAAGCCGAAGACCCCGGCGTCGTGGAGCGGGCGCAGGTCCTTGGTGTTGCCGGGGACGGCGCCGCCCCAGAAGCCGACGTCGGTGTGGATCCGGCCGCGGGCGGTCGCGCGCTTGACCTCGAGGTGGTCGGTGGTGGTGGTCGGGGGGACGCTGTTGAGCGGCATGTCGATCAGCGTCGTGACGCCGCCGGCGGCGGCCGCCCGGGTGGCGGTCCCGAAGCCCTCCCACTCGCTGCGGCCCGGGTCGTTGACGTGCACGTGGGTGTCGACCAGGCCGGGGAGCAGGGCGTCCGCGCCGAGGTCGACCAGGCGGGCGCCGGCCGGGGGCTCGGTCCCGTACGGCAGGACGGCGGCGATCCGGCCGCCGGCCACGGCCACGTCGGCGGGGCGCTCGCCCTGCGGTGTGACCACCCGCGGTGAACGCAGCACCAGTTCGATCCCGTCAGCGGCCTCGGACACGCGTTCCCCTTCCACCGGCGCCCACAGAAATTCAACGTTCTGTTGAAATGCATCCTCCGCTCGCGCGCGAGCCTGCGTCAACCCCTGCCCGGGCACCACGGGAGGCTCCGGCAGTACAGTTGGAGAATTCCACCCAATGGAATGCGTTTTCCGCGCCCACCGGCCACCGCCGCGCCCACGACCGCCCCGAACGGCGATCGCATGCCTGGTCAGGGTCGGTAGGCTGCACCACTACACCGTCCGCCTGGGGAGGAAACGTGGCGTCAGACCGCGCCGGGGGCGTGCAGTCCCTCGAACGCGCCTTCGACCTGCTGGAGCGGATGGCCGACGCGGGCGGGGAGGTGGGCCTCAGCGAACTGTCCGCGAGCAGCGGGCTGCCCCTGCCCACGATCCACCGCCTGATGCGCACCCTGGTCGACTGCGGCTACGTGCGCCAGCAGCCCAACCGCCGCTACGCGCTGGGACCCCGGCTGATCCGCCTCGGCGAGAGCTCGGCCCGCCTCCTGGGCACCTGGGCCCGCCCCTACCTGGCGGAACTGGTCGAGGCGACCGGCGAGACCGCCAACATGGCGCTCCTGGACGGGGACGAGGTCGTCTACGTCGCCCAGGTCCCCTCACGGCACTCGATGCGGATGTTCACCGAGGTCGGACGGCGCGTCCTGCCGCACTCCACGGGAGTCGGCAAGGCCCTGCTGGCGCACGTCCCGCCGGAGGAGGTACGGGCCCTGCTGGCCCGCACCGGGATGCCGGCGGCCACCGAGCGGACCATCGTCGACCCGGACGCGTTCCTCGCGGAACTGGAGCACATCCGCGCCCAGGGCTACGCCGTGGACGACAACGAGCAGGAGGTGGGGGTCCGCTGCCTGGCGGTCACCGTCCCCGACTCCCCCACGGCCGCCGCCATCTCCATCTCCGGACCCGCCGGACGGGTGACCGAGGCGGCCACGGAGAAGATCGTGCCGGTGCTGCAGGGCGTGGCGCGGCAACTGTCGTCCGCGCTGGCCAGCAACGGCGCCGCCTAGCCCGGGGCATCACGATGCCGCTCGTGGATCGGGGGTCCGTACGCCCAGGCCGGCGCGGCAGCGGTGTGAGGGGCGGCCCAGGGCGGCTCGGGACGGCTCGGGGCACCTCACGGGGGTCTCACGGCGGCTTGACCTCGAGCGCACTCCAAGGCCTACGGTCGTCACCGTAGCGACCACGACCCCGGACGGGGAGAACCATGCAACTGGGCCTGCACCTCACGAAATTCGACCACCCCGAGGGACCCGCCGGGCTCGCGCCCGCGCTCGCCGCGGCCGGCGAGGCCGCCGAGTCGGCCGGCGCGGGCTGGCTGTCGGTGATGGACCACTACTTCCAGATGGAGAACAACGGGGGCGCCGAGGCGGCGATGCTGGAGGCCTACACGACGCTGGGCTTCCTCGCCGCCCGCACCTCCTCCGTACGGCTGGGCGTCCTCGTCACGGGGATCACCTACCGCCATCCCGGCCTGCTGGCGAAGATCGCGACCACCCTCGACGTGCTGTCCGGCGGCCGGGCGACCCTGGGCCTCGGCGCGGCCTGGTACGAGCGTGAGCACCTGGGCCTGGGCGTGCCCTTCCCGCCGCTCGCGGAGCGCTTCGAGCGACTGGAGGAGACGCTGCGGATCTGCCTGCAGATGTGGGACCAGGACGACGACGGCCCCTTCAAGGGCGCGCACTACTCACTGGCGGAGACCCGCTCCACCCCGCCCCCGGTGAGCACGCCCCGCCCCGAGATCATGATCGGGGGCGGCGGCGAGCGGAAGACGCTCCGCCTGGTCGCCCGGTACGCGGACGCCTGCAACCTCTTCGCCTCCTCGACCGCCGAGGTCGCGCACAAGCTGGACGTGCTGCGCGCGCACTGCGACGAGGCCGGACGCGACTACGCGCGGATCCGCAAGACCATGCTCTTCGTCGGCGAGTCCCTCCGCACCGGCGACACCGACGCCTTCGTCGCCGAGATGGCCGGTTACGCCGAACTCGGCATCGACACGGTCATCGTCGTGCCGCCGGACGCCGAACCGGCCGGCTGGATCGACAGCCACTGCGCGCCGGCCGTCCCCCGGCTGGCCGAGCTCGGCTGACCGGCCCCGCGGGCACCCCGCGTCACTCGGGACGCGGGGTGCCGAACAGCTCGATCGCCCGCCGGACCTCGGTGAGGGCACCGGCCAGGGCGCTGACGGAGCCGAGCGCCCCGGCGATGACGAGCAGGCCGCGACGCAGCCGCAGGACGTCCGGGACGCCGGCGGCCGCGGCGGCGGCCAGCGCGGAGAGCTCGTCCTCGGCGATGTGCCGGTCCGGTAAGTTGGCGCGGTACCCGGCGAGTTCACGGCGACAACGGGCGACCGCGGCCCGCAGGGCGGTCACCCTCGGGTCGAGGGTCCCCTCGTCGTCGACCGCCGCGCGGGCGGCCATGTCCTTCACCACAGATACGTCCCCCACAGGTAGGCCCCCGGAGATTCCCATGGACGGCCGGCCCCATCCGGTCCGCCGTATCGGGGAGGACAGTAAACGCGACGGAGCGCTTCCCCCGCTATACGGAGAGCGAAATCCGCCGTAACTTCCTGCCTCCCGTGACGACTTGCCGACATTAACGTCCGGGGGCCGCGGTTCGGTTCCAGTCCACGAGTTCCCAGTGCCCCGCGCCGTCACGCCGCCAGCGGGCCATCGAGGCGTTGACCACGCGGGCGTCGCCCGGCGGCGGGGGCCCGAGCAGCCGGCGCAGCGCCAGCACCACCGCGTCGTGCGTGACGAGCAGCAGGGGCGGCCCCGGGCGGGCGACGGCGTCCGCCAGGAAGTCCCCGACGCGGGCCTCGACATCCCGCGGCGACTCCCCGCCCGGCGGGCGGTAGTCGGCCTCAGCCTCGCGCTCGCGCCGCCGCGCCTCCTGCGGGAAGCGCTCGCGGACCCCCTGCGGGGTGAGCAGTTCCAGCAGGCCCATGCCGCGGTCCCGGAGGCGTTCGTCGTAGGTGACGGGCGGCCGTTCGCGGCCCGCGGCCGTACCGACCTCCTCGACGGCGCGCAGGGTCTGCCGGGCCCGCTCGAAGGGCGAGCAGCGGACGCGGCCGGGTGCCTCGGCGTCCGGCAGGGCCAGCAGGTCGCGGCCGAGCCGGGCCGACTGCTCCCGCCCGAGCGCGGTCAGTGCCACGTCGGCGTCCCTGACCCCGTCCAGGGACCTGCCGCGGGCGAAGGCCGCGTTCGCCTCGCTCTCGCCGTGACGTACGGCGATGATCCAGCGCGTCATGGCCGGTCCTTTCCCCCGCTCCCCGTCCACGGTATCCAGGGGGCATGGAACGCGACGCGGGCACGGGCGCCGTCGCCGGGCTGCTGCTGGCGGCCGGCGGGGGCAGGCGGCTGGGCGGCCGCCCGAAGGCGCTGCTGGAGTACGACGGCCGACCGCTGGTCGAGCACGCGGCGCGGGCGCTGCGCGCCGGCGGCTGCGACCCGGTGCACATCGTGCTGGGCGCGGCCGCCGCGCAGGTGCGCCGGCAGACCGCCCTGGACGGCTACGCCGTCACCGTCAACCCGTACTGGGAGCAGGGCATGGGCTCCTCGCTGCGCGCCGGCCTGGAGGCACTGGCGGGCACCGGCGCGCCGGCCGTGGTCGTGGCACTGGTGGACCAGCCCGGGATCGGCGCCACGGCGGTGGCCCGGGTGGTGGCCGCCTACGCCTCGCCGCGCACCCTCGCCTGCGCCACGTACGGCGGCCGGCGGGGCCACCCGATCCTGCTCGGCGCGGCCCACTGGGCGGCGATCGCCGCGAGTGCGGTCGGGGACCAGGGGGCACGCTCCTACCTGAGGCGGCACGAGGAGGCGATCGCACACGTCGAGTGCGGGGACGTCGCGGTCCCCGCCGACATCGACACCCCGGACGACCTGTGGCTGCTGGCGCACCCGCCGGAGCCCCCTGCACCGGGTGCCACAAAATGTTGAACTTCCACCATGCAAAAACTATGCTCCACCCAGCAGAAGCGCCCGTACGGTCGGCGCGCCTCGCAGCCGAAAACCGCCCCGTCCGGCACCCCGTGCCAGGGCCGGAGCGCGGTGGCCGCCCGGCTCCCCCGGCCGCACGGCACCCCTCATCGGCAAGAGGAGAGTCAGGTTCATGTCCGCACCAGGGACCGCACCGCACGCCGTCGTCGCCGACACCGCACCCCCCGTCGAGCGCGCGGAGGAGGTGCTCACCGACGCGGCGCTCGCCTTCCTCGCCGAACTGCACCGCCGGTTCGCGCCCCGCCGCGCCGAACTCCTCGCCAAGCGCAAGGACCGCCGCGCCGAGATCGCCCGCACCGGCACCCTGGACTTCCTCCCGGAGACCGCCCACATCCGCGAGGGCGACTGGCGCGTCGCCGACGCCCCCGCCGCGCTCGACGACCGCCGGGTGGAGATCACCGGCCCCACCGACCGCAAGATGACCATCAACGCCCTCAACTCCGGAGCGCGGATCTGGCTCGCCGACTTCGAGGACGCCTCCGCCCCCACCTGGGAGAACGTCATCGGGGGCCAGGTCAACCTCATCGACGCCTACGAACGCCGCATCGACTTCACCTCCCCCGAGGGCAAGACCTACGCCCTGAAGGACGAGCCGGAACTCGCCACCGTCGTCACCCGCCCCCGCGGCTGGCACCTCGACGAGCGCCACCTGACCGTCGACGGCGAGCCCGTCCCCGGCGCCCTCGTCGACTTCGGCCTGTACTTCTTCCACAACGCGCGGCGCCTGCTCGCCAAGGGCAAGGGCCCCTACTTCTACCTCCCCAAGACCGAGTCCCACCTCGAAGCCCGCCTGTGGAACGACGTGTTCGTCTTCGCCCAGGACCACCTGGGCATCCCACAGGGCACCATCCGCGCCACCGTCCTCATCGAGACGATCACCGCGGCCTTCGAGATGGACGAGATCCTCCACGAGCTGCGCGACCACGCCTCCGGCCTCAACGCGGGCCGCTGGGACTACCTGTTCTCCATCGTCAAGAACTTCCGCGACGCCGGCGAGCGCTTCGTCCTGCCCGACCGCAACGCCGTGACGATGACCGCGCCCTTCATGCGCGCCTACACCGAACTGCTCGTTCGCACCTGCCACAAGCGCGGCGCCCACGCCATCGGCGGCATGGCCGCCTTCATCCCCTCCCGGCGCGACGCCGAGGTCAACGCGGTCGCCTTCGAGAAGGTCAAGGCCGACAAGGACCGCGAGGCCCACGACGGCTTCGACGGCTCCTGGGTCGCCCACCCCGACCTGGTGCCGATCGCCCGCGCCTCCTTCGACGCCGTCCTCGGCGACCGGCCGAACCAGAAGGACCGGCTGCGCGAGGACGTCCACGTCACCGCCGCCGACCTGCTGGCCGTCGACTCCCTGGAGGCGAAGCCCACCTACGAGGGACTGCGCAACGCCGTCCAGGTCGGCACCCGCTACATCGAGGCATGGCTGCGGGGCCTGGGCGCCGTCGCCATCTTCAACCTCATGGAGGACGCCGCCACCGCCGAGATCTCCCGCTCCCAGATCTGGCAGTGGGTCAACGCGGGCGTCGTCTTCGCCGACAACGGCGAGAAGGCCACCGCCGACCTCGTACGCTCCCTCGCCGACCGGGAACTCGCCGCCATCCGCCAGGACATCGGCCAACAGGCCTTCGCCGCGGGCCGCTGGCAGCAGGCCCACGACCTGCTGCTGAAGACGGCACTCGACGAGACCTACGTCGACTTCCTCACCCTGCCCGCGTACGAACTGCTCGACTGACCCTCCCGCGTGGGGCCCCGGCACGACCGGCCGGGGCCCCACGCGTCACCCCCGCCGAACCATCCGGCCGTCCCGGGAAAACACACGCACCGGGTCAGGGGGCGCTGGCATGATCGTCGGCATGCCAGCACCACGACCCCGCGCCGTGAGGCCCAGCCTGTACATCTCGGTGGACGTCGAGGCGGACGGGCCCATCCCCGGCCCGTACTCCATGCTCAGCCTCGGGGCCGCCGTCGCGGGGCGGCAGGACGCCGACGGCTTCACCCCCGCCGACCCCGAACGGGACACCTTCTACCGCGAACTGCGCCCGGCCGGGACCCAGACCGACCCGCGGGCACTCGCCGTCAGCGGCCTGGACCGCGCACGCCTGGCCGCCGAGGGCAGCGAACCGGCCGCCGCGATGGCCGAGTTCACCGCATGGGTGCACACCGTCAGCGAGGGCGCCCAACCCGTCATGACCGGCTACCCCGCCGGGTACGACTGGATGTTCCTGTACTGGTACCTGATCCGCTTCACCGGCTCCAGCCCCTTCGGGCACTCCGGCTGCCTCGACATGAAGACGCTGTACGCGACCAAGGCCGGCGTCCCGCTGCGCGCCGTCGCCAAGGGCACGATGCCCCGCGAACTGCTCTCCCGCCGCCGCCACACCCACCACGCCCTCGACGACGCCGTCGAGCAGGCCGAACTCCTCGCCAACCTCATGGCCTGGAAGGGCACGCCACATGCCCTTTGACCACAACGACCACTACCACCGGCTGCTCCTGCGCAAGGTCCCGCCCGGCGCGCTCACCGCCCTGGACGTCGGATGCGGCACCGGCCGCTTCGCCCGGCGCCTGGCCGCCCGCGGACTGCGGGTCGACGCGATCGACGCCTCCCCGGAGGCCGTGGCCGCGGCCGGGACCGCGCCCGGGGTCACCTTCCGCGTCGCCGACATCACCCGCGTGGACCTCCCCACCGCCCACTACGACCTCATCACCTGCCTGGCCAGCCTGCACCACGTGCCGTTCGCCACGGTCACCGCGCTGCGCGCCGCACTCGCCCCCGGCGGGACCCTGCTCGTCCTGGGCTGCTACCCCGAGCGCACCCCCGCCGACTGGGCGGTGAGCCTGGCCGCCGTCCCCGTCAACGCCGCCGCCCGGCTCGCCGTCGCCGCCGCCGACCGGATCCGCGGCCACGAACCGCAACCGGTCCGGGCCCCCGTACACCCACCGGGCACACCCCTGCCGCAGATCCGCGCCGAAGCGGCGCGACTGCTGCCGGGCAGCCGCATCGGACGCCTGCTGTTCTGGCGCTACCTGCTGGCGTACCACGAAGGGACGGGCGGCTGAGCCACCCGTCCGGCCCGCTCAGGCCTGGCCGGTGTCGAAACGGCTGACCTTGCCGTCGTCCACGGTGAAACGCCACTTGGTGCGCATCTCGCCCCACGCGTCATTGCGGTAGTCGGCGATCAGGGTGAGCCCCGCCGAGTCCTGGGACTGCACGTCCATGTGGCCGTGGGACTCGAAGATCTCGCGGTCCGCCCACTCCTTCAGGTTGCGGTCGGAGCCGTCGTCGGACATCGTCGCGTTCTCGCTGAGCGCGGCCTCGAAGGCCTCGCGGTCCCCGGCGTTCACCGCCGAGACGAAGGCGCGGACGGCCGGCTCGTTGAGGGCGTCGGTGCGGATCATCGCTGCTGCTCCCTGTGCTCACGGGTCGTGCCCCCAGCCTCGCCCGAGCGGCCGCGGCGCGCTACCCGGAGCCCGGCGACCACCCCGCCGTTCACCCGCGGGGACCGCCACGGCTGGCCCGGCGACGGGACCACGGGGACCCTGGGATCCAGTCCGGCGACCCGAGAGCGACGGCAGGAGCACACGCGTGGCGAGTGGGGGCGAGGACCTCACCGACGAAGGACGCGACGTACTGCGGTACGTCCGGCTGCTCCCCGTCGTGCTGCTCGTCGGCGGCTTCCTGGTCGACTACCTGACCCCCGCCCAGTTCAGCGCCACCGCCTTCTACTCCGTGGCCCCCATGCTCGCGGCCCCCCTGATGTCCCTGACCGGCACCGTGCTGGTCGGGCTGGGCGCCATCGCCGCCGACGCGGGCATCCTCAGCCACTTCGGCTACCTCAGCGGCCCCGGCGGCATCAGCGAACTGCTGTCGATCAGCGCGGTCGCCGTCGTCGCCGTGTTCATCAACCGCCTGCTCCACATCCGGGACGTCCGGCTGCGCTCCGCCCGCAGCGTCGCCGCCGCCGTGCAACGGGCCGTGCTGCCCGTGCCGCCGCGGCGCGTCGGACCGTACCGCATCGCCGCCCGCTACGAGACCGCGGAGGCCGAGGCGGAGATCGGCGGCGACCTCTACGCCGTCCAGGAAACGCCCTACGGGCTGCGCTGCATCATGGGCGACGTACGCGGCAAGGGCATGGCGGCCGTGGAGGCCGCCACCGTGGTGCTCGGCGCGTTCCGCATGGCCGCCGACGAGGAACCCACCCTCGCCGGGGTGGCGACACGGATGGACCGGGCGCTGTGGCGCGAGGCCGAACGCCGCGAGGGCATGGACCGCCTGGAGTGGTTCGCCACCGCCGTCCTCGCCGAGTTCCCGCCCGGCGGCACCGCACTGCGCCTGGTCAACCGCGGCCACCCGCCCCCGCTGGTGCTGCACCACGGCACCGTGCGCTACGCCGAACCCGCCGGTCACGCCCTGCCCCTGGGCATGGGCCTCGGCGACGTGACCGACGAGGCCGACACGGTCCCCTTCCCGCCCGGCTCGGCCCTGCTGATGCACACCGACGGCGTCACCGAGGCACGCGACGCCGGCGGCACCTTCTACAACCCCGTCACCCGGCTGGCCGGGGTGCCGTTCGCCGGACCCGCCGAACTGCTCGACGCCCTCCTGGACGACGTCCACGCGCACACCGGCGGCCCCCGCAGCGACGACATGGCGCTCCTGGCGGTCTGCCGGGACTGAACCGCCCGGCTCGGTGGCGTGGAGGCGCCCGCGGCACGAGCGGTTCTCGACCCTCGCATTACTCGTCTCCGCCCGTGTGTCACCGCCGGCCCCTACCCTGCTGCCGTGAACGCGCCCGCCCTCCGCCAGCTCCGCGCCGCCCTGGAACGTGCCCTCGCCGACCCGCACATCGCCACGTCCCGTTCCCGGGAGGAACGGCTGAGGAAGGCCACCGCCGTGCTGGAACGGGCGGCCGCCGACGTACCGCCGCAGGCGCTGCGCAGCCTCGACGACCTGTTCGACGACGCCGTCCTCGGGCACCCCGGCCGGCCCGGGACCGTGCTCGGCCGCATCGCGGCGGGCCTGTACCGCACCCGGGCCGGGCAGCTGGGCAGGGAGCTCACCCCCGCGAGCCAGCGCGACATCATGGACGGCATCGCGGACCTCAACCGGGCCGCCGGGCGCCCCGCGTTCGGCTGGCAGGCCCGCGGGATGCGCCCGTGGTCCAAGCACACCAAGGAGCCCCTGGACTTCACCGGGCACATCGTGCTGCGCCGGGCGCTGAGCACCCCCGTGGAGCCGCGCCGCGAGCCGTACCGGCTGCGGCTGCTGGCGGCACTGGAGGTGCTGTGGGCGACGGCGGTGCCCCGCGAGGGCCTGGTGGCCGCCGACGTCACCGACCTGTCCGCGCAGGAGTCCCGCATCCGGCTCACCGTGAACCTGCCCGGCCGGACCGCCGCGACCCGGCAGGAGTTCACGCTTCCCCGGTCGGCCCGGGCCGCGCTGCGGCTCTGGCTGCCGGTGCGCCGGGAGGTCGTCGCCTTGCACCTGGACGCCGGGCCCGACCACCCCGCCAACCAGGCCCTGTTCGTCACCCTGCGGCACACCGTGGCCGAACCGGCCTCGGGCGCCGCCCGGATGGTGCCGCCCGGCATCCGCATCACCGGGAACGGTCTGGAGACCGACTACAGCAAGTGGGCCCGCAGGCTCAACGGCGACCACGCCGGGCAGAAGGGCTGGCCGGTGCCGACGGACCTCTACACCGTCGCCCGCGGCGGCGCCGTCCGGCGCGAGGCCCAGGGCCGCTCCCAGGGCCGCGGCCCGGCGGCCCGCTAGACCGGGCACGAGCGGCCGCGGCACAAGCGGCCGGGGCGCAAGCGGCCCGGGCACGGCGAACGCCGGGCCCCGCCCCGGGCAGGGCGGGGCCCGGCACCGGCCGGGGGGCCGTCCCTCCCCCGGCCGGGGTCAGCGGGAAGACCGCGGCGGTCAGCTCGCCAGGCCCGCGATCCGCGCGAGCCGCCGGGCCTCGTCACGGGTGGCGCGCGCGATGGCCCCCTCGTCGGCGGTGACGAGACGGCCGTCCTCCACCACCGGCCGGCCGTTCACCAGGGAGAGGGTGACGGGGGCCGCCGCGCCGAGGACCAGCGCGGCGATCGGGTCGGCGATCGAGGAGTGGGCGAGGGTGTCCATCCGCCACAGGACGAGGTCGGCGAGCTTGCCCGGCTCCAGGGAACCGATCTCCGCGGCCCGGCCGAGCACCTGGGCGCCGCCGTACGTGCCCAGCCGCAGGGCCTGACGGGCGGTCAGCGCGGCCTCGCGGTGGGCGCCGAGGCGGTTGATGAGCAGCGCGTTGCGCAACTCGGTGTGCAGCTCGCCCGATTCGTTGGACGCGGTGCCGTCCACGCCGAGGCCGACCGGGACGCCTGCGGCGAGCATGTCGGGGACGCGGGCGATGCCGGCGGCCAGGCGGGCGTTGGAGGACGGGCAGTGGGCGACACCGGTCCGGGTGCGGGCGAAGGCGGCGATGTCGGAGTCGCCCATGTGGACGCAGTGCGCCATCCACACGTCCTCACCGAGCCAGCCGGTGGACTCGAAGTAGTCCGTCGGCCCCATGCCGAACAGCTCCTTGCAGAACTGCTCCTCCTCCACCGTCTCGCTGCCGTGGGTGTGCAGCCGCACGCCCTTGCGCCGGGCGAGTCCGGCGCCCTGGCGCAGCAGTTCTGTGGAGACCGAGAACGGCGAGCAGGGCGCGACGGCGATCCGCGTCATGGCGTCGGAGGAGGGGTCGTGGTGCCGGTCGATCGTCTCCTCGGTGGCGGCGAGTGCCTCGTCGAGGGTCTCGACGGCGAAGTCCGGGGGCAGGCCGCCGTCGGACTCGCCGCGGTCCATCGAGCCGCGGGCGAGGGTGAAGCGCACACCCATGTCCGAGGCGGCCCGGATGATGGAGCCGGACAGGTCGCCGGTGCCGCGCGGGAAGACGTAGTGGTGGTCCATGGCGGTGGTGACCCCGCCGCGGGCCATCATCGCCAGGGAGCCCTGGGCGGCCGCGTGGGTCATCCGCTCGTCGATGCGGGCCCAGACGGGGTAGAGGGCGACGAGCCAGTCGAAGAGGTTGTGGTCGGTGGCCAGGCCCCGGGTGAGCCACTGGTAGAAGTGGTGGTGGGTGTTGACCAGGCCGGGGGTGAGCAGGTGGCCGGTGCCGTCCACCCTCCGTACGACGCCGTCGAGTGCGGCGGGGGCGGGGCCCGCGCCGACGGACTCGATGCGGTTGCCGGCGACGACGACGTGGCCGGCCGGGTGCTCGGTGCCGTGCGCGTCGACGGTGGCGACGGCGCAGTTCTCGATGACGATGCGCTCTGCTGGGGCGGTCATGGCGGGGCCTCTCAGTCCGTCACCGGGATGCGGGGCTCGGCGCCGTCGCGCAGGACCGTGCCCTCGATGAGGCCGTAGGGGCGGTCGGCCGCGAAGTACACCGCGCTGTCGGGGGTGTCGTTCTTCAGGCCGAACGGCTCGAGGTCGACGAGGAAGTGGTGCTTGTTGGGGAGCGAGAGCCGCACCTCGTCGATCTCGGGGCGGTGCTCGACGACCCGGTCGCCCATCGCGTACAGCGTCTGCTGCAGGGAGAGCGAGTAGGTGCCGGCGAAGGCGTCGAGGAGGTGGCGGCGGACCTCGGCCCAGGACTCCTCCCAGGGCGGGACGGGGTCCTCGTCGCGGGTCCAGCTGAACCGCCAGCGGGCGCTGACCTCGGTGGCGAGGACGCGGTCACGGGTCTCCGGCAGCGTGGTGTAGCGGTCCTTGACGAAGCCCCAGAACTCGGAGTCGGTGGTGTTCATGACCACGAGGTCCTTCAGGCCGGAGACGACCTGCCACCGCCCGCCGTCGAAGGTGACCTCGGTGGTGCGGGTCTCGCGGCCGCCGCGGACGAAGGAGTGCTCCTGCGTGATCCGCTCCCAGGCGTACTCCTCGATGCGGATCCTGGCCCGCTCGATGGACCCCTGGCTCGTGACGAAGTGCCGGGCGAGGCGGATGCCGAACTGCTCGGGGGAATCGATGCCGTACTGCTTGGCGAAGGCGAAGACGGTGTTCTTGGTGGTGTCGGTGGGCAGTACGGCGGCGTTGCTGCCGGAAGTGTGGACGTCCTCCATGGCGCCGGAGAGGGCGACCGAGACGTTGAGGTCCCTGACGTGGTGGGTCCCGCCGTCGCGGGTGACGCGGACGACGCGGGTCTCCGCCTTGCCGTACTGGTTCTGGCCGAGTCGGGTGGGCGACATGTCGGTGCTAGCTCCCTCGGTATACGGAATAGCCGAACGGGTTGAGCAGCAGCGGTACGTGGTAGTGCTCGCCCGGCTCGACGGCGAAGACGATCGCCACCTCCGGGAAGAAGGCTCCGCTGTCCCTGGTGCGGGGGGCGTCCTGCTGGTCCTCGGCTCGACTGCGGTGGGCGGTGCTCTGACGGGAGAGGTAGGGCTCGGTGGTGAACTCCAGCCGTACGTGGCTCGTGCCCTGCGGCGGGTCGGGCAGGTCCTTGCAGCGGCCGTCGGCGTCGGTCGCCGAGGCGCCGTGCGGCACCCAGGGGGCCCCGCTCCCGGTGCGCACCGACAGGGCGACGGCGACGCCCCGCGCGGGGCGGCCGGCGCTGGTGTCCAGGACGTGCGTGGAGACGGAGGTCATGAGGGGTCCTCTGCGGCGGTCTCGACGAGCCGGGTGAGCCTGATGCGGTTGATCTTCCCCAGTTCGGTGCGGACGATCTCGCGCTCGGTGCCGGTGTCGTTGCCGATGCGTTCCTCGAGCGCGGCCAGCATCTGGTCCCCGGTCCTGCCGGTGGCGCAGATGAGGAAGACGTGGCCGTGCCGCTCCTGGTAGGCGAGGTTCAGTGCGAGCAGTTCCTCGCGCTCGGAGTCCCGTACCCCGCCCTGTTCGCGGGCGGAGACCGGGTCGCCGGGCCGGGGGCGGCCGATCGGCGGGTGTCCCGCCATCGCCTCGGCCAGATCACCGGCGGTGAGGCCGGCCGTCGCGGTGTCGGAGGCGGCGAGCAGCGCGTCGAGGCTGTCGTACGGGCGGGCCGCCATGACGGCGGCACCCCAGGAGCGGCTCGCGCAGACCTCGTGCAGCAGCGCGACCGCCTCCGGTCCGCCGGCGGCGTTGAACCGGGCCAGGCCCGGGGATGGGCTGGAAGTCACAACGGCACGCTAGGAGCCCCCACCACGTGACGTCAACAGTTTGTTGAAAAATGGCGCCGATGACGCCCGGACGGACGCCTCGGGACGGCTAGCGGCCTTCCTTCGCCGCGTTCTCCCTGTTGAGGTAGTTGTAGACGGTGAAGCGGCTCACGCCGAGCGCGGACGCGACCGTCTCCACCCCGTGCCGCACCGAGAAGGCCCCGCGCTCCTCCAGGATGCGGACGACCGTCTGCTTCTCCTTGCGCCCGAGCTCGGACAGCGCCTTGCCGTGCCGGCGCTCGAGGTCGGCCAGGATGTGGTCGAGCGAGTCCGCGAGGTGCGGCAGCCGTACGGCGACCACCTCCGCGCCCTCCCAGCTGAGCACGACGTCGTCACCGCGCGCTTCGCCCGGGGGCACCAGTTCGGCGCCCATGGCGTCGGCGAGCGGCTTGATCGCCGCGCTGAACGGATGCTCGACCGGCCCGGTCACCGGTCCGCCTCCCCCACGACGTTGACCTGCAGCGACACCCGGGTCGCACCGGCCTCCAGGGTGCGCCGCAGCAGATCGCCGACCACCGCGACCACCTGCTCGGTACCGCCCTCGGCCGAGTTGCCGAAGGGCCCGACGTCGACGGCGTCCAGCCCGGCCGCCTCCAGGACCTCACGCCCCACCACGGCGTGCCGCGGGGGCTCGTCCAGGTCGAACGGCTCGGTGGTGAATTCGAGTTTCAGGCGCACGCCCACAACCTAGCTGGTCAGCGGCTTTCCGGGACATCCCTCTTGACAGCCGCCCGCCGGCTCATGGAGTCTTCCGTTAAGTAGAAACTAATTTCCGTAATACGGAAGGGCGCATGTGATGGGCTTCGACTCCACGCGCTTCGATGTGAACCTCTCGATCCTCTTCACCGAACTCCCGCTCCTGGAGCGCCCCGCAGCGGCCGCCGCAGCCGGCTTCTCCGCGGTCGAGCTGTGGTGGCCGTGGACCCGTATGCCGACCCCTCCGCAGGCCGAACTCGACGCCCTGCGCGGCGCGCTGGAGGAGGCCGGCACCCAGTTGGTGGGGCTGAACTTCTACGCGGGCGAACTGCCCGGCCCCGACCGCGGCGCCCTGTCCGTGCCGGGCGAGGAGTCCGCGCGCTTCCGCGCCAACATCGACGTCGCCGCCGACTTCGCCCGCTCGGTGGGCTGTACGGCGCTGAACGCGCTGTACGGCAACCGGGTGGACGGCGTGAGTCCCGAGGCGCAGGACGAGCTCGCCCTGGAGAACCTGGTCCGGGCCGCGCACGCGGCCGACCGGGTCGGCGCGGTGCTGCTGGTCGAGGCCCTCAACAAGCCCGAGTCGCCGCGCTATCCGCTGGTGAGCGCGGCCGCCGCGGTCGAGGTGGTCGACAAGGTCAACGCCGAGACCGGCCTGGGCAACGCCAGGTTCCTGCTGGACCTGTACCACCTGTCGATGAACGGCGAGGACCTGCCCGCCGCCATCGACGCCCACGCGGACCGCACCGGCCACGTCCAGATCGCCGACGACCCCGGCCGCGGCGCGCCAGGCACGGGCTCGCTGCCGCTGTCCGCCCTGCTGGACCGGCTGCGCGACCGGGGCTACGACGGCTGGGTGGGGCTGGAGTACAAGCCGGGCCCGCGGGGCAGCGCCGCCTCCTTCGACTGGCTCGCCGACGCCGACAAGTAATCCGGAAAGGACATCATGACCACCGCACTTCCCGCGATCGCGTGGATCGGCCTCGGCATCATGGGCTCCCCGATGTCGGAGAACCTCATCAAGGCCGGGTACTCGGTCACCGGCTACACCCTGGAGCAGGACAAGCTCGACCGCCTGACCGCGGCCGGCGGCACGCCCGCCGCCTCGGTCGCGGAGGCGGTGAAGGACGCCGACGTCGTCGTCACCATGGTCCCCGCCTCCCCCCAGGTGGAGGCCGTCGCCTACGGCGAGGACGGCATCCTGGCGAACGCCCGGCCGGGCGCGCTCCTGATCGACATGTCGTCGATCACCCCGCAGACCTCCGTCGACCTGGCGAAGGCCGCGGCCGAAAGGCACATCCGGGTCCTGGACGCCCCGGTCTCCGGAGGCGAGGTGGGAGCCGTCGAGGCGGTGCTGTCGATCATGGTCGGCGGCGCACGGGCCGACTTCGACGAGGCGCGGCCCCTCTTCGACGCCCTCGGCAAGACCGTCGTCCTGTGCGGTCCGCACGGCGCCGGCCAGACCGTCAAGGCGGCCAACCAGCTGATCGTCGCGGTGAACATCCAGGCGTGCGCGGAGGCCGTGGTCTTCCTGGAGAAGTCCGGCGTCGACCTGACCGCGGCCCTGGAGGTGCTGGGCGGGGGCCTCGCCGGATCCACGGTGCTGACCCGCAAGAAGCGCAACTTCCTCGACCGCGCGTACGCCCCGGGCTTCCGCATCGACCTGCACCACAAGGACATGGGCATCGTCACCGACGCCGCCCGGAACGTCGGCGCCGCCCTGCCCGTCGGCTCGGTCGTGGCGAACCTCGTCGCCTCCCTGCGGGCCCAGGGCGACGGCGGCCTGGACCACTCCGCCCTGCTGCGCGGCGTGGAGCGCCTTTCCGGCCTCCCGGTCACCGACTGACCCCCGACTTCCGGGCGGCGGCGCCCCGACCTGTCCTGTCGCGCCCGATGGGGCGCCGCCGCCCGGAACCACGAACGTCCGCGCCGCCGAGAACTTCTGAGGGGTAGGTCGAGGCGGCGCGGACCGGTTCCCGCCCGGGGACCCGTTCCGCGGCCGGGCCGGACGTTGAACGGGTCCCCGGGCGGCTTCGTGCACCGGCGCGACCGGGACGGCAAGACGGGTGCACGACGGGCTCCCCGTGCGGGACCATGGACGCCAGGACCGTCCCGGCGAGCACCCCTGCACCGCCGCACCGCCGCACCGCCGCACCGCCCAGGAGTCGCGAACCATGGCAGAGAGCGTGCCCGTGCGCTGTCCGGCGTGCCGCCGGGAGCACGCCTACACCTCACCCACCTTCCCCTGCGCCTGCGGCACACCGCTGGCCCTGCCGATCCTGCGCGGCGGCGTCCCGCTGCAGATCCGCCACCGGTCCTGGGACGACTCCTGGGTGGCCATGCGCTGCCCGGACTGCGGCCGCGACGAGCAGTGGCCGCAGCCCGAACTCGGCTGCGACTGCGGGGCGGTGGTCCGGCTCCCGGTGGACACCCGGGCCCTGCGGATGCCCGAGCGGCGCCCCGTCCCCCCGGTGCGGCAGGCCGGCCCCGGGCCCGTGGCGCCCGCGCCGCGGCCGCCGTTCCGGCCGGTGACCATCCGTACCGCGCGGGACGCGGTCACCGCCGCCGCGCAGTACCTGAAGTGGCTCGGCTTCGCGGGCGTACGCACCGCGGAGGACCGCTCGGCCAACGGCATCGACCTGCGCGGCGAGGGTGTCGTGGCCCAGGTCGACCCGACGACGCGGCCGACACCGCTGCGGGAGGTCGAGACCCTCTGGCTCAACTGCCTCAACGAGGACTCCACCGGCGCGTTCTTCTCCCTGGCGGGCTACGCCCATGACGCGCGGCTGCGCGCGGACCGGCTGGGGGTGCCGCTCTTCGTCATGGACCTCACCGGCACGCCGCAGCCGGTCAACGACGCCGCCGACGTCCTGATCAGGACCGGCCCGCACGCCACGCCCTGAGCCGGGACGAGCTCAGCCCCGCCCTTCACCGTCCGTGGTCACTCGGGTCGCGCGACCGCCGCTCCCGGGGGAGTATCGAGAGGTTCCCCCTCCGTACGGCAACCCCAGGACTACGTCAAGGACGCAGCGATGTCTACGGCCCTTCTGAAGCGCAAGCTCGACAAATCCTTCCGCCGTCTGGACACGGACGGCAACGGATATGCCGAGCGCGCCGACTTCCAGGACGTCGGCGCGCGGCTGATCCACGGCTTCGGCATGTCCCCCACCTCGCCCAAGGGAAAGGCGGTGGCGGTACGGCTCGACGCCGTCTGGGCGGAGCTGGCGGCGTACGCCGACAGAGACCGTGACGGGCGGCTGTCCTCCGCGGAGTACCACCACGGCATGACCAAGGCCTTCATCGAGGGACCGGCCTTCGACCCGGTCTTCCACCCGGCGGCCGAGGCCGTCGCCCATCTGTGCGACACCGACGGCGACGGCCACGTGGTGCGCGGGGAGTTCGAGGTCCTGCAGCGGGCCTTCAACACACCCGTCACGGACATCGCCGCCGCCTTCAACCGCATCGACACCGACGGCGACGGGTGTGTGAGCACGGCCGAGCTGGTGGCGGCCATCCGCGCCTACTACATCGGCACCGACCCCGAGGCCCCCGGCAACTGGCTGTTCGGGCCGCTCTAGCGAACTGCCGGGGCCCTCCCGGAGCGGTCGTGGAGCCCGGCCGCCGCGCCCGGGAGGTCAGGACGGGGCGGCCGGTGGCGCGGTCGAGCCCGGGTTCAGGTGCTCGTGAGCGGGATGATCTCGGTGGGCGCGTGGCCGGGTTCGGTGGCCAGCTCCTCGAACTCCACGACGTTGCCGATGTCGTTGGTGACGCTCATGGCGATGTTGGTGACCCGTTCCAGGATCGCCTCGACGACGACCGGCACCCGGTACTCGGCCGCGAGCTTCTTGGCCTGCTCGAAGGCCGCGCCGAGCCCGGCCGGGTCGGTGACCCGGATCGCCTTGCAGCCCAGGCCCTCGGCGACCTTGACGTGGTCGACGCCGTAGACGCCCAGCTCGGGCGAGTTGACGTTCTCGAACTCCAGGTTGACCTCGAAGTCGATGTCGAACGCCCGCTGCGCCTGGCGGATCAGGCCCAGGTAGGAGTTGTTCACCAGGACGTGGACGTACGGGATCCGGTGCTGCGCGCCGACCGCGAGCTCCTCGATCATGAACTGGAAGTCGTAGTCGCCCGAGAGGGCCACCACCGGCGTCCCCGGGTCGGCCTTGGCCACGCCCAGGGCGGCCGGCACGGTCCAGCCGAGGGGGCCGGCCTGGCCGCAGTTGATCCAGTGGCGCGGCCGGTAGACGTGCAGCATCTGCGCGCCCGCGATCTGGGAGAGGCCGATCGTGGTGACGTAGCGGGTGTCGGGGCCGAAGGCGCGGTTCATCTCCTCGTACACGCGCTGCGGCTTGATGGGGATGTCGTCGAAGTGCGTACGGCGGTGCAGGGTCGCCTTGCGCTCCCGGGCCGAGGCGGCCCAGGCGCTGCGGTCGGGCAGTTCGCCGGCGGCCTCGAGTTCGGTGGCCACGTCGACGAAGAGCCGCAGCGCGGCGCCGGCGTCGGAGGCGATCCCGTAGTCGGGCGCGAAGATCTTGCCGATCTGGGTGGGTTCGATGTCGACGTGCACGAAGGTGCGGCCCTCGGTGTAGACGTCGATCCGGCCGGTGTGGCGGTTGGCCCAGCGGTTGCCGATGCCCAGGACGAAGTCGGACTCCAGGAAGGTCGCGTTGCCGTAGCGGTGCGAGGTCTGCAGGCCGACCATGCCCGCGTTGAGGTCGTGGTCGTCCGGGATGGCGCCCCAGCCCATCAGGGTCGGCACCACCGGGGTGCCGGTCAGTTCGGCGAACTCCACCAGCAGACCGGCCGCGTCGGCGTTGATCACCCCGCCGCCCGCCACGATCAGCGGCCGCTCGGCGGCGGTCATCATGGCGAGCGCCTTCTCGATCTGACGGCGGGTGGCGGCCGGCTTCCAGACCGGCAGCGGCTCGTACGTCTCGGGGTCGAACTCGATCTCGGTGAGCTGGACGTCGACCGGCAGGTCGATCAGGACCGGGCCGGGACGCCCGGAGCGCATCAGGTGGAAGGCCTTCTGGAAGACGCCGGGGACCTGGGCCGCCTCCAGGACGGTGGTGGCCGCCTTGGTCACGGGCGCGGCGATGGCCGCGATGTCCACGGCCTGGAAGTCCTCCTTGTGGATCACCGCGGTGGGCGCCTGCCCGGTGATGCAGAGGATCGGGATCGAGTCGCCGGTCGCGGAGTAGAGGCCGGTGATCATGTCGGTGCCCGCGGGCCCCGACGTGCCGATGCAGACGCCGATGTTGCCGGGGGCGGTGCGCGTGTAGCCCTCGGCCATGTGCGAGGCGCCCTCCACGTGCCGGGCCAGCGTGTGCTGGATGCCACCGGAGGCCTTGAGGGCGGCGTAGAAGGGGTTGATCGCGGCGCCGGGCACGCCGAACGCGGTGTCCACGCCCTCGCGCTTGAGGATCTCCACTGCCGCTCGGGCGGCGGTCATTCGAGGCATTCGGTCACTCCTGCGTCGTCCTGCGGTCCAGGTTGTCGCGCCCGGTGCTCTGTATTCCACATTACGGAAGTCTTCTTTTGTTATGCGGAACTACTGTGAACATAGGGCGCCCCCGGCGCGCGGGTCAAGAAGGAGGCCTGAAAGCCGTTCCGTAATGGGGTCGATCGATGTCGGTACCAACCAGTAGGGTTCCGCTCGCCCTTCACATCGGCTTCACACGGACCCCAGGTGATCTCCTTGACCACGCCGACGCCGTCGCCCGCGCAGTCCCAGCCTCCGTCCCCGCCCCAACCCCAGCCGCAGGCACAGGCACAGGCGGTGCCGACGGCCGCTCGGCCGAGGCCGCTGCCGCCCTTCGGGCAGGAGGTGCCCGGCTACGGACGCTCCTGCCTGTTCTGCGGCTCGGTGCCTGCGGTCCAGGCGACCGTCCGGGGCCACCAGGGCATGGTCGTGATGATGCGCTTCCTGAAGGTCCGGGCCCCGTTCTGCCGGCGCTGCGGCATCGCCAAGCACCGCGAGATGGTCTCCAACAGCCTGGTGCAGGGCTGGTGGAGTCCCACCTCGATGCTGTTCAACCCGCTCACCCTGCTGGTCAACCTGTTCCAGCGCTGGAAGATCAACCGCCTGCCCGAGCCGGTCCCCGGCGCCCCCGGCACGCCCGCCGACCCCGGCCGGCCGATCCTGCTCCGCCCCACCGCCCTGGGCCTGCTGATACCCGTCATCCTCATCGGCGGCGGCTGGCTGGTGCTCCACGACGACGCCGAGTACGCCGAGGTCGGCGACTGCGTCCACAGCAGCGGGGACGTCCTCTTCCCGGACGTGTCGGTCGTCGACTGCGGTTCCGCGAAGGCCGAGTTCGAGGTCGTCGGCCGCTTCGACGACACCACCGACACCGGCCGCTGCGACGTCTACGCCCGCACGGTGGCCACGTTCCGGGCGGAGCACGGCTCGACCAAGTACGTCCTGTGCCTGGCGCGGAACGACAACACCTGACCGCCGCCCGCGCTGGCCGCCGGACCGGGCGTCAGCCGCGGCTCCACTTCTGGTCGTCCGCGCCGGTGCAGCTCCACAGCCGCAGCCTGGTCCCGTTGACCCCCGGCGAGTCCTCCGCCTCCACGCACTTGTCGGCCTGGACGTTGACCAGGTCGTGAGCGGCGTTGAGGCGGAACTGCTGGGCGCCGGTGCCGTTGCAGTCCACCAGCTGGACGGCCGCGCCGTCGTCCCGCGAACCGCCCGCGATGTCCATGCACTTGCCCCGGGAGCGGATGCTGCCGTCCGGCTCGATCTGCCAGGACTGCGCCGCGCTGCCCGTGCAGTCCCAGATCTGCAGCGGCGAGCCCCACGGGGGGCTGCCGTCGATGCAGCGGCCCGAGTCGTGGCTCCGGATCGCCGTGCCGGAGCCCGCCGCGGAACGCGACGGGCCGGCGGCAGGATGCTGCGTCGCTCCCCCGCTCGTGGCGCCGGCCGTGGCCTTGCCCCCGGTCGCGCTCGGGGTGGCGGTCGAGCCGCCTTGGGAACCGGCCTCCGGCGACCGCCGCCCGGTGTCCCCGGGGGACGGTGACCGCCCGCCGGAGGGACTCGCGGTGACCGGGCCGGCCCCGGGTGCCGCGTCGACCGGGCCCTCGTCCGCGAGGGTGGCGGCGGCCGGGCCGCGGTCCTGATCACCCGGACCCCGCACGAGGAACGGCACGCAGACCAGCACGCCGACCGCGAGACCCGCGCCGACCAGCAGGAGCGGGCGGGACCACCCGCGGCGCGCACGGGACGGCGCGGGCTCAGCCGCGGCGGGCGTCTGCGGGCCCGCCCCCGCAGCCGTCGCCGCCAGGTGCTCCTCGCCGTGCGCGGGCGCGGGCACGGTACGGGACGCGAAGGCGAGCCCGGCCGCGAAGCCGTCCGCGTAGGAGGATTCCGGTTCCGCGGCCTCCTCGGGCCGATCGGGAAGGGCGGCGGCCTGCCTGGCCCGCAGCGTCGGGGCGTCGCCGCCGGTCCAGTCCGGGGGGTTCCGGCTGGTGGTGGCGGATGCGTCGGCGATCGCGGACGTCCTCCGGGTCCGCCGTGGCAGCACCGTACCGGCGGGGGACGGCGCCGCCGGGGTCTCGTCGGCCGCCGGCGCCGGCCCGTCGGGAGAAGCCGTCATGAATCCTTCCAAACCCAGATGTGCACAAAACAGCCCCGCCGCGTGGGCCGGGGCTGCTTTCGGCACACCGTCCCCCAGGGGCATCCGTGCTGCGCGGTCACCCGGAACAGGGCTTGCGCGGCAGCGCAGCTCGCACCCTAGCAACCGCTCCCGGCCGTGACGACGCGCCTGATGACGGCACTGTGGCTGCCCGGTGAACGGAGGTTGCCCTGTGGGCGACGGTGTCCCTCAGGGCCTGCGGCGGTGGGGTTCCCAGGTGCGGCGGACGTCGTTCCACAGGTAGCGGGTACCGGCGCCCTCGGCGCCGCCGGTCGTCGCCCAGACGCCCTGCGGGTGGTCGCCGAGGGTGCCGGTCCAGGCGATCTCCAGGCCGGCGACCTCCGGATGGCCGAGGTCCAGCCGCTGGAACTGGGCGACCGCCTCGACCGGCAGCAACGGGTGCACCTGCACCCGGGTGCGGGAGCCCTCGTCCTCCAGCCGCAGCACCCCGCCGCCCTCGCGCCGGACCGAACCGAGCTTCTGCACCGCCGCGATGAAGGCGGCCGCCATCTGCTCCTCCTCGGTGGCCGCGCGCCGCCGCCAGAAGCCCCGGCCGCCCATGCGCGCCGCGGTGATCTCGCCGAGCCTGGTCCCCACCGCCTGCATGAACGAGCTCAGCAGGACCACCCCGCCCGCACCGACCACGGCGGACACCAGCTCCGGGATCGCGGACTGGTCGCCGCTCCCCGGCCGGACGTCCTCCCAGTGATCCATCCCCGTCGCCCCCATCTCCCGTAAGCCTCAGCCGTGTTGCCAGGGTAACGGCGGCGGCTACAGTGGCGCGTGATCATCTGGCTGAACGGCACCTTCGGCGTGGGCAAGACCACGACGTGCTCGCACTTGGTGCGGCTCGTCCCCGGTGCCCACGTCTTCGACACCGAGCACGTCGGCTTCATGCTGCGGCACGTCCTCGACGAGGCCGTGCCGTGCGGGACTTCCAGGAGTGGCCCCCCTGGCGGGCGCTCACCGTGGCGTCGCTCGCCCAGGTGCACGCCTACCTCGGCGGGACGCTGATCGTGCCGCAGACCGTGCTGGTGGAGGAGTACTGGCGGGAGGTCGAGGCGGGGCTGGAGCGGGCCGGGCTGCCCGTGCGGCACTTCCTGCTGCACACCGACCCGGCCACCCTCACCCGCAGGATCGAGCACGACACGGTGGAGACCGGCGCCCGGCAGTGGCGGCTGGAGCACCTGGAGGAGTACGCGAACGCCCTGCCCTGGCTGCGGGCGGCGGCGACGGTGCTCGACACGACCGCCGCGCCGCCGGAGGCGGTCGCGCGGCGGGTCGCGGACCTCACGCGGGCCTGAAGGACTCCCGCAGCTCGACCTTGCGGACCTTGCCGCTGACGGTCATCGGGAAGGCGTCCATCAGCCGCAGGTGGCGCGGCACCTTGTAGTGGGCGAGCCGGCCGCGGCAGAACTCGCCGAGCTCCTCCACCGTCAGCGCGGCGGCCGGGTCCTTGAGGATGACGCAGGCCAGGATCTCCTCGCCGTACCGCTCGTCGGGGACGCCGACCACCTGGACGTCCGCGATCTTGGGGTGGGCGTAGAGGAACTCCTCGATCTCGCGCGGGTAGACGTTCTCACCGCCGCGGATGATCATGTCCTTGATGCGGCCGACGATCTGCAGGTAGCCGTCCTCCCGCATCACGGCCAGGTCCCCGGTGTGCATCCAGCGCCCGGCGTCGATGGCCTCAGCGGTCTTGTCCGGCTCGTCCCAGTAACCCAGCATCACCGAGTAGCCGCGGGTGCACAGTTCGCCCGCCGTGCCGCGCGGCACCGTCACGCCGTCCGGGCCGACGACCTTGACCTCGACGTGCGGCAGCACCCGGCCGACGGTGCCGGTGCGGCGCTCGAGGTCGTCGTCCCGGCGGGTCTGGGTGGAGACCGGCGAGGTCTCGGTCATGCCGTAGCAGATGGACACCTCGGCCATGTGCATCTCGGCGACGACCCGCTTCATCACCTCGACCGGGCAGGGCGAGCCCGCCATGATGCCGGTGCGCAGCGAGGAGAGGTCGTACGTCGCGAAGTCCGGCAGGTTGAGCTCGGCGATGAACATCGTCGGCACCCCGTACAGCGAGGTGCACCGCTCCTGCTCGACCGCGCGCAGCGTCGCCGCCGGGTCGAAGCCGGGTGCCGGGATGACGATGCAGGCGCCGTGCGAGGTGGCGCCCAGGTTGCCCATGACCATGCCGAAGCAGTGGTAGAAGGGCACCGGCAGGCAGACCCGGTCCTGCTCGCTGTAGCCCACCTGCTCGCCCACGAAGTAGCCGTTGTTGAGGATGTTGTGGTGGGAGAGGGTCGCACCCTTGGGGAAACCGGTCGTGCCCGAGGTGTACTGGATGTTGACCGGGTCGTCGCAGGACAGTTCCGCCCCGCGCTCGGCGAGCTGCCCGCGCGGGACGTGGGCCCCGGCCTCGACGAGGGCGTCCCACGTCGGGTCGCCGATGTACACGACCTCGGTCAGCGAGCGGCACTCGCCGCGCACCTGCTCCACCATGGCGCGGTAGTCGCTGGACTTGAACGCGGTGGAGGCGACCAGCACCTCGATGCCGGCCTGGTCGAGCACGAACGCCAGCTCGTGGACGCGGTAGGCCGGGTTGATGTTGACCATGATCGCGCCGATGCGGGCGGTGGCGTACTGGACGAGCACCCACTCGGGGCAGTTGACGGCCCAGATGCCCACCCGGTCGCCCTTGCTGACGCCTTTGGCGAGCAGGCCGCGTGCCACGTCGTCGACGGCGGCGCCGAACGCGGCGTAGGTCCAGCGGCGGCCGCTGGGGACGTCGACCAGCGCGTCGCGGTCCGGCCAGGCGGCGACGGCCCGGTCCAGGTTGCGGCCGATGGTGTCGCCGAGCAGCGCGGTGGTGCCGGTGCCGCTCGCGTACGAGGGCTCGACGGGACTCGCGGGGGTGCTCACCTGTGGTCCTCCTCGCGGTACTCGGTGCCGACGGCACCCTCGGCGGTGCGCCGGCGCAGCTCGATGCGGCGGATCTTGCCGGACACGGTCTTGGGCAGCTCGGCGAACTCGATGCGCCGCACCCGCTTGTACGGGGCGAGCACGGCCCGCGAGTGCGCGAAGAGCGCCGCGGCGGTCTCCGGGCCCGGCTCCCAGCCCTCGGCGAGGACGACGTACGCCTTGGGCACGGCCAGCCGCAGCGGGTCGGGCGCCGGGACGACGGCGGCCTCCGCCACGCACTCGTGCTCCAGCAGGGCGCTCTCCAGCTCGAAGGGGGAGATCTTGTAGTCGGAGGCCTTGAAGACGTCGTCGGCGCGCCCGATGTAGGTGATGTAGCCGTCGGCGTCGCGGGAGCCGATGTCGCCGGTGCGGTACCAGCCGCCGGCCATGGCCTCGGCGGTGCGCTCCGGGTCGCCCTCGTAGCCGGTCATCAGGCCCACCGGGCGGGCGGACAGGTCGAGGCAGATCTCCCCCTCGTCGCCGGGCTTGCCCGTGACCGGGTCGAGGAGTTCCACCGCGTAACCGGGGCTGGGGCGGCCCATGGAGCCCGGCTTGAGCGGCTGCCCGGGCGGGTTGGAGACCTGGACGGCCGTCTCGGTCTGGCCGAAGCCGTCCCGGATGGTGCGGCCCCAGGCGCGTCGCACGTGCTCGATGACCTCCGGGTTGAGCGGCTCGCCGGCGGCGACGACCTCGCGCGGCGGGGTGCGCAGCGCGCCGAGGTCGGCCTGGATCAGCATCCGCCAGACGGTGGGCGGTGCGCAGAAGCTGGTGACGCCGGCCCGGTCCATCTCGGCCATCAGGCGGCCCGCGTCGAAGCGCGTGTAGTTGTGGATGAAGACCGTCGCCTCGGCGTTCCACGGCGCGAAGAGGTTGGACCAGGCGTGCTTGGCCCAGCCGGGCGAGGAGATGTTGAGGTGGACGTCGCCGGGGCGCAGGCCGATCCAGTACATCGTCGCCAGGTGGCCCACGGGGTAGGACAGGTGGGTGTGTTCGACGAGCTTGGGCTTCGCGGTGGTGCCCGAGGTGAAGTACAGCATCAGCGGGTCGTCGCCGCGGGTGTCCCCGTCGGGGGCGAAGTCCGCGGGGGCGTCGTACGCGTCCTCGTAGGCGTGCCAGCCCGCGGGCGCGCCGCCGACGGCGATCCTGGTGTACTCCCCCGGCACCTGGTCGAACTTCGCCGCGTCCGCCGCCCGGACGATCACGTGCCGGGCCCGGCCGCGCTCCACGCGGTCGGTGAGGTCGGCGGCACCGAGCAGCGGGGTGGCCGGGATGACCACGGCTCGCAGCTTCATGGCGGCCAGGGCGGTCTCCCAGAGCTCGGTCTGGTTGCCCAGCATGACCACGATCCGGTCGCCAGCGCCCACCCCGAGGCCGCGGAGCCCGTTCGCGACCCGGGCCGAGCGCTCGGACATCGCGGCGAAGGAGACGGCGGACTCGGTGCCGTCCTCCTCGACGATGTGCAGGGCGGTGCGGTCGTTGTCACGGGCGATGACGTCGAACCAGTCCAGCGCCCAGTTGAAGTGCTCGGGCCGCGGCCAGCGGAAGCCCTCGTACGCCGCCTTGTAGTCCTCGCGGTGGCGCAGCAGGAAGTCCCGGGCCTCCCGGAACTCTTCCGTCCGGCTGGTTGCCGTCATGTGTCCTCCTCGTTGCCGGCCCGCTCAGTAGCATCCTGTTGTCAGTGACGAGGCTCTCACTACCCCCGGACGGGGGTGAAGGAGCGGCGAGGGCGTGACGGGATCGGGCGAGGCGGCGGAGCTCAGGGCGGCGCTGCTGCGGATGAGGCGCACCAGCGGTCTGCCGGTGGCCTTCGGAGGGCTGCTCCCGGAGCCTGGCCGGCTGCGGATCTCCGAGCTGTCCGGCACGGCCACGGCCTCCCTCCAGGGGCTCACCGTCTCCGCGGGCAACGGCCTGGGCGGCAAGACGATCGCGCTCTCCCGGCCGCTGGCCGTCACCGACTACAGCACGTCGCGGGTGATCAGCCACGAGTACGACGCGGCGGTGGGCGCCGAGGGCCTGCGCTCGGTCCTGGCGGTGCCGGTGGTCGTGCGGCGCCGGGTGCGCGGGGTGCTCTACGGTGCGCTGCGCCATCCGCTGGCGCTCGGCGACCGTCCGGTGAGCGCCGCGGTGGAGGCCGCGCGCGAGCTGGAGCAGCGGCTGGTGGTCCGGGACGAGGCCGACCGCCTGCTGTCGACGTGCCGGCAGCCGACCACGGGCGACCCTGCGGCCTGGGAGGAGGTCCGCGAGGCCCACGGGGAGCTGCGGGCGCTGGCCGGCCGGGTCGCCGATCCGCTGCTGCGGCAGGAACTGCTCGCCGCGTGCGGCCGGCTGGCGGCGGCGACCGGCGCCGCCGGTGCCGGTGCCGGTGCCGGGCAACGCTCCCCCACCGGGCGGCCGGTGGCGCTCTCCTCCCGGGAGCTGGACGTACTGGCGTGCGTGGCCACGGGGGCCACCAACGCCGCAGCCGCCGACCGGCTGGGGCTGCGCCCGGAGACGGTCAAGAGCTATCTGCGCTCGGCCATGCGCAAGCTCGGCGCCCACACCCGCCTCGAGGCGGTCGTCGTCGCCCGCCGGGCCGGCCTGCTCCCCTGAGGGGCCGGCCCGCGCGGACCGGTGCGGACCCGGAGCGGACCCGGAACGACATTGACGACAAAGCGACCGCGCCGGCCGCTCCCCGGCGGCACGTTCACCCGCAAAGCACCGTGAGCGGGGCAGGGCCGGAAGTCCGGACAAGCCGCCATGTTCGGTTCACCCGGGGTTATTTTGGGGTTTGACCGCCGGCGTGATCGGACCGATCATTCGGGGTGTGTCCACCGGCACGCGCGGGACGGGGGCCGGCCTGACGAATGGTCCGGTGTTCAACAGGCTGTTGCCCCCGTGCGTTTCCCGATGTGCCGCCCATTGCACGACATCCATTCGGCGACGGCGGTGAATTTCCCTACACCGGACAGAAGTCGAAGGGCCGCGCCCGTACCGGCGGATTTCCGCGGCTCTTTGCATACCATTGTCCCGGACACGACACGAGGGGAGCGGCGACCGTGGAGCAGGTCTTCGACGTGCCGGCCAGACCCCGACCCGACCAGGTGATCGGGCGAGGTGACGTCCTCGCGCGGGCCCGCGGGCATCTGGCCCAAGGGGGCAGCCTGCTGCTGTACGGACCGGCCGGAATCGGGAAGTCCACCGTATTGCGGACGCTCGCCGAGGAATACGGCGGCGAGCCGACGGTACTGCGCTGTTCCGCGACGGAGTCCGAATCGCACCTGCCCTTCCTCGCCCTGGTCGATCTGCTCGGCCTGGTCGCCGACCAGGTGTCCGACAGCCTGCCCGCGCCGCAGCGGGCCGCCCTGGAGTCGGCGCTCACCGGCCGCGGGGAGTCCTCGCTGCAACGGGACGGGCTCGCGCTGCGGCTGGCCGTGCTGTCGGTGCTGCGGGCACTGGCCGCCGACGGCCCGGTGCTGATCGTCGTGGACGACCTGCAGTGGATGGACCCCGCCAGCGCCGAGCTGCTGGCCTTCGCGGCCCGCCGGGTCGCCGAGCTGCCGGTGCGGGTGCTGGGCGCCGTACGCACCGAGGCCGATCCGCAGGACCAGCACGACCGCTATCTGCGCGCCTTCCCGCAGGACGTGCGCACGCTGCGGGTGACGCCGCTGTCCCGGCCGGAGGTCTCCGAGCTCCTCGACGGGCGCGGTCACACCGGTCTGCCGCGGGCGGTCGTCCGGGACATCCACCGCACCAGCGGCGGCAATCCGCTCTTCGCCCTGGAGCTCGGCCGCGCCCTCGCGGAGAGCCGCACCCCGCCCCGCCCCGGGGAGCCGCTGCCGGTGCCGACCTCGCTGCGCACCCTGGTGCTCAACCGGCTGGAGATGCTCTCCGCGGACACCCGCCGCACCCTGCTCATCGCCAGCGCGGGGGCCCGCCCGACCCTTGCGACGCTGCGCAGCGCCGGCCGCGCCAACGCCGAGAGCGAGACGGGCGTGGCCGCCTCGCTCGGCCTGGTGGAGATGGACCACCACGACGGCACCGGCCTGGTGCGTTTCGCGCACCCGCTGATATCCGCGGCACTGTACGCGGAGGCGACCCCGGAGGACCGGCGCAGCGCCCACGCCGCGCTGGCCGCGGCGGCCGGCGACCCGATCGAGCGGGCCCGGCATCTGGCGCTGGCGACGAGCGGCAAGGACGAACGGGTCGCGGCGAGCCTGGCCGAGGCCGCGGACGAGGCCCGGGCCCGCGGCGCCCCCTCGGTCGCCGCCCAACTCGGCCTGCTGGCCGCCCGGCACACCCCCGAGGGCGCGGTGCCCACCGCGGACGAGCGGCGGCTGCGGGCCGCCGAGGACGCGCTGACCGCCGCCGAACCCGAACTCGCCCGGGCCACCGCCCGCGAGGTGCTGGCGCAGGCCACGGTCCCGGCGGACCGGGTGCGGGCGTGGAGCGTGGTGATCGACTCGGTCGGGCAGGCCCTGTCCGAGGTCGACGACGTCTTCCCGCAGGCCCTGGCGGACGCGGGCGACGACCCGCGGCTGCAGGGCCTGGTGCGCTACCAGCTCGCCTGGCGGGCCCTGGTGGACGGCCAGATGCACGAGGCGCGCGCCGAGGCCGCCCGCTCGGCGGCGCTCGCCGCGCGGGCCGGCGACCGGCGCACCGAGTTGCTGGCGCTGTCCTTCAAGGCGCTCAACGAGACCTTGGTAGGGCATCCCGACGCCGCCGCGACCCTGGCCCTGGCCTCCGCGGAGCCGCAGGACCCGGACGTGGCCATGAACCACAACGGCCCGGTCTACATCCGCTCCCGCTACCTGCTGATGAGCGATCAGCTCGACGAGGCGCGCACCGCGCTGACCTGGCTGGCCGGTGAGGCACGGCAGCGGGGCGCGGTGGAGAGCGAGGTCTACTCGGTGCGCAGCCTCGCCGAGATCGAGCTGCGCTCCGGCCGCTGCGGCACGGCGCTGGACCTGGCCCGCGAGAGCCTGCGGCTGGCCGAGGACACCGGCATCGGCGAGGGCTTCGCACTGCAGATCGCGGCTCTGACCGAGGCGGCGGGCGGCACGGTGGAACGCGCCCTGTCCCTGGCCGGGGACGCGGTGCGGCGGGCCGAGGCCGACAGCGACATGCCGTACATGACACGGGCGTTGTACGCGCTCGGGCACGCGCGGCTGGTCGGCGCCGACCCGCAGGGCGCGGTGGACGCGCTGCGGCGGGTGCGCGCGCTGGAGCGCGAGATGGGCGTGACCGAGCCCGCGCGCGGCCGCTGGCAGGGCGACCTGGCCGAGGCACTGGTGCTGACCGGCGCGCTCGGTGAGGCGCGTGAGGTCATCGACGAGACCCGCAGGCACGCCCTGCGGCTCGGCCGGCAGAGCATCCTGGCCGTCCTGGAGCGCGCCGAGGGGATGCTGCTCGCCGCCCGCGGCGACACCGACGGGGCGGTGGCGGTGCTGAACGGGGCCCGGCAGCGGCTGGTCGCACTCGGGTACGGGCTGGAGGAGGCGCGCGCCGTCTTCGCGCTGGCCCAGGTGGAGGCGGACCGGCGCAACCGCGCGGCGGCCCGGGTGGCGCTGGACGAGGCCGGCCGGTTGTTCCGGCGGTCGAAGGCCCTGCCGTGGCTGGGGCAGGTGGGCCCGGCCCCGGCGGCCCCCTCGGCGGCGGCACCGCCGGAGCTGGACGGGCTGGCCTCGATGGAACGTCAGGTGGCCGCGCTGGTCCTGGAGGGCGCCACCAACCGGGAGATCGCCGCGACGCTGTTCATCAGCGTCAAGACGGTCGAGGCGACCCTGACCCGGGTCTACCGCAAGCTCGGCATCCGCTCACGGGTGGACATCGTGCGACTGGCCGCGGGCCGCCGGGCCGGCTGAGGCGAGCCCCGGACCGGCGGCGGCACTGTTCCTCGTGCACCGCCGGACACGTGAGGTGACCGAGGGGTTTCCCTACGCGACCGGGGTTAGGGGGTTCCCTCATTGGGGCGCGGGGGCCGCGACCCTAGCCTGAGTCCCGCACAGAGCAAGCAGGTTGACCCGTCCCACGAGTGCACGTGCGCCAACTCGCCCCTCGTCCACGGTCGTCGACGATGACGTCGGCCCAGGCCGTGCCGTACGCGCGGGATGAAGCGCCGCCCCACCGGTGACCCGCGCGTTCCCCCCACCGGCACCCTGAGGAGCTCCATGTCACGGCTCAACCGTGCGAGGAGGACCGCCGCCGCGGTCGCGGCGGCGACCGCGGACACCCGAGTGAACTCCTGACCGCACGTCAGGCTGCGCCAGGGGTCGCGGGGTGGGGGGGCAAGGACCCCCCCGCCGCCCCCAAAGACACCCCGCGGCCCCCACAGGCGGGG